>JAJDNC010000115.1 GCA_022340865.1 Gemmatimonadota bacterium
CCGGGTCGACGCTCTTCGTCGTGTGGGCGCACGGGCGCCAGGACTCGGCGCAGACGCGCCAGCCGTGGCAGGACGACTTCGCCGGTCTGTTCGACCTGCACCCGGACAACACGTTCCTCATCAAGGTCGCGTACTGGTTCAACCGCTGAGGGTTGAGAGACAGCGGCGCGAAAAGTGCACCCGCCGCCGCTCCAGCCCCGCCTCCGCGACTCGCCCCTCATGTTGTCGGTCACTCACTGGTCCGTGTAAGTTGCAGCATTGCTGATCTACTTGGTCCTGTCACCGCCCCCCCAGAGCATTGCGCGCCCTCGACGCCGGCCGCCCCGGGCGACCAAGGAGCCAGAAAGTGCTTTCACGATACGCTTTGTTCTTGACCGGGTGCGGGCCCTGGTCACGGTGACCGGCCTGGACGCTCAAGCTCGGTCGGTCCCCCCACAGGAAGTAGCGAGGACTCTTGAGGCCGCGGGCTATGTGACTCGCCGGAGCTCGTGATGTTCGCCGGCTGTCCGCAGGAGGACGCCTATGGGCCTGCTGTGTTTGATGAGTTGTCTCACGCCTCCCTGAGTGCCTGGTTGAAGAGTCAGTTGGCACTCGCCTGGAAAGGCCAGATTGCCAAGTGCAATTATCCACCGCTGAATGACTGGGCTTTGGCCGCGCTGGGCGACGTAATCAAGAGCAAGGACACTTCTGTCTTAATGTTCCTGGATGCCATCCCCACCCCAGCCTCACCGGCCATGCAGGCTAGGCTCTGGGCTGAGGCGGAAGACAGTCAAAGCCCCGAGTTCACACGCAACGCCTGTGCCGCCACGGCAGTTCGTGGCTTGCCGCCGAGCGAGCAGGTGCAGGAACTCGTGTCGGCCATGCAACGCGGGAAGGTTACAGGTGACTGGATCGGCCACGAAACCGGGGCATTGCTGAGGGTCTCGCCAGTTCTTGTGCTTACAAGCATCGCCCGCGCAGCCAAGGACATCGGAGACGGCTCACTGGCCGCTGCGGTAGGAGCGATCCGCGACGAGTTGCAGGCGAAGAGACTGCCGGCAGATGTGGAGGGGCTCGGGCTTCTGCGCGCCAACCTGGTGGGTCGGGAATCCGCGGCGCTACTCGGTGGTCCCCCGGCCGGGGGATGACGCGCCGGGGAGGTCCTGACGGCACCAGGCCTCCCATGGCAGCAGGTGGCGAGGTCAGCGCGGGGGGTGAGCTCACGACGCCGCTGTCTCCTGACCCGGTTCAACCGCTGAGGAAGTCGGGTCCGGCGGCGGCGCCCGATGCGCGGATCCCGTGAGCCCGGTGTCGGCCCTGTGGTCCGAGGCGGGCCGTGCCCTCCTCACTGCAGCCGGTCCACTTGCCTGAGCGCCGGGAACATCCTCGCCCAGATCCCGGTGACGCCCAGCGACGCCACGCCGCCGATGATGGCCGCCGCGACGGGTCCGAAGATACGCGCGGTCACGCCGCTCTCGAACTCGCCCAGCTCGTTGGAGGCGCCGATGAAGAGGGACGATACCGAGGCCACGCGCCCGCGCATGGGGTCGGGCGTGACGATCTGGATGAGCGTCTGGCGCACGAATACCGACACCATGTCGGCGCCTCCCAGGACGACGAGGGCGGCCAGGGAGAGCGCGAAGGACTTCGACGCGCCGAACACCACCGTGGCCACGCCGAAGATGGCCACGCCGGTGAACATCGCCGTGCCCGCCCGTCGCGTGATGGGACGGCTGGCCAGCGCCAGCGCCACCACCGCGGCTCCCACCGCCGGCGCGGAGCGCAGCAGGCCGAACCCCTCGGGCCCCACGCGGAGCACGTCCCGGGCGAAGACCGGGAGGAGCGCGGTGGCGCCTCCCAGGAGCACGGCGAACAGATCGAGGGAGATGGCCCCCAAAACCACCTTGTTCTGCCAGATGTAGTGGAGCCCCTCGCGCACCCGCTGGAGCCGTGAGCCGGGGTGGGTCTGCGGACGCGTAGGCCGGCGGATGAAGAGGAGTCCCACCACGGGAAACAGGTAGAGGACGAAGCAGACGCCGTACGACACCCCCGACGACCAATGCCCCACCAGGAATCCGGCCAGCGCCGGCCCGGCGATCCTGCTCATCTGGGAGGCCAGGGAGTTCCAGGCGATGCCCCGGGGAAGGAGCTCCAGCGGTACCAGCATGGGCCCGAGAGCGACGCCCGCCGGAGCGCGGAACGCCCGGGCGACGCCGAACGCCAGGGCGATGCCGAGGAGTAGATGCACCGACAGGATGCCCCGCTCGGCGGTCCACATGAGAGCCCCGGCGCATACCGCCTCGGCGGCGAAGCACACCGTGACCAGCGCCCTGCGGGAGTACCGGTCGGCCGTGACACCCGCCGGAAGAGCCAGAAAGAAGAGAGGCAGGAACGTCGCCAGGCCCAGGAGCCCCACGTACAGCGAGGACTCGGCCACCCCCATGCCCCGACGCGCGAGGTCGTAGACCTGCCACCCCATGGTGACGCTCTGGGCCACCGTGGCCAGGACGCCGGAGGCGCGGGTGACCAGGTAGATCATGTAGTCCCGCTCCCGGAGAAGCGCGCCGGAGTCGGTACGGGGGGGCGGGGGGAGCGCGGCGGCGCTCATCCCGCGCGCCGCCGCGCCGGCCCGGTGGACACGAGCCGGGGGGAGGGTCCGACCACGCGTGTCAGTCCGGCCGCGTCATCCCCCGGGGTGGTACGTGCGCTCGGTGTGCCCCACGAGCTGGGACGGATAGAAGTAGATCTCCCTCAGGTTCCCGGTGGCGTACCGCTCGGCCTCGTCGTCGAAGTGCGGTGAAGCCGGATCGCCGCTCTCGCCCCCTGCGGTCACGCCCCGAGCGCGGACGCTGTCGCCGAACTCCACCACCGCCACGAAGGAGTTACCGCTGGTGCCGTACCACTTCTTGGTGTTGGGGTAGGCGCGGGCTCCGAAGGAGGCCAGCGAGCCCCAGAGCGAGGACGTGAACGGGACCGGTATGCTCGGCTTCGAGTCGTCGAAGTGCGACTGGATGGAGTCGTCCAGACGCTGGAACCGGTTGATCTCGCCCCACGGTGTCTTCCACGTGCCGAAGTCGTCGGTGAGCTTGTCGGACGCCGCGGCCAGGGCCTCCACCAGCGCGTGGGGCTTCAGATCCTGGTTCGCGTAGTCGCGGAACATGCCCCGGGGCGCGTGCTCGGCCCGGGCGCGGTGCTCCACCTCGGTACCCCAGAACACCGCCAGCGACGTGGCCACCGAGCTGTAGCCCCAGCGGTAGTTCCAGCCGCGCAGGGTCTCGATCTGCTCGGCGAGCTTCGCCCGCAGCGGATCGGTCGCCGGCAGCACGTCGTAGGCCTTGATCAGCGTGGGAAGGGTCATGGCGAACGCCGGCAGGTAGCTGTCGAACGCGGCGGCCGTGAGCGACGTCATGGTCCAGTCCTCGTGGTGCGGCAGCACGCGCAGCGCGTGGAAGCCCCGGGCCGTCTCCTCCGTGCCCCGCTCCACGTACGTGGGAAAGTCCTTCCGCTTCGGGCTGTCCGGACCCGCCGCCGACCACGGCCAGTTGTTGGAGTTGTAGAGCCAGCCGTCGGCCGGGTTCAGCAGGTCCGGCGTCTGGTCCAGCGTCAGCACGCCGTGGTAGTCCGTGGCGGGATTGCTGCCGTCCACCGGCTTGGTCCAGTCGAACGCCGTGTCGCGGCGTGGGATGTAGTCCGAGTGGAAGTAGGCGATGTTGCCCTCGGCGTCCGCGAAGATCGTGTTGTTGGAGGAGTTGGTGTGCAGCTCCATGGTCTTCTTGAACGCGGCGTAGTCCTTGGCTTCGGTCCGGGTGAAGTCCTGGATCAGCGCCTGGATCGGATCGTACATCAGGCTCGTGGTCACCCACTTGTCGCCGATCTTCCCGACGACGGGGCCGTGCATGGTGTAGTAGCCCGTGAACGTGCTGTCGGCCATGCCGCCATCGGGGGTCCGGTAGCGCACGACGATGGTGCGCGTGCGCACGGGCAGCAGGTCATTGCCGTGGCGGTAGTAGTACTGGTCGCCCTTCTTGACGATGGTCTCCAGGAACTGGTCGATGTTGTCCACGCCGCTGGACGTGTGCATCCAGCCCGCCGTGCGGTTGAAGCCCTGATAGATGAAGAACTGGCCCCAGGTCACCGCGCCGTAGGCGTCGAGCCCCTCGTCGCTGGACATCTGCAGCTCGGAGCGGAAGTAGAACGACGTGTGCGGGTTGATCCACAGCAGCGCGTGGTGGTCCTGCGTGTTCTTCGGCGCGATGGCGATGCCGTTGGAGCCCGACGGCTCCGGCGGCGGTCCGTCCCCCGGGTTCCCGGTGACAGCCGGCGGCTGCCCCGATGTGACGGGGGTCTGCGGCGCCGAGTAGAACGCCTTCAGGTCCCGCACGCTGACCGTGGTGACGTCGCCGCCGATGCTGCCCTCGGTGAAGGCCAGCGCCATCCACGGCTCGAAGCGGTGGATGGCCTTCGGGTGCACGTTCGGGTGCGTGTACAGGTAGTAGTTCAGCCCGTCCGCGAAGGCGTCCATGAGCTTCTTCAGCCACTCGGGGCTGCGCGTGTACTGCGCCCGCGCAGAGTCCTCGGGGACGAACAGCTTCATGCGCAGGTCCCGGTAGATCTGCGACGGCCCTTCCGCCTCGGACATCCGGCCGAGGGCGTCCAGGTAGTTCATCTCCACGCGGTTGAAGTCGTCCTCGGCCTGGGCGTACTCCATGCCGAACACCGCATCGGCGTCGGTCTTGCCGTGTACGTGGGCGATTCCCCAGTCGTCGCGCACGATGGTGACGTCGGCGGCCTCCTGCTTCCAGCGGGCGACATCGGCAGCGTTGGGAGCGTTGTTCGCAGCGCACGCGGCGCAGGCCAACACGAAGACGAATGCGAGCTTTCTCATGGCAGCGGGTCCCGATGGTGGAGCTTCGTCCGATACACGGCGGGGGAGATTGTACGGCCGCCCCAGCCACCTGACCAGCCGACGCAGCCCCGCCCCCGCGCGTTCTTTCACCTCCGCTGGACTCCGCCCCGGGCTGTCGCGACCTTCCTCGTACGAAATTCAGCGGTCCCCGCCCACCGCCCCGCCTTTCCGCCACTACGGAGAGCACCATGGGCTGGCAGGAAGCCTACGCGTCGAAGCGAACGACGGCCGATGAAGCCGTCCGCAGGATCCCCCGAGGCCGACCGATTCTCATCGGATCGGGTGCGGCAGAGCCCATAGGACTGGTGGAGGCCCTCGGTCGGCAGGCGACCCACTTCGCCGACAACACCGTCGTCCATCTCATGACGCTGGGCCCGGCGCCGTACACGGTGCCGGAGATGGCCGAGCACTTCCGGCACAACGCGTTCTTCATCGGCTCCAACGTGCGCGGAGCCGTTCACGAAGGGCGCGCCGACTACACGCCCGTCTTCCTGTCGAAGATCCCGGATCTCATCCGTTCCAGGCGCATGCCGGTGGACGTGGCCCTCATCCAGTGCACGCCCCCGGACAAGTTCGGCTACGTCAACCTGGGCGTCTCCGTGGACATCACCGTGGCCGCGATCCAGAGCGCGCGCCTGGTCATCGCGGAGGTGAACCCCAACGTCCCGTACGTCCACGGCGGCGGCTTCATCAAGATGGACCGCATCGACGCGTGGACCTGGAACGACGTGCCCCTCATCGAGCACCTGCCGGAGGAGCCCGGCGAGGTGGAGATGGAGATCGGGCGGAACGTGGCCTCGCTCATCGAGGACGGCAGCACCCTCCAGGCGGGCATCGGCATGATCCCCGACGCCGTCCTGCGCGCCCTCACCGACAAGCGCGACCTGGGCGTATGGACGGAGATGTTCTCCGACGGGATCATCCCCCTCATCGACGGGGGCATCATCACCGGCAAGTACAAGACCATCCATCCCGGCAAGATCACCGCCTCGTTCACCTTCGGGTCGCGTCAGCTCTACGACTACATCGACCGCAACCCGCTCTTCACGTTCCAGGCGACGGACTACGTGAACGATCCCCGGAGGATCGCCGAGCAGCACAAGATGGTGGCCATCAACAGCGCCATTCAGATCGACCTCACGGGCCAGGTGTGCGCCGACTCCATCGGTACCAAGTTCTACTCGGGAATCGGCGGTCAGGTGGACTTCATCCGCGGCGCCTCCATGTGCCCGGGCGGCAAGCCCATCATCGCCATACGCTCCACGGCCAAGGACGGCGCCATCAGCCGCATCGTCGCCACGCTCACCGAGGGCGCGGGGGTGGTGACCTCCCGGGGCGACGTGCGCTACGTCGTCACCGAGTACGGCGTCGCCGACCTACTGGGCAAGTCCATCCGGGAGCGCGCGTTGGCGCTGATCTCCATAGCGCATCCGGACTTCCGGGCCGAGCTCCTGCACGACGCGAAGGCGCGCCACTACGTCTTCATCGACCAGATCCAGCCCCGGGGTCGCTATCCCAGGAGGCTCGAGCGGCGCGTGACCGCGAAGGGCGCGGACCCCCTGCTGCTGCGGCCCATCCGTCCCATCGACGAGCCCAAGCTCGTGGAGCTCTTCTACTCGATGAGCGAGGACGCGCTCTACAAGCGCTTCATGCGCGTGGTGAAGCGCGTCGCCCACCAGGAGCGGCAGTATTTCCTGGACGTGGACTACCACGACAACATGGCCATGGTGCTGGAGACCTGCGATCCAGTCCACGAGCCCGAGATCGTGGGCATCGCCCAGTACTTCCGGGATCCGGAGACGGACTTCGCCGACGTGGGCTTCATCGTTCGCGACACGTGGCAGGGGAAGGGCCTGGGCCGAATCCTCGTGGAGGAGATGGTACGCCTGGCTCAAGCCAACGGCATGAAGGGCCTCACCGCCGACGTGCTGGCGAGCAACAATGCCATGCTGCACCTGTTCCGCGAGTTGGGGCACGACGTGGACACCGAGATGGAGAGCGGCGTGTGCCTGGTCACCATCAAGTTCAAGGAAGACGGCAAGAACCAGGACGGCGGCAAGAAGTAGGAGGCGGGCCACGGGGATTCGGCGCTCCTCCATCCCCGTCGCTACCGCTCCGCCCGGACCTCGTAGTGCTGCGATTGCTCGTCGAAGCGCGCCAGCACCTTCCTCGCGGCAGGCGGCACGACACACGCCTCGTAGTCCTCACCCGCGAACGTCCGCACCGCATCCAGGGAATCGAAGGACATGATCGTGACGAACTCGACCTCCTCGGCCAGCTCGCGGCGGAGCACCTGGATGTTCTCGAATCCTTCTATGTGCCGATCGCGGATCCCCACGATGACCTCGTTCAGGAGCAGCTCTTCGTAGATGTCGGCGTTGGCCGGGGTGGTCCAGCCGTGCCAGATGCGGATGATCATGAGAGAACCCTCCGATGTAGTGTCGCACCCGCACGTGTCGTGCATGAAGCTAGCCTGACCGGACCCGGCCCGCAGCCTACCGCGGGGCCCGACTCGAGCGTCGAGCCGGACCGCTCCACGTCGCCGTTGCGCGTGACGTGCCGTCGAGAGACGAGCCACGCCGAGGCGACGGTCGGGAAGCGGAGGCTTCTCGCGCTTCCGCCCCTTCCCGCAGGCCCGGCTCGTCGTCATCATCCGCCATGACCCCGGTCCCGTCCGCATCGTCCGCCTCCGCGGCACCGTCCGCGTCTGCGGCGACTTCCGCGCACCACACGGACTCCGCGTCCTCCGCCGCTTCCGCTCCTCCCGCCATCCGCTGCCGCGCTCTCACCAAGCGCTACAAGGACGTGCTGGCGGTGGACGGCCTCGACCTGGACGTGCCTTCGGGCGAGTGCTTCGGATTGCTGGGGCCCAACGGCGCCGGGAAGACCACGACCGTGGAGATGATCGAGGGCCTGGTGGCTCCGGACTCCGGAACGGTGGAGATCCTCGGACTGCACTGGGGTCGCGACGCCATCGCGCTCCGCGAGCGCCTCGGAGTGGCGCTCCAGGAGACGCGCCTGGCCGAGCGTCTCAAGGTGATCGAGGTCATCCGCCTCTTCCGCAGCTTCTACCGCGCGGGGCACGACCCGGAGGAGATCCTGGATCTCGTCGAGCTGAGGGAGAAGAGGGACACGTGGGTGGACAAGCTCTCGGGGGGTCAGAAGCAGCGCCTGGCCATCGCGTGTGCCCTCGTCGGGAATCCCGACGTGCTCTTTCTGGACGAGCCCACGACCGGCCTCGACCCCCAGTCCCGCCGGGCTCTCTGGGACGTCGTCGAGGAGTTCAAGAGCCGGGGCGGCACGGTGGTGCTCACCACCCACTACATGGAGGAGGCCGAGCGGCTCTGTGAGCGGGTGGCGGTGATGGACCACGGCCGGATCATCGCGCTGGGGTCGCCCCGGGAGCTCATCGCCTCGCTGGGTGCGGACCACGTCGTCGAGTTCGCTCTCGGGAGCGGTGCCGAGCCCCTGCCCGAGGCCGAGCTGGTGGCGTTGCCGGGCGTGGAGAGCGCCCGCCGGGACGGTCCGCGCTACACCCTCACCGTTACGGAGCCCCACCGCGCGATTCCGGCCCTCATGGGCGAGCTGGAGCGCCACGGTGGGGAGATGACGGAGCTCCTCACCCACCACGCCACCCTGGAGGACCTCTTTCTGAGCCTCACGGGGCGGCACCTCCGGGACACGTGAGCCCGCAGCGATGATGAACTACCTGCTTCCCCTGAAGGAGCTCACGCTGGCACGCTTCCGGGAGCAGCTCCGCCAGCCGGAGGTCCTCTTCTGGGTCTTCGCCTTCCCCCTCCTCCTGGCGGTGGCTCTGGGCCTGGCGTTCCGCAACCGCCCCCCCGACGTCATCCACGTGGCCGTCGAGTCGGGACCCCGCGCCGAGGCTCTGGTGGCCGACCTGAAGGCGGCCGGCGGCTTCGCCGCATCCGTGCTTTCCCCGGAGGTCGCCTCCGAGGAGCTGCGCACGGGGCAGGTGGCGCTGGTCGTGGTGCCCGGAGATTCGCTGGTATATCGGTACGATCCCACCCGCTCGGAGAGCCGCCTGGCACGCATCGCCACCGACGATGCGCTGCAGCAGGCCCTGGGCCGGCGGAACCCTCGCGCGACGGCGGACCACATCGTGACGGAGCGGGGGGCGCGCTACATCGACTTCCTCATTCCGGGCCTCCTCGGGCTGAACCTCATGAGCACCGGGATGTGGGGGCTGGGCTACGCCGTGGTGGACGCCCGCCGCCGCAAGCTCATGAAGCGCCTGCTGGCCTCCCCCATGCGGCGCAGCCAGTACCTGCTCTCCTTCATCGCCGCACGTCTGGTGATTCTCGCACCCGAGGTCATCGTGCTCCTGGGCTTCGCCGCCCTGGCGTTCGGTGTGCCGGTGCGCGGCTCCATCCTGAGCCTGGCGGTGGTCGTCGTCCTCGGCGCCATGTGCTTCGCGGGGCTCGGCCTGCTCACCGCGAGTCGCGCCCAGACCGTCGAAGCGGTCTCCGGGCTCATGAACCTCGTCATGCTCCCCATGTGGGTGCTCTCGGGGGTCTTCTTCTCGTCGGCGAAGTTCCCCGCGGCCATGCAGCCGTTCATCCGGGTCCTCCCCCTCACGGCGCTGAACGACGCGCTGCGCGGCATCATGCTCCAGGGTGCGTCGCTGGCTTCGCTCGCGGCCCCCATCGGGATCTGCGTGGTGTGGGGCAGCGTCTCGTTCGCCGTGGCCCTGCGGACCTTCCGCTGGATCTGATGCGCCGGCTGAGATCCGCGAGCCCGGACCTCGTCGGATCCACTACGGACGTCGCAATGCGCTCGCGGCGCCCGTCGAAACCGACCCTTCCGGCCATGCGTAGGGATCACGGACATCCCCCCACAAAGCCTTCCAGGTCTTCAGGAGTCTCGCCGTGCGCGCCCGCGTTCTTTCCTTCCGTTCTTCGTCCGCGCTGCCTTCCTTCACGCTTCTCACCCTCGCCGCTCTCGTCGCCCCGGGTCTTGCGCCGCGTCCCGCCCTCGCCCAGGGCGTCAAGCTCGCCGTCGGGAACGTGGGGCTGGGCATCGGCGACGTCCCGCGCCTGGACGGCTTGCGGCTGAACTTCCGCGACGATCGGCTCGAGCTGGTCCGTGGGATCAACGCGACGATCTGGACTCCGTACGAGGGCAGCCACGGTGTCGTGAAGGGGATCGCCCTGGGCGTGCCCGTCACCGGCGCATCCGACATCAGCGGCCTGTCCGTGGGCGTCGGCATCGGCGCGGAGCACACGCTCTCCGGCATCGCCCTGGCGCCCATCGGTCTCGGCGCCGGCGACCGCATCGCGGGGATCGCCCTGGCCGGCGTGGGCGCCGGCACCGGCGGCGAGATCTCCGGAGTCGCCATTGGTGGAGTGGGTATCGGCGCCGGTGGTAGCGTGCGCGGTATCATGGCGGGGGGTGTCGGTGCCGGGACGGGCGGATACCTGAGCGGCATCGCCGTCGGCGGAGTGGGCGTCGGCGCCGGTGGTGACGTGACCGGCGTGATGATCGGGGGCGTGGGGGCCGGCTCCGGAGGGCGCGTTCGGGGCGTCGTCCTCGGCGGGGTCGGCGTGGGCTCCAGCGGGGACCTCACGGGCCTGGCCGCAGCGGGCGTCGGCGTCGGCTCGGGTGGTGACGTGAAGGGGATCCTCCTGGGCGGAGTGGGCGTCGGTGCCGGCGGGGACGTCACCGGCGTCGCCGTCGGCGGGCTGGGCGTGGGCGCCGGCGAGGAGTTGAAGGGGCTCGCCGTGGGCGGCGTCGGCGTGGGCGCTCCGGACATCACCGGTGTCGTGCTCTCGGGCGTGGCGGCGGGCGGAGACGACGTGCACGGTCTCGTGGTGGCGCCGGCCTATTTCAGGATCGAGACGGCAGGCGTCCTGCGCGGGATGTCCGTGGCCGCGTTCAACGACATCCGCGGGGAGCAGCGCGGCCTGTGCATCGGCCTGCTCAACATCGCCAACGAGCTCCACGGCCTTCAGGTGGGCATCATCAACATCGCCCGCAACAAGACGTCGTTCAGCGTGTTGCCGCTCTTCAACTACAACCGCTGAGGAGGCGTCGCGGAGTCGGTGGCCTGGACAGACGGGGCGACGGGCGCCAGTGATGTGACGGTCCCGGCCCGCCGTCGTCCTCGTGAGCAGTGGCGCCGAACCTGCCCCGAGCGACGCGTCGTGCGCCGTTGACGTCGAGTCCCGGATGAACCTGCCACGAGACGCTGCCCATGACCGAGAGACTTCGATACCCCAAGGCCAACCCCGGTGCGTACCGGGCCATGGCCGCCATGCAGGCGCACGTGGACGCCTCCGGCCTGGAGCATCCCCTTCTCGAGCTGGTGAAGCTGCGCGCCTCCTACCTGAACGGATGCGCGTTCTGCGTGGACATGCACACCAAGGACGCGCGCGCGGCGGGACCTCGTGACCCAGGGCCGTGGCCGCCGACGATTGCCGCCGCCGGAGCCCCGCCATACACTCGCTGACTTGTCCGGTGCGCCCGCGCACGCAGACGTTCCGGCGACACGCACACCTCGAACACGGAGTGCCGGCCACGCTCACGGTAAGCGGATTGACCCGCAAGTTCGGCAGCCTCGTCGTTCTCGACGACGTCAGCTTCTCGTTGGATGAAGGGCGGTCCCTGGCGGTGCTCGGGCCCAACGGCGCCGGCAAGACCACGCTCCTGCGGTGCGTGGTGGGGGCCGACCGGCCCGACGCCGGGAAGATATTCCTGAACGGGGCTCCCATGGAGGAGACCGATCCGTACGTGCGGGCCTCCATCGCCGCCGCCCTCGACGACATCGACTTCTTCCCTGACCTCTCGGTCATCGAGCACCTCGAGCTCCTGGCCTTCGCCCACGGCGGTGACGGTGAGGCCGTGGCCGAGGTCGTGGCGGAGCTGGGCCTCGAAGCCGCTCGCGACCAGCTTCCCGCAACGCTCTCCAGCGGACAGCGCCGCCGCCTGGCGCTGGCCTCGTGCTTCGTGCGTCCCCGACGGCTCCTGGTGATGGACGAGCCCGAGCAGAGGTTGGACGTGCGCGGTCGGGCCTGGCTCACGGAACGGATCATCCGCGAGAAGGCCGAGGGCACCGCCGTGCTCATTGCTTCCCACGACCCCGAGCTCATCGACGCCGTCGCCGACGAGCGCCTCGAGATCGGCGTGTGAGCGTCTCCCCCGCCGTTGCCCCCTCGGCGCGCGCCTGGCGCAAGCACCTCCGCGGCGCCCGGCGCGCCCACCACACCCGGTCGCTGGGTGACACGCTCACGGACCTCTACATCGTCCTCTGGGTGCTGGTGGTCTACGGTGGCATCCTCTTCTCTGCGGTGCGCAAGCACCTGCGCTCGCCTGCGGGGTCGGTGGGCGTGAGTCCGGAGGTGTACTGGATCGGCCTGGCGGTGCTCTTCGCTACGGCGGGGCTGGCCTGGCGGGGAGCACGGGCCATGGGACCGCTGCTGGCCACGCCCGCCGAGCAGTCGTGGGGCGTCTCCACTCCGGTGGACCGAAGGGGATGGCTGAGGCCGCGCTTCGGCGCCCTGGTTCTGTCGGCCGGGTTCCTCGCCACCGTGATGGCGCTGCTCGCCACCCTCCTCGTGGGCCATGTGGCCACGTTGGGGTGGGCGGCCCTGGCGGGCTCGGCGTACGGCGTCACCTTCGCGGCGTCCACCGTGGCGGCCCAGGGCGACGCCGCGGGAACCCGGTGGCTCCGGCCCGCCGGATGGCTCTTCCTCGGCGTGGGTGCCCTCACGGCACTGGCCGCGGTGGCCGCGCACTACACCGGCCTGTCGCTTCCGCAGCCCCACCTGGTGTCCGGCCCCGTGCTGGCCCTGGTGGGTCTCCCGCTGGCCGTCCTGGCGATCGCCGCCGGAACGCGCACGCTGCCGCTTCTGAATCGAGTCGCGCTGAGCGCAGGCGCCGACGTCGCCACCGCCACGGTCAGCGCCACCGTCTGGCTGGACCCGTCGGTCCTCTGGAACGTCCTCGAGGTGCGGAGGTGGCGCAGGGTGGGAACGGTCCGCAGCCGCTCCTTCGGCCTCGGACGGTACGGGCGGTCCTGGACGCTCCTCCAGGCCGACCTGCGCCGTCAGCTCCGGCGTCCAGGCGCCCTGGGAGTGTGGGCCGGCCTGGTCCTCGTCCTGTATGCGGTGGGACTGGTGGTGCCCTCTGCGGTGGGAGTGACCCGGATCATCCTCGCCTACGTGGCGGCGGGGCGTCTCATGGGGGGCCTGCGCACGCTGTCCGGCTCACCGGGCCTGCGCAGGGCGTTGGGCGGAAGCGAGACGGAGCAGCGACTGAGCCATCTCGTCGTCCCGGCCCTGGGCACCCTGCTCTGGTGGGCCCTCACCGCGCCGGCGGGCGGCGTCCACCTCGACGCCGTCGAGCTCATCATGGTGGCCGGGGTCGTGGGCGCCGCGTACAGGGCCGCTACCCGGCCCCCCATGTCCTACGGCGGCGCCGTGTTCGAGACGCCCCTCGGGCTCTTCCCCATGGAGCTCGTTCTCCAGCTCGCCCGCGGTCCCGACGTGCTGAGCGGCGTGCTGATTCTCCACGCGCTGGCACGGTGACGCGTCCGACGTAAGTCGCCGCAGCACGCAGCGTATGTGGAGAAGTCCCCGACGGAAGGCGTGATGACGTCACGCTCGAAGCAGATCGGCGAACGGCGACACGGCGGTGCGGGCCCCGGGGCCTGGATCCACCGCGGGTGCCTTTTCGTGCTGGTCGCAACCCTGGCGGCATGCACCCCTGTCGGCGGAGCTCCTCCGATGCCGCCCCACCCCGGGTACGAGACGACGAGCCCGTCGCGGAGCGAGCCGGATTCCGCCGCCCGCTGCCCCGACACCCCCGGTCAGCGCGTCCTCGACCTGGTGAACCAGCGCCGCGCCGAGGCCCGGCTCCCACGGTTGCGGGTCGATCCCAGGTTGGTGGAGGCCGCCCGGCAGCACGCGCAGGACATGGCTCGGGGAGGACCCTTCGGCCACGTAGGCAGCGACGGCACGTCGCCTGCGGACCGGGTGCGGCAGGCGGGCTACGTCTTCTTCACCGTGGGGGAGAACGTGGCCGCCGGCATGTCCTCGCCGGACGAGGCCGTGAAGGACTGGATGGGCTCGCCCGAGCACCGGGCGAACATCCTCGGCGGGTACATGCAGACCGGAATCGCGTACGTGCACGCGCGCTTCTCGCCGTATGGGAGCTACTGGGTGCAGGTGTTCGGCACGCTCCTCCACCCGTCGGAGAGCGAGCGGGGCACAGCCTGCAATCCGTGAGACTCCGAGGTGCTCCCCTCTCCGCGCGTCACCCGCCCGGCGAGCCGCCGGTGGGCCAGCTCGAATCCGAGGGGAAGCTCGGCAGCGCCGGGAGCCCGAGGAGCACCACCCGCTCGCCGATGGTGGCGGGCATGATGCCGAGGAAGGTGTCGTGCTCCTCCTCGACCCCCATGGCCTCGCGCAGGAGCTCCGTGTAGGCAACGTCGTACTTCGAGACCTCGGCCGTACGCATGCACGGCCCCTGAGGCGACGGGATGCGACACGTATGGCCGACGCCCAGCACGTGCAGCATCTCGTGCATGAGCACGGTCTGCCAGGCGACCTTCCCGTCTGCCAGCTGCAGGGAGTCCAGCGTGGAGCGGATGGTGATGTCGCCGCCGTCCAGCATGGTGTGCCACACCTCGAACGAGGTGAAGCGGCTCCCGGAAGCCCAGTCGCCGAGGGCCTGGCTCCAGGTCAGAGGGGCGTTGTCGCTCAGCGGCTTGGCGCCCCAGTCGAGACCCGAGGCCCCGAAGTCCAGACGGATGACGCCGGGCACCAGATCGGCCGCGGTGTACGTGACCGGCTTCGGCCACCAGGCGGTGTCCGCGACCACGGGCTGGAAGAGGTCGATGCCGAAGATCTCCTCCATGCGGTCCAGGACGCTCCAGATCTCGGTGGAGTCCCGGGGCGTCATGTCCGGCGAGCCGTTCCTGTGATCGAAGGCGACCTTCGCCGGGAAACGGTCCAGGGGCCACGTCATGGCGTCCAGCTTGTACCGGACCGGGTCGGAGAGCGGATCGCCCTGCGCGAACCAGTACGTGTACAGCCCGCGATTCGTATCGTCGTCCATGACGAGGTCCAGGCTCGTCTCCACCACCTGCCCCTCGTAGATGCCGTGCCGGACCGTCCACTTCAGGGGCACCATGACCACGGTGAAGTCCAGCAGGGAATCGTCGTCGAAGGGATACAGGAACGGGTGGAAGGTCCTGGGGTCCGGAGCGTCGATGAGGAGCGCGCCCTCACCGTGCGGGGTGGTGGTGTGGATCTCGAACCTCCCGTCGGTCCCCACCCGCGCGGAGTCCACCACCGTGTCACCTGCCGGGTGCCAGGTGGCCCACAGCCCGGAGAGGTCGCCACCCCCCACCGCGTAGGCCTGCCCGCGAAGGACGGGCATGTACTGGCCCCCCCGGCCGCTCGGCGCCTCGATGAGGCCGCCGGGGGCGCACGACGGGGTGAAAACCGCCACGGCGACGATGACCAGGAGGACGATGGCCCCGGCCGCTCGATGGCGCATCCATTCCTCCTGTCGCTCGGTAGCACTGTGGCGGGCCGCCCGCCGCCCGCGCCACAACTCCCTAGTGGATCGGCCTCCCCTTCTCCGTCTGCGGAACACCGTACTTCATCCAGTCCGGCGCCGGCTTGCCCATGAGGTAGTGGTCGAAGAACTGCTTCATGCGGATCTGGAAGTCGATCTGGTTGGGCTTCTTCGCCAGGTGATGCGGCTCTCCCGGATACGACAGGAAGATCACCTTCTTACCCAACCGCCGCGCCGCGGCGTACAGCTCCAGGCCCTGGTGCCAGTCCACCGCGTTGTCCGCCGTACCCTGCAGGATCATGAACGGCGTCGTGATCTTCGGAGCGTTGAAGAGCGCCGACTGCTCCTCGTAGAGCGCGGTGTGGTTCCACGGGGTGACATCCTCGCCCATGCGGACCTGGCCCACCTCGGTGATGCCCTGCTGCAACGTGCCGGAGCCCGGGTAGGTCTCGTCGTAGAAGCTGATCAGGTCGGTGGGCGGCGCACCGGTGACCACTGCGGCGAACATGCTGGTCTGTGTGAGGATGTAGGACGACTGGTACCCGCCCCACGAGTGGCCCTGGAGGCCGATGTGAGCCGAGTCGGCGTACCCCATCGCGATGACCTTCTTCACCGCGCTGGTGACGCAGTCCAGAGCCGACGAGCCCGGATGGCCGAGCTGGTATACCACGTCGGGCTCCAGCACCAGATAGCCGTTGGACGCGTACGTCGACATCTGCGGGCGGTCGTCGTACTGCGGGAACGAGAACTGGTGGTGCGTGTTGGACAGGACCTCGTAGAAGTACACGAGCATCGGGTACTTCTTCCCCGGCTGATAGTCGGCGGGCAGGGTCAGCGTCGCCTGGAGATGCTGCCCCTTGCTGTTGGTGTAGTCGATGAGGGGCGCCTTCTTCCCCCAGGCGTACTCCGAGATGAACGGGTTCGCGTCGGTGACCTTCTTCGGTGACCCGAACGACGTGCTGCTCGCCCAGTAGTCCGGGAACTCACGGAACGTCTGCTCGGTGAAGATCACCCGGTCGGCGTCCTCGGCCTTCGACACCTGGCCGATCATCTTGTCCTCGTAGATGAGCGGCTTGGGCTCCTGCCCAGGCTTCAGCGTCCAGTAGCCCGACTTCTTGGTCCACTCCCCGTACGCCGAAAGCGTCAGGGGCTTGGTGAGGTCGATACCGTGGTCCTCCACCTGTGGCCCGCCGCCGAACCGGCCACGGAACCGCCCGCGCCCACCGCCTCCGGGCAGGTCCAGACGCACCACCCGGAACTGGATCTGCTGCTTCGCGCCCACCCCCTTCGTCAGGTCCACCGGCTTGGTCGTGCCGTCCAGCGAGAGCTTCCACACGTCGTACTTGTCGTAGACCAGGACCGAGCGCCCGTCCTTCGACCAACCCCCGAGCCCCCAGATGGGCGTCTCGTAGGCATGGTGGTCGTCGGTGTTCAGGAAGCTCATGCCTCCGTCCACCTGCGTGCTCTTCCCGGCGCGGGCGTCGTACGCGTAGATGTGCCCGTCCTTCTGGTACAGGAACCACCTGCTGTCGGGCGACGTGCCCATGGTACGCTCGAGCTTGTCGGCGATGAGGGAGCGCGCGCCGGTGGTGGTGTTCACGCGGTAGTAGTCGGCGTGGCTCCCGCCCCAGGCCACCTCACCCCGGTACGTGGTGTCGTTCCGGCCCACGCCCCAGCTCCCGTCCTGCACCATCTGGACGGTGGTCATGGCGCTGTCGGCGAGCTGGACGAACCTGTCCGCGGGTATCAGGACCGCCGAAGTGAAGGTCTGGCGCAGCTCCTGCCGCAGGCGCACGATCTGGACCGACTGGACCTGCGCGTCCTTCCAGTGCCAGACGTCGACGTCGGCCTGGGGCTCGTCGCTCTTGGGGATCTCTGTCTCCTGCTGCTTGATGCCGATGAAGACCCGGGAGCCATCCTCGCTCCACCGCGGCGTCGCGTACTCGCTGAGCACATACCCCTTGGGAAAGTCCGACGCCTCGGAGGGGTCGTAGGTCGTCTCCTTGCCCCCCTGCGGGCTCACGTCCGTCCACGCCAGGAGCACGTTGCTCCGCTGTCTCATTCCGTCCGGCTTGGTGCCCTCGAGGACCGCGAGGTCCGAGCCCTTGTCGCTCCACGCCAGGCCGGCGAACTCCTCCGTCGCCGTGGCGAGGGCGCGGGTGGCACCCGTCGTCGGATCGAGGAGGTAGATGCCGTTGCCCAGGTTGTCCACGGCGTCCACGGTATACGCGAGCATGCCACCCGCGTCGTCGAAGTCGTACTGCGCCACGTTGCCGATGTTGCGCGTCACGCCCGACGACAGATCACGCACCAGGAGGTCGGTGCCGTCGTGGGTCGTGTCCGCCCGCGACTGCTTCGCCAGGTGCACCGCCACGTACCTCGACCCCTTCGCGAACTTGAACTCCTGAGCGTTGGGGGCGGACCACTTCTCCCCGGTGGCCAGGTTCAGCAGCTCGAACGTGCGGGGACCGCTCGCGCCCCCCCGTCCGCCGCGCGTCGGGGGCGGTGTGCTCGAACGGCCACCGCGGCCGCCCCGGCCGTTGCGCTGGGGTGGGCTCACGAAGTAGCCCACCCAACGGGAGTCGTCGGAGAACGACGGCTGCGCGCCGCGGGGAATCGTGTACAGCGTGTCGCGCTCGAGGCCCTTCACGAAGAGCGTGTCGTCCCCGTCGTTGGGGTTGTACGCGTATGTCATCCAACGGCCGTCGTGTGACAGGTCGGCGGAGTTGATGCGCTTCCAACGCCCATAGTCCTCGACGTTGAGGACCTTGAGGCCCTCCGGCGTCGTGTCCGCGGCCGCCGCGGGGGCCGTGCGGCGCTGGCGGCGGCCGGCCTGCGCGCCGGCGGACGAAGGAAGCGAGAGGACGGACGCGAGCACCAGGGCGGCGGTGACCGCCGAGACAGACGAGCGACGCATGGAGAGCTCCGGGCCGTGCGAGAACGGGAGGAGGGCCGCAGGCATCATGCAGGCGGTCGCCGAGTCCGACAAGGAGGGGCGGCGCCGCGCCCCGAGCGGCCGGGAGTGCCGGCAGAGCCGTCTCCTCGACGCGTGTCGTATGGATGGTCCTGGATCGGGAGGTCTTCGCTCCCGCCGCTCTATCTCCTCATGAGGAAGAAGGCCAGGTCCCCGTTGCTACCCTGCCAGACGGTGGTCAGCCCCGACTTCCCGAGCCAGGACGCAAGGTCGGGCAAATGGTACGAGGTGGTCACCGCCAGGTCGAGGCGGTCCCTGCGGATACGCTCCCCGGTCAGACGCATCGTGGCGTCCAGTCCCGAGCAGTAGATCACCAGATTCAGGGCGTTGGGAACGGTGGTGAGCGCATGCGAGAGCTCGAAGGAGATCCGGACGTCGTCGGTGGCGGCGGTTGTGGCCACCTCGACGGGCCCCAGCACGAACCGACGGACCGTGCCTGCATCGTAGTGCGCGGCCGCGCCCGCCGAAGGCGCGTCCACGGACTCCGGATCGTCGGGCAGCGGTCCGAGAGCGTGGAGCCGCGCGTCCAACAGGAGGTAGTCCCCCTCCCCCATGAGCCGCCCGATGTCCCGCAGCAGGCGATCCTCCGCGTAGTTGCCGAAGGTGAATCCCGTGAGGGCGAACACGCGCAGGGCGTCCGGCAGGCGTGGGGGCAGCGTCACGGATCCGAGGTCCGTGAAATCACCGCAGACGGCATGAATCGGGAGATCCGGAGGCCCTCCCGACGCGGCAGCGATGCGGTGCACGCAGCGCCGCAGGAGCTCGAAGGAGAAGTCCAGCCCCGTGTAGGACACCAGATCGAACGCGTCGGACAGCCCCCCCAGGATCCGCTCGTCCACGCTTCCGTCTCCGGGGCCCAGGCTGCACAGCGCCGCACGGGTTCGACCTCCGGAATCGGCGCGCAGCGCGGCGGTGACCTCCGGCATGATCTCGGTCACCCGGTCCAGGAGGGCCCCGTGTCCGTAGGCCGGGTCTTCACACACGTCAAGCCACCGCTGGGCGCAGATCGGGGTGGAGTAGTG
>JAJDNC010000039.1 GCA_022340865.1 Gemmatimonadota bacterium
CCTCCAGCGTCACGGGGGTCGCGGGTGCGCTCCTCAGATAGTAGTCGATGAGCGCGCCGCGCGGAGCGTTCCCCCCTGCCCCAGGTCCGGCGGAGGTGCTCCCGCCGCCCAGGGGCGAGCGCACGGCCCCGTCCGGCTTGAAGAGGAAGGCCCCGGCCCCCGCCACCGCCGCCGATGCCTGCCGGAGGGGGGCGACGCCGTCCAGGATCCAGAACCCGCGGCCGTGCGTGGCCAGCACGAGATCGTTCCCGTGAACCACGAGATCCCGCATGGACGTGGGCGGCAGGTTGAGCATGAGCGACTGCCAGTGGTCCCCGTCGTCGAAGGACACGAACACCCCACGCTCGGTGCCGGCGTAGAGCAGGTGGGCCCGCACCGGGTCCTCTCGCACGAAGTAGACGGAGCCGTCGAGCCCCGCGGTGATGGACGTCCAGCTCTTGCCGTAGTCGTGGGTGCGGAAGGCATAGGGCGTATCGTCGCCCGACATCCGCGCGCTGACGGCCGCGTATGCGGTGCCCGCGTCGTGCGTGGAGGCGTCGATGAGCTCGACGTGGGCCCACTCCGGAAGGGTCTTAGGGGTGACGTCGGACCAGTGCGCGCCGCCGTCGCGCGTCAGGTGGACGAGCCCGTCGTCGGTGCCGACCCAGATCTGGCCGCGCGCCAGCGTCGACGGAGCGACGGTGTAGATCACGTCGTAGTACTCGGCGCCCACGTTGTCGAGGGTGATGGGGCCTCCCGAGAGCTGCTGCTTGCTCTTGTCGTTCCGCGTCAGGTCCGGGCTCATCTCGGTCCAGCTGCGGCCCCCGTCGGTGGTCTTCAGCAGGTACTGGGAGCCCGAGTACAGCGTGTACGGCTGGAAGGGATCGAAGGCCAGCGGTGAGGTCCAGCTGAAGCGATACTTCACCGTCGCCGCCGCATACCCCTCGGTGTTCTCCGGCCACGGGGTCACGTCCTGCGCCTCGCGCGTCGCGCGGCTCCACCGGGTGAGATCGCCGAAGTACGAGCCGGCGAACACCGTATCGGGCGCCCCGGGCACGGGAAGCACGTACCCGCTCTCACCGCCCGCCACGTCGTACCAGTCCTGGTCGGTGATGCTGCCGTGATTCGTCGCGCTCGCGATGGAGTAGGTGCCGCGATCCTGCTGCGCACCGTAGACGCGATACGGCACCTCGTCGTCGGTGGCCACGTGGTAGATCTGGGCCGTCCGCTGGTTGGACTCCGTGCTCCAGTGGGCTCCGCCGTCCAGCGATATGGTCGCCCCGCCGTCGTTGCCCTCGATGAGGCGCCGGGGGGCGGTGGGATCGATCCAGATCGCGTGGTTGTCCACGTGCGGTGGACGCAGCAGCTCGATGCTGCTGCCCCCGTCCGTCGACCGGTATATGAAGAAGTTCAGCAGGTAGATGGTGCTCGGGTCCTGCGGATCGGCCTTCACCTGGAAGTAGTACCAGGGACGCTGGCGGATATTCTGATCGTCGTTGATCAGCTTCCAGTGCGTGCCGCCGTCGTCGGAGCGGTAGAGGCCGCCCTCGTGCGCGTTGATGAGCGCGTACACGTGGAGCCCGTCGGCGCCCACCGACACGGAGGTGCGCCCCCAGATCCCGGCGGGAAGGCCCTGACCCTGGAGGCGCTGCCACGTGGTGCCGCCGTCGGCGGAGCGGTAGAGCCCGCTTCCGGAGCCACCGTCGACCAGGGACCAGGGGGTGCGGCGGACCTGCCACATGGCGGCGAAGAGGATGCGCGGGTTCGTCGGATCCATCGCCACGTCGACGGCGCCGGTGCTGTCGTTCACGAAGAGCGTCTTCTGCCACGTCTTTCCGCCATCCGTCGAGCGGTACACCCCGCGCTCGGCGTTGGGCTTGAACAGGTCGCCCTCCGCCGCGACGTACACCACGTCGGGGTCGCGCGGGTCCACGACGATCCGGGCGATCTGGTGCGACGCCGGGAGCCCGACGTTCGTCCAGGTGCGCCCCCCGTCGGTGGACCGGTAGACCCCGTCCCCCGAGGCGATGTCGGTGCGCGGATCCGGCTCTCCCGTCCCGGCATAGATCACGTTCGGGTCGGACGGGGCGATGGCCAGGGCGCCGATGGAGCCCACGTCGGGACCGTCCCACGAGGGCATCCACGTCTGCCCCGCGTCCACCGTCTTCCAGACGCCGCCGTCCACCGCGCCGAAATAGAACGTGGAGGGATTCCCCGGGATGCCCGCCACCGCCTCGACGCGGCCGCCCTGGAAGGGACCGATGTTGCGCCACTTCAGCCCTCCGTAGACCGAGGGTGGAATCCCCTGCGCGCGCATCCCGGAGGGAAGCGCGAGGGAGCACAGGGCTGTCGCCAGCGCGAGGGTCAGGAGCGTGGTGCGGGAACGGTCGATGGACATCGGACGGTCTCGGACGTTGGGAGGGACGACTCGGAAACGACCGCCAAGATGGCCCGCCGGGGGTCGTCGAGCCAGGTCGCCCCCCCTCGGGCGCCGCAGGGCCGTCCGCGGGGAACCCCGGCCCGTTCGGGATCAGCGGGCATCCACCTCGGAGCACCCTCGAGGCCCTGCCGCGCCACGACCCCGGCGAGGCCGACGGGCTTCCGCTCTCGTTCACGCCCCGGGTCGAGGGCGAGACGGCGAGCCTGCGCGACGAGTACCTCGAGGCGTCCTACGTACAAAAAGGGCTCCTCCTACGACGGACAACGGATCAAAGCCGCAACCTCCGCGAGGCATGATCCGATCACCACTCCGGGCGCCTGGGCCGGAGGCACAGGCCGTCTCGCCCGACGCCCCCAAATCGAGGAGGATTCCATGAGCAACAGGAATACGTGCCGGCACCTCGGGCGCGCGATCCTCGCCGCCGGATTCGTGCTGGTCCCCATCGCAGCGGGCGCTCAGCTCAGCGACCCGACGCCCCAATCCCACGCCGGCGTCGAGCTCTCCCTCTCCAAGCCCTTCCTGAAGGGGGGTGACTTCGGAGCCGCATCGTCTCTTCTCACGGCTCGCTTCACCGCTCCGGCAGGGGAGGCGTCGATCTTCGTCGAGTGGGGCGTGAGCCACGGCTCGGTCGGCTACGATGACTACGACTACAACTCCTACGGCGGCGTGTCGCGGGTCCACGTGACCGAGTCCGGAACGACGACGGCGAACCTCGCCGTCGGCGCGGCGTTCGGGAAGGCGGAGGGGACGTCGGGCAGCTTCACTGTCAGTCTCCCCGTCGCGCACGAGTCCGACCAATATGGGATCGGTACGGAAGTGGCGGTGTTCGGGGACCCGGACCACCTCGAGCGGTTCGCGCCCCACGTATGGAGCACGGAGGGGGCGGTTCGGTTCGCGCGGCGCCTGGAGTCGGGCGCCAGCGTGGGCATCCGCGTCGCCGGCGTCGTCATCGGCTCCACCCAGACGGGGGGAAACACGGATCTCTACAGCCGCTATGCCGCGTTCGGCGCCGTGCCGGCCGGTCCTGCGGAGCTGGGTGCCGAAGTCTCGGGGATGGCCATCATCACCCAGCGTGACCTGAGTCTCTCGCAGCGCACATTCCACCAGCTCACGATATCCGCCGGCCTGCCCCAGGCCGGAGGCGCACCGCACCTCTTCGTGCGCGTGCCCCTGGACCATGACCTCAGGGAGATCGTGAAGGCCACCGCGGGCATTCGTGTGACCTTCTGAGATCGACCGGGGGCGGCCGGAAGCTCCGGCCGCCCCCGGGGAAGTGCCCGCCGGGAGAGGGTCGCCGAGCACGAGATGGGCTGTCCCGTCACCGCCCGCGTCCCGACGGGGGAGTCTGCCGACCGGCTACCCACACTCGCTGTAGCCGCAGACGTGGCACTTCATGCACCCCTCCTCGTATGCCAGCTGCCCGGCGCCGCACTCGGGGCACGCGCCCAGGAAGCTCTGCTGGCGGGCCGCGTGATAGCTCGAGGTCGTGGTCTGCGTCCCGTGCGAGCCGGTGAGGGCGGGCAGAGGCAGGTCGGCCTGCACGCCCTCCTTCTCCTCGAGGTAGCGCTCGATGGCCTGGCCGATGGCGTCGGGGGCGGAGAGCACCTTGTGGGGGCCGACGCCCACGGCGCGGTCGCACGAGATGCCGCGGAGCTGGTCCTTCACCTGGGCGATGGGAATGCCCGAGCGGAGCGCCAGCGACATGAGCCGGCCGATGGCCTCGGCGTCGGCGTTGGCGGCGCCGCCGGCCTTGCCCAGCGTGCAGAAGACCTCGAAGGGGCGACCGGTCTCGTCCTCGTTGATGGTCACGTACAGGTCACCCAGCGGCGACATCATCTTCATGGTGTGACCGCGGAGCACCTGTGGGCGCTGGCGCTTGTGACGGGCGGCGGCCGCGGTCCGGTCGTGCTCCTGTGCCTCGCCCTTCAGCCGCTCGATCTCGATGCGGAGGTTGTGGTTCTCCTCACGGGAATCCGCGAGCTCGTGCTGGAGCTCGGAGACCCCCGCGTCGGCACCCTCGCCGGGTCCGCCGGCGGCCGCCTGGCCGGTCTTGCCAGTGGACAGCACCTGGCCCTCGCGTGAGCCGTCACGGTAGACGGTCACCCCCTTGCACCCGAGCTCATAGGCCAGCTCGTAGATCTCCCGGACGTCCTGCTCGGTGGCCTCGCGGGAGAAGTTCGTGGTCTTCGAGATCGCGCTGTCGCAGTGCTCCTGGAAGGCCGCCTGCATGCGGACGTGCCACTCCGGCGTGATGTCGTGGGCCGTGCGGAAGATGCGCCGCACGTCCTCCGGCACCTCGTCGAAGTGGATGTGTCCCTCGTGGGCGATGCGCTCCATGAGCTCCTCGGAGTACCACCCCTGCTCCCGGGCCAGCCTCACGAAGTCGGGGTTCACGTCGGGCATGAGGACGCCGGCCTGGTTGCGCATGAACGCCACCGCGAAGAGCGGCTCGATGCCACCCGAGCACCCGGCGAAGATGGAGATGGTGCCGGTGGGCGCCACGGTGGTGAGGTTGCAGTTCCTGAGCTCCCGCGCGGGCCGGACGCGCCCGCCGTCGGCACGCCGTGCCGCCGTGTCGTCCGGACCCCACACGGAGTCCTCCCACGCCGGGAAGACACCGCGGGTCTCCGCGAGCTTCGCCGACGCGTCGCGCGCCTCCTCGTCGACGAACTCCATGACCCGGCGGCCCAGCTCCACGCCCTCCGGAGAGTCGTAGGGAACGCCGACGCGCACGAGCATGTCGGCCCACCCCATGACCCCGAGCCCCACCCGGCGGATGGTCTGGGCGAGCTCGTGGATCTCGGGAAGCGGGTAGCGGTTGGCGTCGATGACGTTGTCCAGGAAGTGCGTGGACAGGTGGATGACCTGACGGAGGCCTTCCCAGTCGATGGCGTCGCCGGGATCGGTGCCGGGGCGCGCGTCGGGCTTCACGAACTTGCCGAGGTTGATGGAGCCGAGGTTGCACACGTCGTAGCTCAACAAGGGTTGCTCGCCGCATGGATTCGTGGCCTCGTAGCTCCCCAGCTTCGGTACCGGGTTGAACTCGTTGGCCCGGTCGATGAAGAAGGTGCCGGGCTCGCCGGTGAGCCACGCCCCGTGGACGATCATGTCGAAGATCTCGCGGGCGTCCTCCTGCCCCATGACCTCGTGGGTCTTGGGGTTGACCAGGTCGTACGTGCCCCCCGCCCTCACCGCCTCCATGAACGCGTCGGTGATGGCCACCGAGATGTTGAAGTTCGTCACCTGCGTCGTGTCGTTCTTGCACGTGATGAAGCGGCGGATGTCCGGGTGGTCCACGCGCAGGATGCCCATGTTGGCGCCCCGGCGCGTGCCTCCCTGCTTCACGACCTCGGTGCTGGCGTCGTAGAGCTTCATGAACGACACCGGACCGGACGCCACACCCATGGTGGAGCGCACGGTATCGCCCTCGGGACGGAGGCGGGAGAACGAGAACCCGGTCCCTCCCCCCGACTGGTGCACCAGGGCCATGGCCTTCAGGGTGTCGTAGATCCCGCTCCGGCCGTTGGAGAGCGCGTCCTCCACCGGCAGCACGAAGCACGCGGAGAGCTGCCCCAGCGGGCGTCCGGCGTTCATGAGCGTCGGCGAGTTGGGCTCGAACTTCCCCTGGGTCATCAGGCCGTAGAACTGTCGGGCGACCACCTCGACGGCGGCCTCCGACGCTCCGTAGTCCCCGTCCACGTCGGCGACGGTCCGGGCCACCCGCCAGAACATCATCTCGGGCCCCTCGGTGGGCCGGCCTTCGGCATCCTTCTTCAGGTACCGCTTCGCCAGCACGATGGCCGCGTTCTCGGTGAGCTCCACCGCCTCTATGTCCTCGGGGAGGACATCGTCGAAGAGAACGGGCTCACGGGGGGGACGGGGCTTATGGACGCGCGGCATGGAACGGGACTCCGTGTGGAGAAAAACGTGCAAAAACGGATCTATCCGAGTGGAAAAACGGCGGGAAGCCGCTCCCGCCGCTCACCTGGCTGTGGAAAATGCTCCGGGGCCTACAAAATGTTGGGGCGGAACCATATTACGGGCACCGCATCTGGTGGTCAAGCGTCGCATTCGCAGCCGTCCGGAGCCGTCCCCGAAAGCCCATGGGCGACATCGAATTCCGTCTTTTCGCTCCCGGTGATACCCCGGCGGAGGCATCGAGTTTCGGGTTGTCTTCGGGAAGTCGCCGGCCCCGGCGGGAGGGGGGCCACCTCCCCCCGCCCGAGGTAGCGGGTCGCCTCAGAACGGGACGCCCAAGCGCAGGTAGAAGGAGGCGCCGTTGCCGTCCACCAGGGGTACCCCTACCCCCAACCGGACGCTCCAGGACACGGTCCAGAACGAGAGCACGTTGGTGGTCAGCTCTCCCCCCACCGAGGCCAGCGTCGCCTGGCGGGGGCTGAAGTAACCCGAGGTGTTGGCCATCTCAGGGCCCCATGCGTTGCCCGCATCGAAGAAAAGCGCCCCCATGATCCGGTCCAGGCTCAGGGGCCACGCGCCGAGGCCCCGGTCGAGGAGGAAGATGGGGAAGCGGTACTCGGCGGAGGCCGACCAGGCTTCTCTTCCGGAGCGCATGGCCTGGGGGTATCCGCGCACCGGGAAGAAAAGAGGCTTCCCCCCGAACAGCGAGAGGCCGCTGACGGTCTCGGTGGTCCCGGACGCGCCGCCCACGGTGTACCACCCCGCGTTCGCCCCGGGACCTTCGGCGTAGCCGAAGCTCCCCCGCACAGCCAGCACGTGGGCGGCGAAGCCCGGCCCGTGCAGGGAGCGGTACGCGCGCAGCTCGGCGATGACATCGTCCAGGGAGGCATCCCACCCGGCATGGTGCGCGAGGGTGTCGGGCACGGAGAGATCCTTGCGGGTCCGCCCCCGGACGAGCACGGAGAAGCCCTGGGACTGCCCGATCTGGAAGGAGTGGGTACGGGCGGTGGTATACTGGAACGTGAGGCGCAGGTCGTTGAGCCGGGTGTCGGGGAGGGTCAGCCGGTACGTGGTGGAGGGCTGGAGATTGTTGCCCAGGAGGTCCCGGTGGTCCCAGACCAGGGACTCGCCCAGGGACACGGCGAACGCCCTCCGCCACCGGGCATGGGTCACCGTGACCGACGCGCCCACGGTGCGCTCGCGGAGGAGGGGGAAGAGCGTGTCGTAGGGCGCGTTCTGCTGCTGCTGTCCCAGACGTACCCCGTCCTCGTTCCACGTCTGGCTCACGCCGGCCGAGAACACGGGGTTGCCGAGCCCCGCGTACGTGTACGAGGCGGAGCCGTCCACCCGATTGCCGCCGTTGGTGAAGACCCGCCCGCTGGCGTCGAAGGAGTGGCGGCCCGCCAGGTCCTTCCCCGAGGTCTTCACGCCCACCGAGGGGCCGAGGATCTGACGGCTGCGGAGGAACAGGGTGGGCGTGCGTACGGCGCCGGTCCGGATCGCGGCCGAGTATGTCGGCTCCCAGTAGTAGGGGCGCAGCGTGGCGGCCGCCGAGTAGGAACGCACCGGCCCGCTGGCCTCCGCGTCCTCCGCGGCCTCGCTCCGGGGTGGCGCGTCGAAGCGCGCCGCGACGGGGGGTGCAGGTCGCCACCGGGAGGGAGTCAGCGCCATGCGCCCCACGTCCCATCCGTTCGCATGGTACTCGCTGACATACAGCCACCTTCCCGACGGATCCACCGACGGATAGCCCACGCCGGTCTCCACGTTGGTGACCATGCGCAGCGGACCGGCCGTGCCCGCCTCGGGATCCACGTCGGCGGCGAGGATGTTGGAGATGCCGGAGCGGTCCGAGGCCCAGAGCAGCGTGCGTCCGTCTGGGGTCCACGCCGGCGCGAGATCGACGGCGCGGTCGTGCGTGAGGGCGAGCTTCACATGGCAGGTCGTGTCGATGACCACGACGTCGCTGTAGGCGCCGGGGGTCCAACGGGTCGCCGCGATCCATCTCCCGTCGGGAGACACCCTCGGAAAGGTCCAGAGCGTGTCGAGACGGGGGTCGCAGATGGTGTGCACCGCCCCGGTGGCGAGGTCCACGCGCACCAGGCCGGCGCGCCCGTTCCCCTCCTGCACCGCCACGGCCCATCTCCCCCCCGGAGCGACGGAGGGATGGTCGAGCCGCGCGTGGTAGGTGAGTCGCCGCTCGTGACCGTCCGGGGAGATGACGTAGAGGTCGTCGTAGGCGCGGTACGGGTCCTTCATCTGGAGCTGGGACATGAGGATGCTGCCGTCCGGCATCCAGTCGAAGGTGGCCAGGCCGTTGCTGCGGCCGAGCTCCCGGGGGTCGGTGCCCTGGGGCGTCGCCTCCCGGACCTGCGTGTCGAAGCGGCCATCCGCCCAGACGTACGCCAGCCGCTTGCCGTCGGGGGAGATGCGGGCGTTGAACCCGTAGCGCGCTCCGTTGCTCAGGCGCTCCACGGGGGTGAGGGGTCCGAACGCGCGCAGCCGGTCGTCCAGGTGAGCGTACTCTTCCTCCAGCGAGTCCTTCCACGCCTTCCACTCGTCGGAGATGGAGTGGCCGAATGCCGCGCGTCCCGCCGCGTCGAGGCGGTAGGGGATCCACTGGCCGGCCACGGCGCGGGCGAAAGCGCCCATCTTCGCACCGCCGTACTTGTCCGTGAGGTACTGGAAGAACCGCGCCCCGTAGAGGTAGGAGCGGTCTCCCGCCGGCCAGACCGGAGATTCCCCCGAAGCCTGGTCCAGGCGCTCGAAGTCGTGCTCGAGGATCGCCGTACGGATCTGCATCTCCTGATACGTGCCCCGCTCCCGCCCGGAATGCGTCAGGTCCGACTCGTACCAGACGGCGGTGCCCTCGATGCTCCACCGGGGAAGGCCCAGGTCGGGGAAGAAGGGCCAGGTCACGTCCACCCTCCCGAAGACGGCGCGCGCCACTCTTCCCAGGGGTCCGGTCTCGTCGAGGTGGAAGGCGTGGGTCAGCTCGTGGGTGATGACGAGCTCCAGCCAGTCGTCGAAGTATCCGAGGTCGGGATCGTCCACCGGGGGCCGCGCATAGATGACGATGCGGTTCGACGGTGTCACCTCGGTGGAGCCGTTCGCCAGGTCGATATGGTCGGTGAGCAGGATGTCGATCTTCCCCGAAGGCGGCTTGACGAAGTCCTTCGAGAGCTCGGCCCAGGCCACCTCCGCCCGGTTGCCGGCGCGCCGGCCCAGCGTCTCCAGCCCCTTCGGGAAGGTGACGCGGAAGTGCTGGGTGGTGAGGGTCCGCCACGCCTCGTCGGGCGCCTGTGCCCGCACGCCGGTCGCCGTGAGAAGCACGGCGGCCAGCGCGAGCACGCAGCCGAGAAGGGACCATCGGCCGAGACCGACGGCCGTCTTGAAAAAGGCGTTGCGCGTCGCCACCCTACGAGATCCTTTCCTTCGAGGGGATCTCATCTCGGCATGTCCTCCGATCAGAGCTTCTGGTATCGTCTGGGGTTCGCCCTGGAGCGCGCCCGCGGCGCCCCCGCCAAGCGCAGGGGAAAAGGGGCGCGCAAGCTCGCGTCCCTCAAGGAGCGCACCCGCGGTCCCACGCCTCCGACGCGCCCCGTCAAGGACGATCTGCTGTCCGCCGGCACCACCGCTCTCGCGGTGAAGGCGCTGGACGTCTGGCGGCCCCGCGGCGGCGTCGGCCCCGTCCGTCTGGTGAAGGCCGGCCTCGCCGGCGCCGGAGCCGCGCTCCTCGTGGACCTCGTCCGACCTGTGCTCAGGGGGAAGGGAGACGCTCTGCCCCTGGACCGCTCCACCGTGGACCGCCTGCTCTCCGGTGCCGTCCAGGGCATCCTCTATGCGGGCGTCGTGGAGCCCCGCATTCCAGGTCCGCCCCTGCTCAAGGGCACGCTCTACGGGAGCACGGAGTACGTCGCCGATCCCCAGGGGGGCCTCACACGGCTGCTGGGCACCCGAAGCGCCCTCCGCCGCACCCCCCTGGTCTCCCTGCTGGCGCGTCTCCTCGGGGACCTCGACGCTCACGACCGGGTCTACCTGGAGCACGTCACGTTCGGCATCCTGCTGGCCCTCCTCTACGGATCGAGTCCGCGCAGCAACGGGATCGCACCACCCGACAGGGTCGTCGAATAGGGCGCGGCGCCGTTACCCCGCACGTACGACGCAGGACACCGCACGATGCGTACCTCTCCCGACGGGGACGACGCCGTGCGCTCCGCGGGCGGGAGGATCCCCAGCATCGGTAGCGTCAACGAGCCGGCGCCGCCGCCTCCCTGGAACCCGCGAAGGGCACAGAAGGCTCCCGGGTCCTTGCGCACGGCCCCGGCGACGTAGCGCCCGGCGAGACCGTCCCACTGGTCCACGAGGACGTAGCGGACGCCCAGGCTGTCGGCCAACGCGAGGAGCGCACGGGGATCGTCGTTGAAGGGAAAGGTCCGGCTGGGCACGCCGCTCTCGACGTAGAACAGGCGGGGCTTGCGGGTGAGGACGGCCGAGCCGTCGGGGAGGTTCGCACCCGACCACGCGGCGGCATCCACGAAGCTCTCGACGCGCGGCCCGTAACATGCGAAGGGGCCGCTGGCACGCACCGCCGCGGCGCACGCCGAGGCCTCACCCACCGCACCGGTCCAGGATTTCAGCGCCGGCAGCACCACCACCAGGAAAGCCGCCGCGCCCACGAGGGTGCCCGTGCTCCGCCCCAGACGCCGCCCTCCCCACAGGATGGCGAGCGCGGCGTATCCGAAGAGAAGCGGGAAGAGCGGAAGCGCGAAGCGATCTCCCGACCACACCACGGGCCAGAGCAGGATGAGGCCGGCATACAGCGGCAGGAAGAGCTCGGAGGGCCCGATGCGCGCGCGCAGGGAGCGGACCCATCCGATGAGGGCCCCGGCGAAGAGCGCGACCCCCAGGACGGAGGTCGCGGAGCCCCGCGTCCCCGTGACGCCGCCGGGCAGGTACGTGCCGATGTAGCCGACGAGGTTGGCGCCGAAACGGCTCGCGAGGCCCGCCAGCCCCACCCGCCCCAGCTCCGGGTTGTAGGGATCCACGAGCCAGAACTCGGAGCCGTATCCCGCGTGCCCCACGGCCCGGGAGCGCAGCCACCACAGGAGCACCGGCACGCCCAGACCCACCGCCGACGCCGCCAGGGCGCGCCAGCGCCGCCGCAGCGCCAACCACGCCAGGAGGGCCACCAGGAGCGGAATTCCCGCCGAGCGCGTGAAGTAGGCGAGGCCCGCCGCCACCACGCCGAGCCCGAGCCAACCGGCGTGCGCCGTTCCGGAGCCGACGGCTCCGGACGCGGGGGCGGCTCCGCCGCCGCCGCCGGACCTCTCGCCGGGGCCGTCCTCCCCTGCCTCTCGCCCCTCGTCGGCATGATCGAGAGCCCACAGGGAGAGCAGCGTCAAGGCGAGGAAGAGGGGGTCGGAGAGGACCCAGTGGCTGTAGTAGACCACCGCCGAGGAGAGGGCAACCGCCAGGGCGACCCCCGACGCGGCCAGGGAGCCGAGACGACGACGGGCCCACAGGTGCGCGAGCACGGCCACGGCGACGGTGGACGCGACGGCGACGCTCTTCAGTCCCACCCACCCCCTCACGCCGAGGAGCATGAGAACGGCGAGCATTCCCGGGAAGACCGGGGGATACTTGGTGTGCGGCAGCCTCGCCGGGTCGAAGAGCTCGGTGTAGGCGTGGTTCTTGAGCAGCGAATACGCCAACGTGACGTACCCGGCGTTGTCTCCTCCGGTATGTGGCGCGGGGTTGAAGGCGGCGAGCACCGCCGCCAGGGTGATCACGGCGATGCCCAGCGGAAGCGCCCAGCGCAACCATGGGCGTTCGCCGGCCCGCGTGGCGTCGGGCGGGGAGGGGGCAGCGGAGTCGCGCGCGTTCGCGCGGGTCCGGGCGCGTCCCGGCTTCCGGGTCATTCCGGTGTACCCATCACCCGCGTGACCAGGCCCCCGGCCTCGGCCAGCCGCGCCCGCGCTTCGTCGGCGTCCACCCCCAGGCGCCCCATGACCAGCGCGGTCTTCACGTGGCCTCCGGCGCGCTCCAGGAGCTCGGCGGCGGCGGGGCGCTCCACTCCCAGGGTCTCCACGAGGATGCGCTCGCCCCGGTCCCTGAGCTTCTCGCACGTCACCTGCAGATCCACCATGAGGTTCCCGTACACCTTCCCCAGCCGGATCATGGCGCCGGTGGTGATGGTGTTCAGGACCAGCTTGGTGGCGGTACCGGCCTTCATGCGCGTGGAGCCGGTGATCACCTCGGGACCCACCAGCGGTGCGATGACCACGTCGTGGCGGGCGAGGAGGTCCCGTGACGGATAGGTGCAGAGAAGGAACCCCGTGCGGGCACCCAGCTCCCGGGCCCGGGCCAGCGCGCCGTGCACGAACGGGGTGCTGCCGGAGGTGGCGATCCCGAGAACGAAGTCCGAGGACCTCACCCCCGCCTCGTCGACGGCGGTGACCCCGGCGTCGGGACGGTCCTCGGCGCCCTCCTGGGCGCGCACCAGCGCGGCGTGTCCGCCGGCGATGATGCCCTGCACCATCGACGGATCGGTGCCGTAGGTGGGCGGCATCTCCGCGGCGTCGAGCACACCCAGGCGGCCGGAGGTTCCAGCCCCCACGTAGAAGAGTCGGCCGCCCGCCCGGAACGCGGCCTCCACCAGCTCCAGCGCCCGCGCGATGGCCTCCCGCTCCTCCCCGACGGCCTCGGCGACCATGCGATCTTCGGCGTTGATGAGGTCCACGATCTCCAGCGGCTCCAGCGCGTCGATGCGGCGGGAGCGTGGGTTGCTCTGTTCGGTGAGACGTGGATCTGGCATGGTCCTCCGACCCGCTTGTGGGTCGACGGGAGAGCCGATATCGTCGGCGACGAATGGTATCCGAGGGGGCGGAGGGCTGCAACGAAGCGTCCCGCCGCTCCCGTCACGCCGAGCTTTCGAGGCTTCCATGTCGATGCCGCACCGCGCCGCCCGGACCCTCTCCCTTCTGCTGGCCGCCGCGCTGGCTTCCTGCTCCGGCAGGACCACCCAAGCCGGTACCTCGAACCTCTTTCCCGCGGGGTGGCCCTACTCGGCGACGGCGACGCCGGTCACCGCCACCCACGGGATGGTGGTCACCACCGATGAGCTGGCCAGCCAGGTGGGTGTGGACATCCTCAAAGCCGGGGGCAACGCGGTGGACGCCGCAGTGGCGGTGCAGTTCGCCCTGGCGGTGGTGGACCCCGAGGCCGGCAACATAGGGGGCGGCGGGTTCATGGTGGTGCGTCTGGCCGACGGCACGTCGGCGGCCCTGGACTTCCGGGAGAAGGCGCCCCTGGCGGCCACCGCCAACATGTACCTGGACGCCAAGGGCAACGTCACGGACAAGTCCCTGGTGGGGGATCTGGCGGCGGGCGTCCCGGGGAGCGTCATGGGGATGTGGGAGGCGCACAAGCGCTTCGGCTCGCTCCCCTGGGCCAGGCTCCTCCAGCCCGCCATCAACCTCGCGGCGAACGGCTTTCCCGTCCGGCCCCGCTTCCTAAAGTCCCTGGACTCGAGGATGGTACAGAAGCTCTCGGCCGATCCCGCGTCGGCGGCTCAGTTCCTCCCCAGGAACGGGCAGCCGCCCCAGCAGGGTGACACCCTGCATCAGCCCGACCTGGCCGCCACCCTCCGCCTCATCCAGAAGGAAGGGCCCGACGGCTTTTACAAGGGGAGGACCGCGGACCTCATCGTCGCCGAGATGAAGCGCGGCCACGGGATCATCACCCAACAGGACCTCGACCAGTACCAGGCGCTGTGGCGCGACCCCATCAGGTTCACGTACCGCGGTGATACGATCATCTCGATGCCGCCGTCGTCGTCGGGTGGGGTCACCATGGCGGAGATCGCGAACATCCTGTCCCGCTACCAGCTCGATTCCATGCCCTGGCACGGCGCGGAGATGATCCACCTCTACGCCGAGGCCTTCAAGCGTGCGTACGCGGACCGGAACTACTACCTCGCCGATCCGGCCTTCGTGAAGATGCCCATCGAGAGGCTGACCTCCATGGCGTACGCGGACCAGCGCGCCGCCGACATCCAGATGGACAAGGCGACGCCGTCGTCGGAGATCAAGCCGGGGGCGGGTCCGCTCCAGGAAGGAACGAACACCACCCACTACTCCATCGTGGACTCCGCGGGCGACGCGGTGGCGGTGACCACGACGCTGAACTCCCTGTACGGATGCGGTGTCACCGTGGCGGGCGCGGGGTTCGTGCTGAACAACGAGATGGACGACTTCACGTCCAAGCCCGGCACCCCCAACCAGTACGGCCTGGTCCAGGGGAAGGCCAACGCCATCGCCCCGGGCAAGCGGATGCTCTCGGCCATGACGCCCACCGTCGTGGTGGGGCCGGCGGGCAAGCTGCAGATGGTGACGGGGACGCCCGGTGGCTCCACCATCATCACCACGGTGTTCCAGACCATCTCCAACGTGCTGGACTACCACATGAACGTGGTGCAGGCGGTGGACGCGCCCCGGGTGCACCACCAGGACCTCCCCGACCAGATCTTCTACGAGCACCAGGGTCTGGACTCGGCGACGGTGGCGCAGCTCCAGCAGATGGGGTACAAGATGGTGGAGCGCAGGGGGGTGAGCGGGGACGTGCAGATGATCGTGGTGCAGCCCGACGGGACGCTGTCGGCGTGGTCGGACCCCCGGCGGGGAGGGCGGGCCATCGGGTACTGACGCGCCCCATCGCAGGGAGCTGGAACCGGGCATCCCCGGCGGGTAGTCATTCCGACCTATGAAAGAGCTGCGCACCGTCCTGCCCTACTTCCGCCCCTACACGAAGGGCTTCGTGTGGGGGATGGTGCTCGTGGTGCTCGCGAACGCCTTCCAGGTGGCGGGACCGTGGCTCATGAAGCTCGCCATCGACGGGCTGGGCTCGCCGGACCTCACGGTGCAGAGGATCCTCGTGCTGGCGGCGCTCATCGTGGTGGCCGCCCTGCTGGGTGGAGCCGCGCGCTTCGGCATGCGCCAGATCCTCAACAGCGTGAGCCGGCGCATGGAGGCCGACCTCCGCGACGACTTCTTCGCCCATCTGCTGCGCCTGGACCCGACCTTCTACGGCTCTACGCGCACCGGCGATCTCATGAGCCACGCCACCAATGACACGCTGGCGGTGCGCATGGCGGTGGGGCCGGCCGTGATGTACTCGGTGAACACCGTGGTGAGCTTCGCCTTCGGGCTGGCGCTCATGCTCTACATCAGCCCGCATCTGACGGCGTACGCGATGATCCCCATGGTGATCCTGCCGCCCGTGGTGCTGGGGTTCGGCAAGGTGATCCACCGGCGCTTCGAGGCCATTCAGGAGCAGTTCTCGACGCTCTCCACCATGGTGCAGGAGAACCTCACGGGCGTGCGCATCGTGCGCGCGTATACGCAGGAGGACGACCAGGCCGCGCGCTTCGATGCTCTCAACGACGACTACCGCCGGCGCAACATGGGCCTGGCGTACTCGGCGGGGGCGTTCTTCCCGATGCTCGGCCTCATCGCGGGGCTGGCCATGGTCCTGGTGCTGTGGCTGGGCGGGAGGGAGGTCATCGCCGGGACCATCACCGTGGGGGACTTCGTCGCGTTCGGCTTCTACCTCGTGCTGCTGATCTGGCCGATGATCGCGTTGGGATGGGTGGTGAACCTGTACCAGCGCGGCGCCGCCTCCATGGGCAGGATCAACCGGATCATGCGCACGCAGCCGGTGGTGACCACGCCGGAGGAGCCCACCTCCCTCGACGCGGCGGAGGGACGGGTGACGTTCCGGGACGTCACCTTCGCGTATCCCGGGACGTCGCGCCCCGTGCTGGACGGCGTGAGCTTCGAGGCCGAGCCGGGACAGACCGTGGCGCTGGTGGGGCCCACCGGCGCGGGCAAGAGCACCTTGATCGCGTTGCTGGCGCGGCTGTACGACCCGACCTCCGGCGAGGTGCTCATCGACGGCGTCCCCCTGACCCGGGTGGACCCCCGGGACGTCAGACGGCGCATAGGCATGGTGCCCCAAGACGCGTTCCTCTTCTCGGATACCATCGAGGGGAACATCGGCCTGGGGATCGAGGAGGACGGGAGATCCAACGGCGCGAGCGGCGACCTCGAGGCGGCGGCGGGCGCGTCCGGCCCCGACGGGCGTCCCGGCGGAGCGGCCCGTGAAGCGGAGCCCTCCACGGTCTCCGAGCAGCGTGCGGTGGCGCCACGCGACGCCGTGCTCCGCGCCGCCGCAACGGCACAGCTCCACGACCAGATCGTGGAGTTTCCCGAAGGTTACGGGACCATGCTCGGCGAGCGAGGCATCAACCTGTCCGGCGGGCAGAAGCAGCGGGCCACGCTGGCGCGGGCGCTGGCCCGCAACCCCCTCATCCTGGTGCTGGACGACGCGCTGAGCGCGGTGGATACCCATACCGAGGCGCGGATCCTCGCGGACCTGCGCAGCGAGCTCCTGGGACGCACGGCGTTCATCATCTCGCACCGGGTCTCGGCGGTCATGAACGCCGATCAGATCCTGGTGCTGGACGAGGGCAGGATCGTGGAGCGCGGGACACACAACCAGCTCGTCGCCGCCGGTGGCACGTACGCGCGCCTGCTCCGCCGGCAGATGCTCGAGGAGACGCTGGAGTCCGAAGCGGTGGGGGTGCCGGCGGACTGAACAGGTGAACCTGAGACCACATCCAGGAAGACGGCACCCGCGGTCTCTGGCCTCCAACCCACGGCGCAGTGCCGGCGGGATCGTCCGGGTTCTGCGGCCCGCGTCGACGCTCGACCCGTCGGGGCGTGCCGCGCGAGAACCGAACAGGCGGACCTCTCGGGGGCCGGAGGCGACGACGCACCGGTTGCATCCACCACGGACAGGACATACTCCGCCGAACGCCGACGGCCCGAATCCGGCGCTGCAACTATCCCGTCGAGTCACCCGGCCTTATATTCCAGATCCTGATATACCAGTCCGTGTAATACGAAACCCCGGAACCGAGGGGAACGGCTCATGGGCGAGCCCCGCATGACCCCGCTCTTCTTCCACCTCCTCCTCTCGCTCTCGGAGGGGCCGCGCCACGGGTACGCGCTCATGCAGGAGATAGAAGAGCGCTCGGGCGGCGGGGTGGTGCTGGGGCCCAGCTCGCTCTACTACGCTCTGGGACGCCTGGAGGACAGCGGCCTCATCCGCGAGGTCGACGGGCCCGCGGGCGACGATCCGCACGAGGAGCGGCGCCGGTACTACGCCCTCACCGCACGAGGCCGCCAGCGCCTCGCGGACGAAACGCGGGTGCTGGCCGACATCGTGGCCCACGCCCGGGCCCGGGGAATCCTGGGATGAGGGGGGGCCGGACGATGGTGGAGCGTCTGCTCCGGCTGGTCTGGCGTCTCTACCCCGGCGGATACCGTGCGCGCTTCGGGGAGGAGTTGGAGCGCCACATCGAGGAGCTCCGGTCGCAGGGGAACGCGAGCCCGACGCGCCTTCTCGTGGACGCCCTCTTCACCCTGGCGCGCGCCTGGATAGATGGGCTGGGTCGCATCCCCGTGGTTCCCTCCGGCCTTGCCTCCGGCCTGGGCCAGATCCTGCGCGGCCTGGCACGGGCGCCGGTCTACTCCCTCACGGTGATCGCCATCCTCGCGCTGGCCATCGGCGCGAACACCGCGGTGTTTTCGGTGACCCACGCGGTGCTCTTCCGTTCCCTCCCCTACCGAAACCCCGACCAGGTGGTGGCCGTCTGGCCGCCGCCGCTCGCGCTCAAGGGCGACACCTGGGGGGTCGACGGGGACTTCGCGTCGCAGGTAGAGTCCGCCGCCCTCTACGTCGAGGGGGGTTCCGCCAACCTCGCGAAGGATGGCTCCGCCCAGCATGTCTCCCTGGCGCAGGTCACCCCGGATTTCTTCCGGGTGCTGGGCGTGGAACCCCTTCTGGGCCGGGACCTGTCCGCGCCGAGCACAGACGGCCGGGAGGTGGTCCTCACGCACGGGCTCTGGGTGCGCGCGTTCGGTGGCGATCCCTCGGTGGTGGGCCGCGACGTCGACCTCAACGGACACGCGTACACGGTGGTCGGGGTGATGCCGGCCGACGTGGAGTTCCCCTCGGGCGTCGATCTCTGGCTTCCCTTTCCGCTCACCGGTGAGTATTACGCGAACGCGGCTGCCCCGTCGGGCGTCGCCCGCTTGCGCCCGGGCGCGGGGATCGCCGCCCTGACGAAGATCATGAACGACCGGTTGCAGCGGGAGTACGCCGGCGCCCCGGCGGCCGTGGAACCACCACCGGCGCGACTCACCCCCTTGCTCGACGACCTCACCGCCCCGGTGCGGACGCCCCTCCTCCTCCTCCTCGGCATCGCGGGGACCGTGACCCTGCTGGGGTGCCTCAACCTGGCAGGCCTGGTCCTGGCCCGGGCCTCCGTGCGCGCCGACGAGCTCGGTGTGCGCCGGGCCCTGGGCGCCAGTCGACCTCGGCTCTTCGGGCAGCTTCTGGGCGAGGTGCTCATCCTCGCCGCGGCGGCGGGGCTCGCATCGCTCCTGGCGGCCATCTGGACCACGCGGCTTCTGACCAGCGGGCTGCCCGGCGGCTTGCAGGGACTGGATCAGGTGCGGCTGAGCATGCCGGTGCTGGCCTTCGCCGCGCTCCTCACCTTCGTCGCCGGACTCCTGGTGGGCGCGCTGCCCGCGCTCTGGGGCGCCGCCACGGCCTACGCCGCCGTCGGCGGGACCCGCACATCCACCCAGGGGCCGGGGCACGTTCGGTTGCAGGGCGTGCTCATCGTGGCCCAGGTCGCCCTCGCGTTCGTGCTGGTCGCCGGCGCAGGGCTCTTCGGGCGCAGCCTGGCCCGCCTCCGCGCCGTTCCCCTGGGCTACGACCTGGACCACGTCCTCACGTTCGGGGTCAGGCTCCCCACCGAGACCTACCCCGACTCCGCCTCCCGTTCCGCGTACCTGGACCAGCTCACGAACGGGCTCGGTGCGATTCCCGGGGTGTCAGCGGTGGGCGCCACCACCGTCCTGCCTCCCTACCAGGGCGTCACCGTCGGAGTCGCCGTGCGTCCGACCGGGACACCGGAATCCCATCGGGTCTTCGCCACGTGGCTCAGGGCGACGCGCGGGTACCTGACCGCCATGGGGACCCCGGTGGTCGAGGGTCGAGTGTTCCCGCAGGACGCCACCGGCGCGTCGCGATTCGAGCACGTGGTGCTGAACCGCGGTCTCGCCCGACGGATCCTGGGGGACGGGCCCGCCGCGGGCCGCACGGTCCTCGTCCAGGACTACAACGAGAAGTGGCACGAAGCACGGGTCGACGCGGTCGTCGGAGACGTGCATCTCCGGGGAGCCACACGCACCGCGCCTTCGTTCGTGCTCACGGACCTGGCCGCCTCGCCGACGTCCTTCCCTGGCTTCGCCGTCCGGAGCTCGGGGGACCCCGCGCGGCTCGCACAGAGTATCCGCGAGGTGGTGAAGTCCGTGGACCCGTCCGTCGCGCCCTACGACATGAGGACCACCGGCGAGGCCGCCGCCCAGGAGATCGCCGCCCGCCGCGCGCTGGCGCTCCTCTCCGCGTTCTTCGGTGTAGCCGCCCTCGTCGTGTGTGCCCTGGGGCTCCACGGACTCGTCGCACAGGGTGTGTCACGCCGGCGCCGGGAACTCGGCGTCCGTCTGGCCCTGGGCGCCCGTGTCCCCGCGCTGGTGCGCCGGACCGCGCTGGCTCCACTCCGCCTCGTAGCGGTGGGCCTGTTGCTGGGGATCCCGACCGTGTGGATCCTCTCGGACGTCTCGAGGAGCCTCCTCTACGAGGTGGCGCCCCACGACCCTCTGGTGATGACCGGCGTGGGGGTGGCCCTGGTCCTCCTCGCCGTCGCCGCGGCCTGGATCCCGGCACGGCGCATCACCCGCGTGGATCCGGCCGAGGCTCTCCGGGCCGAGTGATATGAAACGGGCGGCCGCCGGAGTCGGGACGGCTTCGTCGCTATGAGCCGCCACCGACCTCGGCCCACCGGGCCCTCCACCCCAGCGGTGATGTCCATCTTGATTCCCGTATCAACTCCACTAACATTCTTTAGTGAAGAATCTTTGGGATAGGAAGGCGTGGTGCACGGACAGCGCCCACGCCAACCTCGATCAAACGCCGCACCCCGGAGATCCCCGTGACCGAAGCCGCCTCCCCCAACCTGGTCCGCGGCACCGTGGACCTCGTCGTGCTCCACACGCTCCAGCAGGGCCCCGTGAAGGGGATGCACGGCTTCGCCATCGCTCGCTGGATCCGACGGGGAAGCGGCGACGTGGTCTCCTTCGAGGACGCGGCGCTGTACCAGTCCCTCCACCGTCTGGAGCGCCGGGGACTGGTGGCCTCGGCGTGGGGACGGTCCGAGAAGAACCGGAGGGCGCGCTTCTACCGCCTCACCGCCAAGGGCCGCAAGCACCTGGAGAGCGAGGTGGAAGCCTTCCGGAGCTACGCGGACGCCATCACGCGCCTCCTGGACGCGCACGCCTGAGGGGCGCACACGCCTGAGACGAGCATGGGAAGAGCGGCCGCCGGGACGAATGAGCGCAGGCTGGGCCGCGAAACGATCACCAGGAATCACCGGACGGGACGATGAGGGAGCATCGGGGAGGGGCGCGGAAGGGGCACAGGCTGGCAGGACGGCCGGACACGGAGCGTGAGGTGGAGGAGGAGCTGGCGTTCCACCTCGAGGAGCGCGCCGAGGAGCTGCGGCGTGGAGGCGTCGACCGCGAGGAGGCGGCGCGGCGCGCGCGGGAGGAGTTCGGCGACGTGGAGGCCACGCGCATGTACTGCGGGCACGAGGATCGCCGCCGCGAGCGCTTGGCTCGTCCGGCGCGCTTCCTGCGTGCCTTCGCCGACGAGCTCACCTCGGCGGCGCGCTTCCTGGTGCGACGGCCGCGGGCGGTGGTGGGCCCCGCAGCCGTCCTCGCGGTGGCCGTGACGCTCAACGTGCTGGTCTTCACGGTCGTGCGTGGCGTGCTCCTCACCCCCCTGCCCTTCCGCGCCCCCGACCGGGTGGCCGTGGTGCAGGAAGTCTCCACCCAGGGGGGTCTCTCCCGCGCGGCGTACCCGGTGCTGGACGCGTGGAGACGGCAGGCCACCACCGCCCGGCCCGTGGCGGGCTACCTGGGGGACGAGCGCACGTTTTCGGCTGGGGGTGAGCCCCGGCGCATCCACGTCACCGACGTGACGGCGGGCTTCTTCGGTCTGTTGGACCGACCCATCCTCCTGGGGCGCGCCTTCACCGCCGACGAGCACCGCAAGGACGGACCTCGGGTCGCCATGATCTCCGAGGGGCTCTGGCGACGCGCCTTCGGCGCCGACCGCTCCGTGGTGGGCCGCTCCGTCCGCCTGGACGATCGGGAGTACACCGTGGTGGGCGTGGTGCGCGGCGGCGCCACCTTCCCCGAGGGAACCGACGTGTGGCTCCCCGTGGAGATCGGCGTGCCGAACATCCTGGACATGGCGGGGGCCAAGATCATCATCGCCCTGGCCTCCCTGCGGCCCGGTGCGAGCCTCCCCGGGCTCACGGAGGAGTTCGGCAGAATATCCGCCAGCGTGGTCGGTGGAGCGGCGTCCGTGACCGCGACGCCGGTGAAGCAGCGCCTCCTCGGCGACGTGCGCCGATCTCTCCTGATGCTCCAGGGGGCCGTGCTCCTGGTCCTGCTCACCGCGTGCGCCAACGCCGGAGGCATGCTCCTGGCGCGCGGGGTGCGCCGTCGTGGAGAGCTGGCCGTGCGGACCTCCCTGGGCGCCGGACACGCCCGGGTGGCTGGGAGCCTCCTCCTGGAGGGGCTTCTGCTGGGAGGCGCCGCGGGGGTCGCGGGCCTCGTCCTCGCGGCCGGGCTTCTCCACCCTGCCCTCGCCCTCGTTCCTCCCGGTGTTCCGCGGATGAACGCGGTGCACCTGGAACCGGGCGTCGCGCTGTTCGCCCTGGGCGTCGCCGCCCTCACGGGCGTGGTGACGTCCCTGGCCCCGGCGCTCTCCGGGGCGCGCACGCCCCCGGCCGCTCTCGTCCGTGATGCCACGACCGCCGGCGCCACGCCGAGGCTCCGCCGGCTCCTGGAGGGCTTCGTGGTCGTGCAGGTGGCGCTCGCGGTCCTCCTCACGGTGGGAGCCGGCCTCCTGCTGCGGAGCTTCGTGGCCACGGTGCACCAGAACCCGGGCTTCGACCCGAGCCACGTCACCGTCGTCGACGTTCAGCTTCCCCAGCTTCGATATCCGGACCAGGCGGCCCGTCTCGCATTTGCGCATACGCTGCTTGCACGTGCGGACCACCTCCCGGGAGCGCAGGCCGTAGCTCTGGGACGCAACCTTCCCATCTCGGGAACGAACATGACGTCGCCCCTCAGCGTGGAGGGATCACCCAAGGAGACCCGGGCCGCCCAGATCGCCCTGGTGAGCGCCGGCTACTTCGACGTGATGCGCATCCCCATCGTGCACGGCTCGGGCTTCGGCGGCGCCGATCGGGAGGGCGGCCCGCCGGAGCTGGTGGTGGACACGGACCTGCGCACGAGCCAGGGCGATGCGGTGCGCGTGGGAGACCGGGCGCACTCCTACTTCGGGCCCGACATGAGCTTCCGGGACGTCGTCGGTGTGGCGGGCGGGGTGCGACACGCCGACCTGCGCACCGCACCGGCGCCCGTCGTATACGAGCCGTTCTTCCAGAGGGGGGGTGCGTCGAGCTTCTCGCTCCTGGTGCGCTCCGACGCGCCCGCCGCCACGGTGTCGAAGGCCGCACAGGAGCTGGTGCGCTCCCTGGACCCGGGACTCCCGGTGGACGGCGTCACCACCATGGACGCGCGCATCAGCCTCTCGCTGGCGAGGCCCCGCTTCTACACCGTCGCCCTCTCGGTCTTCGGCGCCCTCGCGCTCCTGCTGGCCCTGGCGGGATGCCAGGCGGGGCTGGCCCACCGGGTGGCGGCACGGCGCGGCGAGATCGGCGTGCGCATGGCCCTCGGAGCCTCCTCGGCGTCGGTGCGGCGGAGGGTCCTGGGCCGCGGCCTCGCCCTCACGGCCGCCGGGGCGGCCCTCGGCCTCCTCGCGGCCTATCCCGCCACGCGGGTCCTCAAGAGCCAGCTGTACGGCGTCACCGCCGGTGATCCGGCGACGTACGTGGGCATCCTGGCTCTCCTGGCGGCCGCGGCCGCGCTGGCCTCGGACATCCCCGCGCGCCGGGCATCGTCCACCGACCCGGCGAAGGTGCTCAGGGAGGGCTGAGCGGGCGGACGACGGCGGGCTCCCCGGATCCGGCCGGCGCGCCTCGGCCCCCCGGGCGCTCGGCGTGCCCCCGCCATCGCTCCTCAGATGTGGTTCGAGATGAACCCGGGCGTGAAGCGCGCGAGCCAGGCGCTCAGGATCGTGAACGAGCCCGTCAGGAGCAGCAGGCCGAGGAAGACCAGGAGGCCGCCGGAGACCTTCTCCACCGCCGGCATGAAGCGCCGGAAGCGCTTGAACGCCTGGAGGAACCAGTTCAGCGCCAGCGCCGCCACCAGGAACGGGATCGCCAATCCGATGGAGTAGACGGTGAGGAGCCCCACCCCGGCCCACATCGTCTCCCGGGAGAAGCCGTAGGTGAGGATGGCACCCAGCACCGGCCCGATGCACGGCGTCCACCCCGCCCCGAACGCCATACCCACTCCCAGCGTACCGAGATAGCCGGCGGGCTTGTCGTGCAGGTGCAGGCGCTTCTCGCGCATGAGGGGGAGCAGGCGGAAGACGCCGGCCATGTGCAGCCCCAGAAGGACGATGATCACCCCTCCGATGCGCGCGATGAGGGTCTCGTAGTGCTTGAAGAACTGCCCCAGGAACGAAGCCGACGCTCCCAGCAGGATGAAGATCAGGCTGAACCCCACCACGAACAGCAGGGAGTGGACGAGCGTCGTCTTCCGGTCCACGCCCTCCTGCAGATCCTCCAGGCTCATCCCGGTGACGAAGGTGAGGTAGCTCGGGACCAGCGGGAGCACGCACGGCGACAGGAACGAGAGGAAGCCCGCGCTCAGGGCGATGAAGATTCCGATCCGATCCACGCTATCCCTGTCTTTCCGTTGATCCCGGTGTCACCGGGCGCCCATGATTCGCCGTGTCCGGCCGTTCGGCCGTCTCTTCCTCGTCCCCTGCCGTTTCCGTCGCCCGCTCCGCAGCCCGCGCCCTCCGTCGCTGCGCCAGCGCCCGGATCCCCGTGACGACGCCGAACCAGGTCGCCACCACCGCCACCGCCCATCCCACGAAGACGGGGAAGACCCCGGCCAACGCCGCCAGGACCAGGATGGCCACCGACAGCGTCCCGAGGACCGTGCGATCCTCACGGCCCAGGGTCCTGTTCCCGGCCAGCGCGCCACCCAGCACCGAGCCGGCGCGCACCAGCGGTGCCATCCTCACCCGTCTGCTGCCGGTCGCCCCACGGGACCTGAGCTGCTGCTCGATGCGCTCGGGGATCGAGCCCTCGGGATCCAGGGGAGCCTTGGGCGTGTCCGTCTCCCCGGGGAGGCGCCCCACCGGCAACGTGCGCCCGCCCGGGAGGACGATCTCGCGCGCGGACGCGAGGTCCGCGAGAAAGAGCCCTTCGAGCTGGCCCGCGAGATCCGGATCGAGAACACCCACGTCCAGCTCCCAGTTCCCCATGAGGCTCGCGCTGTTGAGGTTGCTGGAGCCGACGCGGGACCAGGATCCGTCCACCACCGCGGTCTTGGCATGGATCATGGGGCCCTGCCACTCGAAGATCCGGACGCCGTTCTCCAGCAGGGACCGGTACCCGCCGCGGGACAGGCTCCCCACCAGAGGCCAGTTGTTGTGGGAGGGGACCAGGATGCGCACGTCCACCCCCTGGCGGGCCGCGGCTGCGAGAGCCTCGGTGACGGAGCGCGGCGCCACGAAGTAGGCGTCGGTCACCCAGATGCGGGACCGGGCGCGCGCGGCCGCCAGCAGCAGCGTGCGGAAGACGCGGGCTTTGCCCGGCTCGCCCTCGATGAGCCACACCGGTGTCGAGCCCACGTCGGGCGGCGGGGCGAGGGTCGCGGCCAGGAAGGACGGCTCGCCGATCTCACCCCAGAGCCGCTCGAAGGCGAGGGCGGCGGAGTGCGCGGCCGGACCGCGGATCTCCACGCCGGTGTCCCGCCACGGGGGTCGGGATCGACTCCCCGTCCACTCCTCGCCTATGCAGAAGCCGCCCACGAAGGCGACCTCACCGTCTGCCACCACCAGCTTGCGGTGGTCGCGCTGGAGCACGCCCAGCGGATCTCCGATGGCCAGGGACGGGGGGTTGAACGCACGCACCTGGACGCCGGCGTCGCGCAGCGGCTTCCAGTAGCGGCGGGGCGTCGCCCAGCATCCCAGCCAGTCGTGCACGACCAGCACCGGCACACCCTGGTGCGCTTTGGCGATGAGCGCCTCGCGGAACGCCCGGCCCACCCGGTCGTCGCGGACCACGTAGTTCTCGAAGTAGACGAAGCGGCGAGCACCGTCGATGGCCTCGAGCCAGGCATCGAAGGAAGCCGACCCCTCGAACTGGAGGCGGAGCTGGTTGCCCAGGAGCGTAGGGGACCCCGTGGCCCGCTCGATCTGGTTCCACAGGAGGCGCTCCCCGATGCTGGGCCTGCCGCGGGACGCCGGAGGCGACCCGGACTCGCTGGGGAGGGTCGGCTGTGTGTCTGGCACGTGGGATCCGGCGAGAAGGGAGTGAGCTGGGGACTCGACCCGGAAGTTCAGGGGTGCCCGGGCCGCGATCAAGCCGCAAGCGCGGCGAGGCGTCTCCGCGGTGCCGTCACCCCCCGGCGAGCATCTCCTGGAAGCGGTAGACGAGGAGCTTGTAGACCAGCTTCGCCACCAGGAAGTCCGGCGCGTGCAGCCCCGGCACCGGCGCCAGCTCCACGACGTCGGCAGCCACCACCTCCCGCTCCCGGAAGACGCGCTTCAGGAACTCGAGCGTGCGGTACCATCCCGGTCCTCCGGGCTCGGGGGTCCCCGTGGAGGGCACCAGCGACGGGTCGAAGTAGTCCACGTCGAACGTCAGGTAGACCTTGGGGCCCAGGGCCTCCAGGGCCCGGTCCATCCAGGCGTCGTCCCGCCACATCTCGTCGGCCCAGATGAGGCTCGATGCGGCCGAGGCCCGGGTCAGCTCCATCTCCTCGGCGCTCACCGCCCGGATGCCCACCCCCACCACGTCCGCACGGTCCAGCACCCTCGCCATGGCGCTGGCGTGGGAGTTGGGCGTGCCCTCGTACTCCGCCCTCAGGTCCGCGTGCGCATCGAGCTGGAGCACCGTGAGACGCTCCGCGTGGCGGTCCGCCTGTGCCAGGATCGCCGGCGACGACACGCTGTGCTCGCCGCCGAGCATGAGGAGAAAGCGATCGCCGCACGTCTCGGCCACGCGGGAATATGCGGAGCGCAGCTCCTCCATGGCCGGGGTGGCGCCGGCACGCGTGAGCTCCAGTGCGGGAAGCGTGTGGATGCCGATCCTCGTCGCGGCCTCGCAGTCCACCTCCTGGTCGTACAGCTCGATGTAGCGCGACGCCTCGAGGATGGCCCGGGGCCCCTCGCGGGCGCCGCCGCCGTAGGACGTGGTGGACTCGTAGGGCACCGGCAGCAGCACCGCCTTCGCCGAGGCGAAGTCCGACGCCGCCTCGTCGAGGCCCAGGAACGTGTGGGGCAGCTCCCAGGTGAGGCCGTCCAGGCCGGGTGGCAGCACAGGGCTCACGACGTAGCGTTCTCCCGTCGGGTCGGCTCCGCGGCCCGACGCTCGTGGGTTCCGTTGATTGGGCAACGAAGATAGCGGGACCGGGCGACCGCTACACGGTGTCGATGGGGCAGGTCAGCCCCTGGTAGGGAAGCTCGGCGCCGGCTGCCCGGCATTCCCGGCACAGACCGTACACCTCCAGCCGATGACGGGCGGGGAGGAAGCCGTGCACGACCTGCACGCGTGCCTCTACCGCGGCGATCTCGCCGGCCTGGAACTCGATGACCTTGCCGCATTCGAGGCAGATGAGGTGCTCGTGGACGGGCTGCCGCGAAAGCCGGTGCTCGTAGCGCTTGAAGCCCTCCCCGAAGTCGTGCTCCTCCACCAGGCGGGAGCGCACCAACAGATCGAGGGTGCGGTAGATGGTCGCCTTGCCGATGCGGTCCCCCCGGTCCCGGAGGCGCTGCTCGATCTCGTCCACCGACAGGTGCTCCTCCGACGCGAACACCACCTCCGCGATGGCCTCGCGCTGATGGGTCACCGGAAGCCCCTGCTCGCGGAGATAGCGTCCGAAGAGCCGGATGAAGGGCCGCACGGAGACGGTCTCGGTCATGCGGACTTCGCCTGCTCCGCCGCGAGGAGAGCCGGGTCGAACTCCTCCATGAGCGCACCGAAGCTCGTGGGGTCTCCTCCGATGTGCACCTCGCGCGGGTCGGTGTGGCCCTGGCCCGCCCGTTGGACGACGCCCTCCATGACCCGGGGAAGCAGCTCCGGCGGCGCCTCACCCTCCTGGGTGAACACCGGCTCCACCGTGAGGCTCCGTCCCGTGCGCTCGGCGGTATACGCCACCGTGAGGAGCCGACGCCGCTCCTCGCCCTCGAGAAAGACGCTCACCGCCACCAGGCCGCTCTCGCGGCGCCCGCGGCGCCGCGGGGGAAAGATCCACAGGCGGTCCACCGCCACCGCGCCCAGACGCTCCCGCACCCCGGCGAGCGTGCGAGGCAAAGCCTCGGGGACCCCCGGGTCCTCCGACCTCTCTCCCTTCTCCGGCTCGATCAAACAGGCTCCCTTCGCAGCGTCTCCCGGGCCACCGCCTCCCGGGTCGCGGCCACCACCGACTCCACGGCGCGGGCCATGGGCCCCGGCACCATGGCGCCGGACGCCCTGAGGTGACCGCCCCCGCCGAAGCGGCGTGCCAGCTCGTTGACATTCACCGGGCCGTTGGCCCGGAACGACACCTTCACCTCCCCGGTCGTGGTCTGCCGGAACAACAATCCGACCTGCACACCGCTGATTCCCCGGGGAACGTCCACCATACCCTCCAGGTCCTCAGGAGTGGCACCCAGCTCGTCGATGGCGTCCTGCGGCACGATCATCCACGCGACCCCCGCCTCCTCGTCCGCTTCCAGGGTGGTGAGGGCCCGTGCCAGCAGGCGGTACTTCCGGACGGGGGCCGCACCGTACACGGCGGCGAACATCTCTTCCGGATCCACGCCCCGTTCCACCAGATCCGCCGCCACGCGGTGGCTCCCCGGCGTGGAGTTGGCGAAGCGGAAGGAGCCCGTGTCGGTGAGGATGGCCACGTAGATGCCCTGGAGGGCTCCCGGTGTCCAGGGCCCTCCGGCGGCCAGCAGCACGTCGAAGACGAGCTCTCCGGTGGCACAGGCGTCGGGATCGCGCAGGGATATGCCGCCGATAGGCTGCTCGCCGGGCTGGTGGTGATCCACCACCACCGTGGGCAGGTCGCGGATGAGTGAACGTACGCGGCCGATGCGCGGAACCTCCCCGGTGTCCAGGATCACCGCCAGGTCCGACGACTCGCAGATCTCCTGGGCGGTGCGGGAGCCGGCTTCCACCAGCCAGTCCTCGTCTCCCATGAGGAAGCGGAACGATTCGGGGAACGGCGTCGGATTGACGATCCACGCTTCCGTCCCGTTGGCGCGCAGCCATGACGCCACGGCTGCCTCGCAGCCGGCTCCGTCGCCGTCTGCGTTGAGGTGCGTGGTGAGGACCGCTCGACGTGACGCGAGGAGCGCGTCACGCACCTCCCTCACCGCGGCGATCCGCCCTGGAGGCGTGCGGTAGCTCAACTTCGGCTCCTGACCCTGGAAGTCTTGCGGGTGCGCCTCGGGCGGGAGGGTGCCCGGACGCCATCAAAGTAGGAGGAGCCGGGTGGGCGCCGCTACGGCGCGGCCTTCATCGGCGGCGTGCCGGAGCCCTGCATCGTCCCGTCGGGCGCCCCGGGAAGGCGCTTGCGCACCTTGGCCCACGTGGACGCCAGGTGCACGAGGCTCGAAGCGGTCCGGCCACCGACCGCCGCGAGCGGCAACGCGCTCAGCAGCGCGTCCGGGCGGTTGGGGTGCACGGGAACGTCCACGAAGGCACCCCCCAATTCCCCCAGGGTGTGGGCGTCGGAGCCGGCGCCCCGGAGCTTGCCGTGGCGCGCCGCCAACGCCTCCGCCGGGGCGTTCAGCCGGCCGGGATGGAGGCGCGCGTTGAACACCTCCACCACGTCCACCAGCGCCGCCAGCTCGTCGGCCATGCGTCCTCCGCCACCCTTGCCGGCCGCGTACGGATGGGGCAGGTACGGGATCCCACCCTGGGCGCGGATGCGGGCCACCGTCTCCACCGCCGGCGTTCCCTTGGGGATCTCCTGCGAGAGGTAGAGGCCGATGACATCGATCCCCTCGGCGGTCTTCACCTCTTCGCCGGGGATGATCCGGTCGGGAAACACCTCGGCCATCCGGAGGGCCACGCCCAGGTGATTGTGGTCCGTGATGGCGATGCGCCCATACCCCCGCGCGGTGGCTCGCTCCAGCACGGCCCGGGGGTCGGAAAGACAGTCCCGGGACCCCGCCGTGTGCAGGTGCAGATCCATACGCAGCGTGTCCGCTTCCGCAGCGGCCCTGGCCCGGAGCTCGCCCAGGACCTCGACGGCACGCCCGTCCAGAGCCTCCATCGTACCGGCGTTGTCCACCACCCAGTCGGCACGGCGGCGCTTCTCGGCGGGATCCATCTGGGCTTCCATGATGCGGAGGGCCTCTTCCCGCCCGAGGCCGCGCCGCTCCACCAGTCGGGCCAAACGGACGTCGGCGGGAGCGTCCACCAGCACCACGGCGTCGAAGCCGTCCTCGAGGCCGGTCTCGAACAGAAGCGGGATCTCCGCCACCACCAGCGGGGCCCCCTGCGCGTGGTGCGCCTCCATCCATTCCACCCGCAGCTCCTGGATGCGCGGATGCAGGATGGCCTCCAGACGCCGACGGGCGGCCTCGTCGCGGAAGATCCTGGTGCGCAGCTCGCTCCGGTTCAACGTGCCGTCGGCGGCGAGGACGCCGTCACCGAAGGCCCCGCGCACCTCGGACAGCCCCCGTGTCCCGGGCTCCACGGCCCGGCGGGCCAGCTCGTCGGCGCTCACCACCGGAACACCTCGGCGGATCCAGGCCTCGGCCACGGCGGACTTCCCCGCGGCCACGTTCCCCGTCAGAGCGACGCGTAGCACCCTTGATCCGTCAGCGGAGGCTCAGTTCCCGTGGCGCACGCGCGGCAGCGTCACGTGGAAGTCGTCCTCGGTGCCCCGAACCCGATCCGGACCATCCGACAGGATCGCGATGGAGTCGGCCCACACCTCGAGCTGGTACATGGACCCCCAGGGATCATCCGCCATCCCGCCCATGGGATACCGGTAGTCGAGCCACTCCATCCACCGGCGCTGGTCCGGGAGCTTGCCGGTCTTCGCCTCCTCCTGCACGACGTCATGGCCCACCTGCTCCATCTCCTTCCTTGCGTTCCACTCCACCACGGGCACCCAGAGCGGGCGCGTCCACTCCTTCGCCAGCCGTCTGGTGTCGGGGAAATAGTACGCCACCGCGGCCCAGAGGATGATCAGGAGGATGAGCTTACGCATCGGCCCTCCTCCGCATCTCCCGTCTCAAGGTGCTCGTCCACGCGAGGTAGCGGAGCAGCTCACCGTCCGAGGGCCGGTGCTCGGGATCCCCGTAGGCGGTCTCGAGGCGCCATCGCAGGTAGCTGCGCGGCGGCAGGGGAACGAAGGGGAACCGCCTGTACCATCCCCGGGCACGAAACGCCCACGCCGCCCCCAGGAGGTGCGGGAGGGCGCGGGGGCGCCGAAGAGCCAGGCCCACCATGGTGAGGTACAGGGACACGGTGTTTCCCCGAGGTGGAGCCCACGGGAGGGGCGGTGATTTTCTGGAATGTAGGCCCACGTCGAACGTGTAACAACGCTTTCGTTCCGGAACGGGGAAAGATGCGAAGTGCCCCGTGGCACCTGGCTTTGGCAGCGACCATGCCCCGGGGTCCGTCCCCGGGCGGCCATCCCGTACCGTTGGGAATATTCATTTGTTTCCAGCGTTTCCGGCTACCGGGGGAACCGCCGGAGCGCCGCCGGGTGTGACATCCAGCGTTCGTCTGTCGTTGTTCCGTCCCCAGGCCGCACCATGAGCAACCGTCTCGCCGCAGAGCCCAGCCCTTACCTGCGCCAGCATGCCGACAACCCCGTGGACTGGTACCCGTGGGGCGACGAGGCCCTCGGCCGCGCTCGCCGGGAGAACAGGCCGTTGCTGCTCTCCATCGGCTACTCCTCCTGCCACTGGTGCCACGTCATGGCCCGAGAGTCCTTCGAGGACCCGGACGTGGCGGCGCTCATGAACGAAGCGTTCGTGTGCGTGAAGGTGGACCGCGAGGAGCGGCCGGACGTGGACCAGGTCTACATGAAGGCCGTGCAAGCCATGACCGGACAGGGAGGATGGCCGCTCACGGTGTTCCTCACCCCCGGTGCAAAGCCGTACTACGGTGGCACGTACTTTCCCCCCGCACCTCGCCGTGGCATGCCCTCGTTCCGGCAGGTGCTCCAGGCGGCGGCGCAGGCGTGGCGCGAGCGTCCGGATGACGTCCGCCGGGGCGCCGGCGAGATCATCTCGGTGCTGCAGCGGGTCGTCCAGGACGCCGGCGAGGGCGACGGTGTCGGCTCGGACGTGGAGATCCTGGACAACGCGATCCGGGCCATGGCTCGCCAATACGACCACACCCATGGAGGCTTCGGCGACGCCCCCAAGTTCCCCCAGCCGGTGACGCTGGAGATCCTGTCGCGCCACCACGCGCGCACGGGAGAGCCGAGCTCCCTCGAGATGCTCGCCCACACGTTGCGGCGCATGGCCGCCGGAGGCATCCACGACCACCTCGGCGGCGGCTTCCACCGGTACTCCGTGGACGCCCGCTGGCTGGTGCCCCACTTCGAGAAGATGCTCTACGACAACGCCCTGCTGGCCCGGGCCTATCTCGATGGGTGGCGGTTGAGCGGGGACGACGGACTGCGTGTCGTGGCGGAGCGCACCCTGGACTGGCTCCTGGAGGACATGCGCGCACCGGAAGGGGGCTTCTACAGCGCCCGGGATGCGGATTCCGAAGAAGAGGAGGGGCGCTTCTACCTGTGGAAGCCGGCGGAGGTGCGCGCGGAGCTCCCCGCCGAGGATGCGCGCCTCTTCATGCGCTGCTACGACGTCAGCGACGAGGGCAATCACGAGGGTGCCAGCATCCTGTGGCTACCCCACGGCCTGGGTGCCCTGGCCAGCGCGGAGGGCATGACGGCCGAGGAGCTGGAGGCGAGGCTGGCGGCGGCGCGCACCGTCCTCGCCGAGGCGCGCTCGCATCGGGTGCCCCCTCTTCGCGACGAGAAGATCCTCACCGGGTGGAACGGCATGGCCCTGCGCGCCCTGGCCGAGGTCGGCGGCGCGCTGGCGGGAGCCCGGTACGTGGGCGCGGCCGAGGAAGGCGCGGCGTTCCTCCTGGAAGCGATGCGCCCGGACGGGCGCCTCCTGCACACCTTCCGCGACGGCGTCGCGCGCATCCCGGGCTTCCTGGAGGACCACGGCGCCCTGGGCAACGCGTTGATCTCGCTCTACGAGGCCACGCTGAATCCCCGCTGGCTCGACGAGGCGCGCTGGTGCGTAGAGGAGATCCTCGCTCGCTTCTGGAGCCCGGAAGCCGGCGTGTTCCACGACACGTCGGCGGATGCCGAGTCCCTCTTCCTTCGTCCCCGGGACCCCATGGACAACGCCACGCCTTCGGGGAGCTCCCTGGCGGCGGAGCTGCTGCTGCGCGCGGGTCACCTCTTCGGAGAGGCGCGCTACGAGGAGGTCGCCCGCCGGGCGCTGGCCCACGAACGCGTGGCCATGACCCGATTCCCCACCGCCTTCGGCCGCCTGCTCAGCACCCTGGACCGCTCGCTGGCGAAGCCGGTGGAAGTGGCGGTGGTGGGCCCTCCCGCCGACGCGGGCACCCGCGCCCTGGTCACCGCGGCGCTCGCTCCGTTCCATCGCAACCGGACGGTGGCCGGCAAGCCCCCGGGCGCCGAGGGGCCGGAGCTACCGGTGCTCGCGGGACGCGACGCGGTGGACACGCGCCCCACGGCGTACGTCTGCCACGGCTTCACGTGCCGGGCCCCCACGACGGACCCTGCCGGGATCACGGCGGAACTGAGGCGCACGGAACGGGGGTAGCTTTCTAGTGGGTGACCGCCACCGGTAGGTGGGTCAGGTGGACCCTATCTCGTACCCTCGATTAAATTAGGCGCTGCCCTTCCGCCACGCTGCCCACGGAGACCATGGCGACGACAGAGAGCCAACTCGACCAGGCCCGGGACGTCACCCCCCTCACGTCCGAACAGATTCTCGGCTTCTACCGCACCATGGTGACGTCGCGGCGCATCGACGACCGCGAGATGGCCCTGAAGCGGCAGAACAAGATCTTCTTCCAGATCTCCAGCGCCGGCCACGAGGCCATCGGGGCGGCGGTGGGCGCCCACTGCAGGTCCGCCCACGACTGGTTCTTCTTCTACTACCGCGACCGCGCCTTCGCGCTGGCCGTGGGCCAGACGCCCCTGGATCACCTCCTCCAGGCGGTTGCCGCCGAGGCCGATCCCGCTTCGGGCGGGCGGCAGATGCCCGCCCACTTCGGCGATGCGCGCTACAACATCGCCAGCACGTCGTCGCCCACGGGCACGCAGTTCCTGCAGGCCGTGGGAGCCGCCGAGGCCGGCCTGCGCATAGGCGGGAGCCCCGAGCTGCGTGCGCTCATCGACAGGTTCGAGGACGACGAGATCGTCGTCGTCACCACCGGTGACGGCACCACATCCGAGGGAGAGTTCTGGGAGTCCCTGAACACGGCGTGCAACCTCAAGCTCCCGGTGGTCTACGTCGTCGAGGACAACGGCTACGCGATCTCGGTGCCGGTGGACGTGCAGACCGCCGGCGGCAACGTCTCCAAGCTCCTCGCCGGCTTCCCCGATCTGCTGGTGCGGGAGTGCGACGGCACCGACATCGCCGCCGTCTACCAGGCGGCGGGAGAGGCGGTGGCCCACGCGCGCCAGCGGAAGGGACCCGCCATGGTGCACGCCCACTGCACCCGACCCTATTCCCACTCCATGTCCGACGACGAGCGCATGTACCGTCCGGAGGCGGAGCGGGAGAGGCAGGACGCGCGGGACCCGTTGAAGCGAACCCGGCAGCTCATCCTCGATCTCGGCATCGCCACCACGGAGGAGGTCGACGCCCTGGAGGCCGAGATCCAGGACGAGGTGGCCCGGGCCTCCGACGAAGCGCTGACGAGCCCCCAGCCCGCGCCGGAGACGGTCCTGCGCCACCTCTACTCCGAGGACATGGACCCCACGTCGTCGGACTTCGACACGGAGGATGCCCCCGACTACCGGGACGACCGCCAGCTCACCATGGTCGACCTGTTGAACGCTTGCCTCCAGGACGAGATGGAGCGGGACCCGCGCATCGTCGTCTTCGGCGAAGACGTGGCCGACGCCTCCCACGAGGAGGCCCTCAAGGAGGTGAAGGGCAAGGGCGGAGTCTTCAAGGTCACCCACGGACTGCAGGGCAGGTTCGGGTCGGAGCGCGTGTACAACTCGCCGCTGGCCGAGGCGAACATCGTCGGGCGCGCCGTCGGTATGGCCGTGCGCGGCATGCGCCCCGTCGTCGAGATCCAGTTCTTCGACTACATCTGGCCGGCGATGATGCAGCTGCGCAACGAGCTGGCCACCATGCGCTACCGCTCCAATGGCACCTACTCGGCACCGGTGGTCGTGCGTGTGACCTACGGTGGCTACCTGAAGGGCGGCGCCATCTATCACTCGCAGACCGGCGAGTCCATCTTCGCCCACTCCCCCGGCATCCGCGTGGTCATGCCGGCCACCGCCGAGGACGCCAATGGGCTGCTGCGCACCGCCATCCGGTGCGAGGACCCCGTGCTCTTCCTGGAGCACAAGCACCTGTACCGCCAGGTGTACAACAAGGGGCGCCACCCCGGCGCCGAGTACATGATCCCCTTCGGCAAGGCCAAGGTCGTGCGCGAGGGTGCCGACGTCACCCTGGTGACGTGCGGCGCCCTGGTGAAGCGGAGCCTGGACGCGGCGCGCATCGCCGAGGAGGAGCACGGCCTCGACGTGGAGGTCATCGACCTGCGCACGGTGCAGCCCTTCGACATGGAGCGTATCACCGCCTCGGTGAAGAAAACCAACAAGGTCGTGGTGGCCTACGAGGACAGCCTCTCGTGGGGTATCGGCGCGGAGATCGCGGCGCGCATCGCCGACGAGCTCTTCCCGTGGCTCGACGGCCCGGTGCGCCGCGTGGCGTCCATGGACACGTGGGTGGCGTACTCGCCGCAGCTCGAGGAGACCATCCTGCCCAACGCGCAGAAGATCCTGGACGCGGTGGTGGAGCTGGCGCGGTTCTGAGACGCGGTACCGGGGCGGCGGCGGTCCGCGGGCTCGCTCGGAGCGACGCGCCGTGACGCATCGTGATCCTGCGGGTTGCCGCGAGGGGCGCAAGTCGAATCGTCGCTCGCCCCGCGGCCCGCCCCCGCCTCGATTTCACGCGCCGTCGCCACCTCGGTCGGCCGATGTCACGCGCCCGTCCCTCAGAACACCCAGGTCGCCCCTAAGATCAGCGCCGTGTACCGATAGGTCGACGCGCCCGTCGAGAAGGTCTGGAGTCCGGTGGAGGAGTACCCGAACCCCAGCGACACCTCCCTCCCCGGTCCCACGCGATAGGCGACGCGCGTCGAGGCGCGCAGCGCACCCGCGGCGGATCCCGCCGAGCCGACCTTCTGCACGCCGGGCGCCACCTCCACGAGGAAGCTCCAGGGGTCGGGTGAATAGAGCCAGCGCCCGGTGACTTCCGCGATGCCGTAGAAGTCGGGGTCGAAGTAGCCGTCTCTGAGCCGCTTCTGGAAGCCGAAGGCGCGGCCGCCCACGCCCACCGTCCACACCTTCTTGAACCGGCGTGAGATCGAGAGCGCGCCGTTGCCGCGGAGGTTCCTCGCCGAGCCGTTGAAGAGCGCGCGTCCCAGGGCGGCGTCGACACGCCACCCGGGCCACCCCGTCCACCGGCCGTTCAGGGCGACCTGGGTGACGACCACGCCGTGCTCCACCAGCGCCGCCGTCGCGTCCAGCGCCGCCGACGAGACGGTGAGGGACGCGCCCTCCGGATAGCGCCCCGG
>JAJDNC010000043.1 GCA_022340865.1 Gemmatimonadota bacterium
ATACCCGGAGCTCAACTCGTGGCGTCAGCTCGCTACGTTTCTCGCTCCCCGTTTACCTCGGCTGGGTTTTGGAACAGGACAGGATGGAGCTGCGGTGCGCTGCGCGCATCCTCGCTCGTCTCGCGGAAGACCAGACCGCTCTTCGACACCAACTCCGGCCGCTCGGCTCGAACCTGTGAATGGCGCGTGGGTTCGGTCACAGGTTCGAATCCCCCAGAAATGCAGAACGCCGGGGCCCCGTTGGGACCCCGGCGTCACATGCGCCCGACAGGATTCGAACCTGTGACCTCATGCTCCGGAGGCATGCGCTCTATCCAGCTGAGCTACGGGCGCCTGGACCTGCCTTTCCGCACCGTTGGGCCGTTTCCGGCTCTCTCTCGTTTCCCGGCCGCGAGAGGGTGTGCGCGTCGAGGCCTGCATCGGGCTTGTCTCGTCCCCCGGCTGGCCTCCGACACGACGGGTAACATAGTCTCGGTGTCTGCCTGCTGGTAGGCGGGTTGGGACCTTCGCCCGGAGCTCCGCCTTTCCGAGCCGACGCCAGCCGTCACACTTCGTACGCGAAATCGGAGGCCTATGGCATTTTGTCCGGGCCGGACTCCAGGAGCCCTTCCACCTCCGCTTCGGCCTCGAGGCGATGGGTGAGATCCTCGAGGTGGCCTGCCAACTCCCGCACCCGTGCCTCGTCGCGTGCCAGGGAAGCCCTGTAGACGTCCGCGAGCGCACCGGTGAGCGCGGCGATGCGGGCCTCCAGCTGGATGCGAAGCTCGGGATCCGGTCGAGTGGTCCCGCCGGCACCCGGGCTCTGATTCGCCAGGTCCAACAGACGGAGGTCGTCCATGGCGGAGCGGAGACGTCGCAGCACAAGAGCTACCACGCCTTTCGTGTGATCGCCCGTCGCGGGATCGGCCGTGATGCGGGCTGCCATCGCTGCGGCCGACTCCAGCCGGGGATCCCTGGCCGCACCGAGCTGGTCGAACGCCCGATCCACCCGGAGCTCGTCCCACCGCTTCAGGACGCGGCGTGCCCACGACGCGTTCCTGCCGATGGGGAAGATCTCGTAGATGACGAGTGCCACGAAGCCCCACACCAGGAGGGGAAGCAGGAAGAACGGCGCGAATGGGGAGGCGGCCAAAAGGATGAAGGCGAGGGCGACAAGTCCGGCGAAGCCGCCCACACCGATCAGACGCAGCCGCCCAAGGGTCCGGCGCGCCTCCTCGACAACCTCGGGATCCGAGTCGGGCGGGAGGGCCGGCAGGTTTTCGTCATTCATGGGTGTTTCCCGCGTGGGGACGCGGCCGCATCGGTTGCGAATGCCGGGTCACCCCTGATGTCGCTGATGCTCGAGCCAGCAGGAGCGGGGATCCGGGGCGATCCCACGCAGCGCTACCGGCGCCGGACACAGGTGTGTACGTAGTTGTGCACGTTCGACTTCACAAGCCCAGTGAACGGCGCGTCCACGTCCGGCGGGCACCTCTGCTCCGCGGCCCCTTCCCGGCGGCACGCCTGCCGGGGGCTTCCATTCTGCGGCTTCCCCCCATCCGGCTCACCACGCGCCGGGCCGCCACGTCCAGAGGCCGGATCTTCATTGCGGGAAATCAGAATCATTATCATACTCCACATCCGATCTCGATATCGGGCGGGCGCCAGAGCGGCACGCGTGACGTGGGTCAGTGGGCATGGGAAGAGGAGACCGCTTCGGCCCGTCAGGGATCTCGGCCGGGTTCTTTGACGTGCGTTCGGCTTATGCGTCGCCCCGTGCAGCGACTGACGTTCCCCTCCCAACACATGAGGACTGCCCATGAAAAGTCCACTGAACTCTCGCACCGTCGCTGCCGCAGCAGCCTTCGCCGCGCTCATGCTCGCGGCGGGCTGCTCGTCCGACACACAACCGACGACACCGTCAACGTCACCCCTGGCAACCGTCACGGCGTCCAACAAGTTCACGCCAATGGGCACCCCCTCGGGTGAGCACATCATCGGCAACTCCGCCATCGAGCCCGCCTACAACGCCGACAGCGGAGGGCTCATGTATCTGCTCACGCCGGCAGGGGCGCCCCTCCCGGCGAAAGCGAACATTCATGCAACGTCACCGCTGTACATGGTGGTGTATCCCCCGGGGTCGACGGCCGCGGGAAGTGGAGCCTTCAACTGCATGGGCGTACCCGGTAACTGCCCCGACCACGCCGGACTCGCGGCCCAGGTGGCCGTAGGTGCCGAGTCGGGTGTCTATGGAGGCGACTACACGGCGGTGCCCGGACACGACCACGTCGCGGATCCTCCCGGCAAGCCCGACTTCAACGTCGCCTGGGAGGTCATCGAGGTGGTCTTCACGAACAAGGAGGCCGCCAACACGCGTCTGACCACCGACACCGCGATCAAGGCCGCCATCAAAGCCGGCAACGCCAAGGCCATCGACCTCGGCTTCGCCTTCAACTGCAGCGTCGTTCCCGCCTCCCTCTACTGGAGAGGAACACCGGTCGGCGGCTGAGTCACCGCCACCACGAACGGAGGCGGCGGGGTCACCCCGCCGCCTCCACCCTCTCTTCCTCGCGGGAGCGGGGGTGTGCACCTCCCCCCCGACGAAGGATCCGCGATCACCGGTGCGCGTGCGCGAGCTCCGCCGCGTACAGCTCCCGCGACACGAAGTCCTCCACGGTGCCGTACGAGAAGTCGGGAACGGCCTCGGTGACGGCCGTGGGCTCGCCCTCGTACGTCCGCGACCGGAAGTAGTCGAAGAGCTCCGCGTACAGCTCCTTGTGCACGTCCGAGATGGGGTAGCCGTCGACGGCGGCCCGGCTGCTGGGGGCCTCCTGGTACTGGACGGCGCGCCCCGTGACGGCCTCCACCGCCGCCCCGATCCCCGCCGCGGTCACGCCACCGGGCAGGTGGACGTCGAAGCCGCGGTTCGCCGGGCCGGCCTCGAAGAAGTGGGCCGCCAGAGAGGCGATGTCCTCGATGTCGGTGGCCGCCCAGGCCATGTCCGCGGCCCACGGCATGCTGAACATCCCCTGGTCCAGCCAGGGCTTGGCGCCGAACAGGTTCTGCAGATACCAGGCGGGACGGAGGATCGTGTACGGCGTGCCGCTATCGGCGAGGGTCGTCTCCAGCACGGTCTTGTTGTTCAGGATGCGCGCCCCCGTGTCGCCCCGATCGGCCTGCAGGGCGGTGTGCATCACCACGTGACCCACCCCCGCCTCCTTCGCGGCCTCGATGACGTTGAGGCCCACCGCGCGCTCATCCTCCAGCGGGGTCGCCCCGCCCTCCGGAGGGGTCAGGTACACGCCGTCCACGCCCGCCAGGGCCTTGCGGGCGGCATCGGCGTCCCGGAGGTCCACGGCCACGATCCGCCCGGGGGCTTCGGCTCCCGGATGCCGGGACAGCCCCACCACGTCGTGCCCCGCCGCCGCCAGCTTCCGCGCCACGCGGCCTCCGATGTTCCCCGTGATCCCCACTACCGCGATGCTGCCCATGATGTCCCCCTTCCTTCCGTATCAGACTATACGATATCGAACTATTCAATAGCTAACTAATATTCGGAACGGACGCAAGGGTTCCCCGCTGGGGGTCGACCGGCCCAGGGGGATGGGAACGGGTGGGTTCCGCGCGGGGAGAACGGGCGCGCATCGAAGGGAGCCGGCGAAGGCGTTGTCTGGTCTCGCCTCCGACGCCGGGCCCCTCCCAAGACGCAACCGCGCCCGTCGCTCTCGGGCGGCGGGCGCGGGCGATGAGCGCGCGGAATAAGCCGAGTTCTGTCCCCGACGCTTGCGCGCGGGGGAGGATCATTCATCTGGGATGACCGTCGCCGGCCACCTCGTGCGACCTACCCGGGACTCGGACGGAGCGGGCCGCTCCTCGTCCCCTACGTGGTCTTGCTCCGGGTGGGGTTTACCATGCGACCCCTGTTACCAGGGGCCCGGTGCGCTCTTACCGCACCCTTTCACCCTTGCCTGTGCCGCCTCGCGGCGGCCATCGGCGGTCTGCTCTCTGTGGCACTTTCCGTCGCCTCTCGGCGCCCGGGCGTTACCCGGCACCCTGCCCTGCGGAGCTCGGACTTTCCTCCGGTGTCCCCAGGCGAAGCCCTTCACCGGCGATCCTCACTCGCACGCTCATTGGCTGCTACCCGGCCGGCCGGCCGGGGGTTCGCGAAGGAGCGCGGCCGCGTCGGGCCGGAGTCGCGGCCGGGTGCGAGTCCCGGGGCAGCCGGCCCCCGCCTCCACGCCCATCCTGCGCCTACACCCCCGATGGGCTATCCTCCCGCCATGAACCCCACGCCCGACTTCGACCTGGACGCGGTGCGCCGCCGGATCCCCATCCTCGCCACCCACGTCCCCATGAACGCGTGCTCCCAGGCTCCCCAGAGCGAGCCCGCCCGGGAGGCCGCGGAGGCGTACCTCACATCCTGGGCCACGGCGGGCATGGACTGGGACCGGTGGATGGCCGAGGTGGACGCCGCGCGCGCGGAGTTCGCCGCCCTGGTGGGCGGCGCGCCCGGAGACGTGGCCGTGGCGACGTCGGTGTCGCAGGCCACGGCCAGCATCGCCTCGGGGCTCGACTTCACGGGCCGTCGCTTCCGGGTGGTGGTGAGCGGCGCGGAGTTCCCCACGGTCAGCCACGTCTGGCTCGCCCAGGAGCGCTTCGGCGCCGAGGTGGTGACGGTGCCTACGCGGAACGGCACCGTCACGCTGCAGGCGTACGAGGAGGCCGTCACGGACAGGACGCTGGTGGTCTCCGCCGCACTGGCCTGGTACCAGAACGGCGCGGTCCAGGACGTGGGGGCCATCGCCGAGGTGGCCCACCGCCAGGGCGCGCTCCTCTACGTGGACGCCTATCAGGCCCTGGGATCGCGTCCCTTCGACGCCCCCTCCAGCGGCGCCGACTTCGTCGCCTCGGGCAACCTGAAGTTCCTGATGGGGATCCCGGGGATCGCCTTCGTCTGGGTACGGCCCGACCTGGCGAGTAAACTGCATCCAGCGGTGACGGGATGGTTCGGCCGCCGGGAGCCCTTCGCCTTCGACGCCGGCCGACTGGACTGGGCCGACGGCGCGCGGCGCCTGGACCTGGGGACGCCCCCGATCCTGGAGGCGTACGTGGCGCGGGCTGGCATGGCCTGGCTCCGGGAGATCGGCCTGGACGCCGTGGGCGCCTGGACCGGGGCCCTGGGGGCGCACCTGGCGGAGCGGGCCGCCGAGCTGGGCCTGGAGATCCTCGAGCCCGTGGATCCGGCGCGTCGCACGCCCACCACCGCGTTCGCCTGCGCCGACGGCCACGCCGTGGAGGAGGCGCTCCGCCGGCGGGGGATCATCGCCTCGGCGCGGGGTCCCGCCGTGCGCCTGGCGCCCCACTTCTACAACACTCTGGACGACGTGGACCGCGCCGTGGAGGCCCTGGCCGAGGTCCTGGCGTGACCTCACGCGACACCTTCGCCAGCCGCCTGGGCGCGCTGGCCGCCATGATCGGCGTGGCCGTGGGCCTCGGCAACGTCTGGCGCTTTCCTTATATGGTGGGGAAGTTCGGCGGCGCGGCGTTCGTGATCCTCTACGTGGCCATCGCCGGGCTGGTGGGCGTCCCCGCGCTCATGGCCGAGTGGTCCCTGGGCCGCCACACCCGGCGGGGCACCCTCGGGGCCTTCGAGCGCGCCGGGATGCCGGGCGGCAGGCAGCTCGGGTGGCTCCTCGGCGTGGTGGTGCTCGCCGCCGTCGCCTACTACAACAACGCCATCGGCTGGGTCGTGTACCACGCCCTGGGGCAGCTCCTCGTGCCCTTCGGCGACCGTATCGACGCGTCGCGTATCCTCCCGCCCCAGTCGGGCTTCTCGCCCACTTCCTTCGGCCTCCAGGTGCTGATGACCACCCTCGTCCTGGGCAGCGAGGCCGCGGTGATCCTCGCGGGGGTGCGCGGCGGCATCGAGCGGGCGAGCCGCTGGATCATGCCCGTGCTCTTCGGCTCGCTCCTGCTCCTCATCGTCCGCTCCCTCACGCTTCCGGGATCCGGCGCGGGCGTGCGTTGGCTGCTGGCCTTCCAGCCCGGCAACGTGACCGCATCGGTGACCATGGCGGCGCTGGGCCAGGTGGTCTTCTCGCTGGCCCTGGGCGGCACGTTCATGGTGACGTACGGATCGTACCTGGCCGAGGGCGCGACCCTGCGCACCGACGCGGTCATCACCGTGGCGGGCGACACCCTGGCGGGGCTGCTGGCGGGGCTGGGCATCTTCCCCGCCGTGTTCGCCCTGGGACTCGCCCCCAACTCGGGGCCGGGGCTCCTGTTCGCCACGCTGCCGCAGGTCTTCGCCCGCATCCCCCTGGGATGGGTGTTCGGCTTCCTCTTCTTCGGATCGCTGGCGGGGGCGGCGCT
>JAJDNC010000045.1 GCA_022340865.1 Gemmatimonadota bacterium
GCCCAGATCGACACGACCGCCGGTACGCTCCAGCACCTCGGCGCGTATGGCGTGTCCGTGCTTGGGCCCGTCCACGAGGGTCAGGAGGATGCGGAACTCCGCGGGCGGCACCAGGTCGTCTGACATGTCGGCTCCAGAAAATATCGCGCATCGTTACTACGTTGCACGATATTGTTGTTCGGAAGGGAAGCCGTCAAGGTGCATCCCGCCCGAGCCCGGGCCGCGTGTCCCGAGCGGAGGCGCCGGTGAGCCTCCCCCACGCCGCCTCGGCGATGGCGGCGTCCTGCGCCCCCACGCCCGTGAGGTCGCAGACGATGGTCTCGTCGCCCTCGCGACCCGGACGCTCGCCCACCACCACCTGGCCGAGCTCGGCGTGGACGTCCTCGGCCGACATGAGGCCCGCGTCCACCGCGTGGTGGAGCTCGCCCAGGCGCAGGCACTGTCCGGTGGCGTCGGTGACCACCTTGTCGGCCGCGGCCACCACTTCGGCCGCCAGCTCGCGCTTGTCCGGCCCGTCCGAGCCCAGCGCAATGACGGTGGCGCCCTGCGAGAGCATCCCCGGCAGCACCAGCGGCGCGCGGGACGGCGTGGCGGTGACCACCAGGTCGGCGCCTGCGACGGCCTCCTCCACGGAGGCGAAGGCGCTCACCGGAGCACCCAGCCCCCGCTCCATGTCGGCAGCGTATCCGCCGCGTGATGCTTCCGTCCGCGACCAGACCCGCACCTCCGCGAAGGAGCGCACCAGCCGCATGAGGCGAAGCTGAAGGCGGGCCTGTACCCCGGCCCCCAGGACGGCGGCGGTCAGCGCTCCGTCGGGCGCCAGATGTCGAACCGCCAGCGCCCCCGCCGCCGCCGTGCGGAGGTCGGTGAGGTACCCATTGTCGGCGAGGAGACCCAGAGGAAAGCCCGTGGCCGCTTCGAAGACCAGGACGAGACCGGCTCCGGTGGGGAGGCCGCGGTCGGCGTTGCCATAGAATCCCGTGGCCACCTTGAAGGCGAAGATGGGGGAGCCCCCGAGAGCGGCTCCCTTCAGGTGCACCTCGCCCGGGGGGTCGGAGAGCTCGAGACCCAGGGGCGGGGGGACGCGTGCCGTGCCGCGCGCCAGAGCCCGGAAGGCGCGCTCGGCGCTGGCCAGCGCTGCCCATTCGTCCACGGCGGCATGGATCTCGGCTTCGGTGAAGACCCGGACGACCGGTCGGCCACCCCCTCCTGTAGTCCCGCCCTTCGCGGCTTCAGGCTCCACGGCACGATCCTCCGGGCGTGAGCTTCATGCGGGCCGCCTCTCCTCCAGCCATCGCTCCGGTGACATGGTCCGGCGCCGCTCCTTCGGGTGCAACCGGAACCACCGAGCCACCAGGAGGATCTCGGCCGCCTCCTCGGGCTCGAGTCCCCCGGGTCCGGGATCCCGCTCGCCGTACACGTCCTCCACCGCCCGTGCCGCCCGCTCCCGCGCCCTGCGTCCCTTGGGGTACGGCAGAACCGCCCGGATGCGGCCCCTGCGCAGCAGGTACAGGCGGTCGTCGCCGCCGAAGCCGGGCACCCGGTACATGAACGTCAGGTCCTCCACGCGTCCCCGGAAGGCGACCAGGTCGTCGCGGAACGCGCGCAGGCGCTCGAGACGATCGCGCAGGAGCGCAGCATACTCGAAGTCCATGCGACCCGCGGCGTCACCCATGCGCTCCTCCACCTCCCGCAGCGGTCCGTGGGCGCGCCCCTCCAGGAAGCGGCGCGCGACGTCCACGGCGTGGAGGTAGTCCTGCGAGGACGGGCGTCCACAGCACGGCGCCAGACACGTGCGCAGGTCCGCACGCATGCACCGGGGAGCCCTGTGCCCCTGGAAGATCTCGAGCTGGTCGCCGAAGAAGATGGGAGTGGAGCCCGGGCAGTCGCGCAGCCCCAGGACGTGGCTGAGCTCGCGGACGGTGCGCACCAGCGCCCCGACGCGCGGGAACGGGCCGTAGTACGTCGCTCCGTCCTCCGCGACGCGGGTCACGGGAAGAAGCCGGGGCGCCCGCTCCCGGGTGACCTTCACGAAGGCGTAGATGCGCCTGCGCTTGTGCTGGACGTTGAAGCGCGGCTGCCAGCGCTGGATGAGCTTCATCTCGCGCACCAGCGCCGCGAACTCGTTGGGGATGTAGTCCCACGCCACACTCGACGCCTCGTGGGCCAGCTCCCAGGCCTTGTCGCCCCGCGGCGCCCGGAAGTACGAGAGCAGGCGGGTGCGTACGCGCACCGACTTCCCCACGTACAGGAGCTCGTCCCCGGGTCCGAAGAAGCGGTACACCCCCGGGCGGTCCTCCACCTGGGAACGGACCTGCTCACGGAGGGCCGGGTTGGGGTGCATCGACGACTCGGGGCTGCGGGAAGCGTGGGCCGAGGTACGGGCGACGCGACTGCGGAGAACCGATCCCGCAGGCGTCTTCGCTTTTCCTTCGGGAAGATAGGGCCGCATGCTCCCAGCGCCAGCCACGGCGGCGCGCGGGGGCGACGGCGAGGGGCCCCGAGGGGACCGGGGTGGGGCACGCGCTCGCGGGACGGTCGTCCCCTCCTCGCAGGCACGTGAGTGCGTCCCGTTCCGTCATTGCTCAACCCAGGGGTGGGATCTACTGTCGGGCATGGACGGGCCGACACACGGGAAGCTGATCCGGGATCCGCTCTGGAACACCATCCACCTGGATTCCACCGCGGCGCGCATCGTGGACACGGCGGAGTTCCAGCGCCTGCGGTATATCCGCCAGCTGGGGCTGGCGCACCTGGTGTATCCGGGTGCCACGCACACGCGCTTCGACCACGCGCTGGGCGTCTATCACCTGACGGTGACGGCGCTGCGCACCCTGCGGGAGCGGGGGGCCTCGCCTCCCGAGGCGTGGGAGGGGGAGGAGCTGGTGCCGTACGCCGCCCTGCTCCACGACATCGGGCACTACGCTTTCAGCCACGCCCTCGAGGAGCTGGAGGGGGACGTGCCGGCGGACCACGAGGAGCTGAGCCGGCGCTTCTTCGCCTCTCCGGCGCTGCGGGATGCGCTGGCGCCGCTGGGGCTGGGGGCGTCGGAGCGGATCTACGAGATCATCCGGGGCGAAAGCCGCATCGCCCTGCGCGGCCTGGTGAGCGGGAGCCTGGACCTGGACAAGATGGAGTACCTGAGGCGGGACGCGCGCTTCTGCGGGGTGCCCTACGGTGAGGTGGACGTGGACCGCCTGCTCCAGGGTCTCGTTCTGCTTCCGGACCCGGAGACCGGGGCGTGGGAGGTGGGAGTCCACGAGAAGGCGGTGTCGGCGCTGGAGTCGCTGCTGTTCGCGAAGTACCAGATGTTCAGAAACGTCTACTGGCATCACGGGGTGCGGGCGGCGACGGCGCTGTACAAGCGGATCGTGGAGGAGGCGGTGCGCGGGGGTCTGCTCGATCCGGAGGAGCTGGTGGGCCCCACCGACGAGGAGCTTCTGTACGAGATCTCGCGCCGGGCGCTGGAGGACGACTCGGAGGTTGCGGAACGGCTGTCGGGACGCTGGATGCCGGCGCTTCGCCACCGGCGGCTTCCCAAGCGTGCCGTGGAGCTCACGGCCGCCGATCTGCGGGGGCGCCGGATCGAGGACTGGGCGGGGGGGGAGTCCCCGTGGAAGCGGGCCATCGAGGACGAGCTGGCGCGGGATCTCGCCCTGGAGCCCGGCGAGGTGATCATCGATTTCCCGTCGAAGAGGGCGATGTTCCAGCTGGACGTGCTGGTGGAGCGCAAGGACGGGTCGGTGCAGCGCCTTGGGTCCGAGGGGCTCCCGGGGCTCGTGGATCTGCCCCGGGTGGCCCGGGAGCTCTACACCACCGCCCGGGTGCTGCGGGTCTTCACGCTGGAGCGCAGGAAGCTCGACCCGGAGCGCCTGCTGGAGCGGATCTCACGTCCGGTGGAAGAGTCGTGAGCCTCACTCCACGAGGGCGATCACCACGGTGACGTTGTCGTACCCCCCGAGCTCGTTGGCCCTCTCCACCAGGGCCCGTGCGGCCGTCTCGCCGCGGGCGGCCCCGCCGGCCTCCGTGAGCCGCTGAAGCAGCGTCGCGGCGATGTCGTCGTCCTCCACCATGCCCACGAGCCCGTCCGTGCAGAGCAGGTAGGCGTCGTTCGCCGCCACGTTTCCGGTGAGCACGTGAGGGTACGGCTCATCCTCGAGGCCCAGACACTGGGTGAGGATGTGCCCGAAAGGATGGTGTCGCGCCTGTTCGGGGGTCATCCGCGCTGCGTCGACCTGGGTCTGGACCCAGGTGTCGTCCCGGGTCAACGCGGTGAGCTTTCCCCCGCGCAGCCGGTACGCCCGGGAATCGCCCACGTGCCCCACGGCGAAGATCCCCGTGTGTGCGTCGATGGCCAGGGCGGTGAGCGTCGTGCCCATCCCCGAGAGCTCCGACCGTTCCTCCGCCTCCGCCCGGACGGCGGCGTGAGCGGAATGGACCGATTCAACCATGGCCCGGTCCAGATGGGCGGCGCTACGATGGGGGTCGGAAGAGACTGCGTCCTCCACGGAGGTGACGTGGCGCTCCAGGGATGCCGCAACGGTGGTGGCGGCGATTCGGCTGGCCACGTCCCCACCAGGGTGACCGCCCATGCCGTCTGCGATCACCGCGATGCCCAGGGCGGGCGTGAGGGACATGCTGTCCTCGTTGCGTTTCCTGACCTGGCCGATGTCGCTCACGCCCGAGATGGTGACCCGGTAGTCCACGGTGTGTCGAGACCTTGAGGAGAGGGCCCGGTGAGGATGAGGAGCCAAGGTAGGCGCACCCCCTCGGGGACGGCAACACGAATGCACCGCGAGGGGTCATTGAAGAGGCGTTGGATCGTCGTCGGCAGTCGTTCTCCGGGGAGCCCGAAACGGCCCTGAAAGAGCCGGAACTCCCCTTTGCAGGAGGGTTACCAGAGGGAGGGCTCGGGAGGTACCATCGTCGGCACCGTCGGCAGGGAGCGTCATGCTCCGGCGGGCGCCGCGGCGAGGGAACCCGGTCCAGCGGCCGGAGTACCAAGGCAACCGGTCTGGTTGACAGTTGATAGGTGCTTCGGCATTTTGCAAGGCTTCATACCTTCCGCCGGAGCAAAGGCAGTCCCGAGGCGAAAAACGACCGGTTCTCAAGCGAATCGCGCGATAAGGAGCATAGAGACGATGGCCGCTGCCCCAACGAGCCGGCGCCGGAAGCGGAAGGGGAAGAACCTCCTTTCCGGCTTCGACGCGAGCGTCGAAGAGCAGAGCGCCCTCGACCAGTACCTCCGTGACGTGAGCCGCCACGAGCTCATCACTCCCGACCGGGAGAAGGAGCTCGGCGCCCGTGCGCAGAAGGGTGACGAAGAGGCGATCCAGGAGCTCGCGCGAGCGAACCTGCGCTTCGTCATCAGCGTGGCGAAGAAGTACCAGAACCGCGGCGTCTCCCTCACGGACCTGATCCAGGAAGGAAACGTCGGCCTGGTCACGGCTGCCCGGAAGTTCGATCCGGAGCAGGGGGTGAAGTTCATCTCCTATGCCGTGTGGTGGATCCGGCAGGCCATCCTGGCCTCGCTGGCCAATCACGGCCGGGCGGTGCGCGTGCCCCTGAACCGCGCCAGCGATCTCGCGCGGATCTTCCGCGAGAAGGAGCGCCTCAAGCAGGAGAAGGGCCGGGAGCCCACCACCGACGAGCTGGCGGTGGCCACCGACCTGACCCCCGAGCTGGTGGAGTCTCTGCAGACCCTGAACGCCGCGGAGATCCGCCTGGACGCGCCCATCGGGGACTCCGAGGACTCGCAGCTCGTGGAGCGCTTTATCACCGAGGAGGCTGCGGAGCCCGAGGTGGAGGTGGAGAGCCGCCTGCTCACCGAGGCCATCACCGAGGCCCTTTCCACCCTGGAGGCTCGGGATGCGAAGGTGCTCCGGCTGTACTTCGGTCTGGAGGGCGAGCGCGAGCACACGCTGGAGGAGATCGGGAACATGCTGGGCGTGACGCGCGAGCGGATCCGCCAGCTCCGTGACCGTGCCCTCCGGCGTCTGCGGGAGGGCGAGCGGGGCAGCGCGCTGGAGTCGTTCGCGGCGTGAGCCCCCGGCCGGCCCTGCCGGTATGGAATGGGGTGAGCCCCTCGCTGGAATCTCGTGGATTCCGGCGGGGGGTTTCGCGTTGGGGGAGGCCGGGGGCGTGACGGACGCCGGGCTCCCGTCGGCCGAGGGTATCGTCTGCTGCCTCGGCGGTGGGGTCTACGAGGTGCTCCTGGATGACGGCAACGTGGTGGAGGCCGCCCTCCGGGGTCGCCTCAAGCTGGAGGTCCGCACCGGCGACAAGGTGGTGGTGGGGGATCGGGTGGGCCTCGAGCGGGTGGGCGGCGCGTGGGTGGTGGAACGTGTGGGCCCGAGGCGCACCGCCATCGTGCGGCGGGGGCTCCGGGGGCGGCACCCGAAGGTGGTGGCCGCGAACCTGGACCGGGCCATGGTCGTGGTGGCAGCCCGGGAGCCCGACCTCTCGCACGGGCTCGTGGACCGGCTGCTGGCCGTGGCCGAGGACTCGGGCATGCACCCCGTCCTCGTGGTGAACAAGGTGGATCTCGACGGGGGACGGGAGGTGGCGCGGGAGGTGAGCGCCCTGTACGGCGGCGTCGGATACCAGGTGCTCCCCACCAGCGCGCTCACCGGCGAGGGAGTGGCCCGCCTCACCGGGGTGCTGTGCCAGGGGGCGACGGCCCTGGTGGGGCCGTCGGGCGTCGGCAAGAGCAGCCTGTTGAACGCCATCGACCCCGGCCTCGAGCTGCGCATCGGCGATCTGTCGCGCGGGATCCGCCGCGGGCGCCATACCACCGTCGGGGTGCGTCTGGTGCCGCTGGCGTGCGGCGGCCTCGTGGTGGACACGCCGGGCTTCGGTGACGTGGGCCTCTGGGAGGTGGCGCCGGAGGACGTCGAGCACTGCTTTCCCGACCTGGCGGCCCACCGAGGCGGGTGCCGGCACAGGAGGTGTGCCCACCTGAAGGAGGAGGGGTGCGCGGTGCGCGCCGCCGTGGAGCGGGGTGACGTGGCGGAAAGCAGGTACCGGAGCTACGTGGCGCTGCGCGGGGAGGTCGAGAGATCCATGTCCTGACGGGATCTACGCCCCCGTCGCCTCCCCGGACCGCAGGGGGGTGACCCGGGGCACGCCCGTCGCCGGGTCCTCGCGCACCGCGATGGGCCACCTGTACACCTCCCGCAGCACCTCTGCGCGTAGCACCTCCGCGGGGGCGCCCTCGGCGGCCACGCTGCCCCGGGAGAGCAGCAGCATCCGGTCGGCGAAGCGCGCGGCCATGTCGAGACCGTGGGTGACGACCAACACGGTCATACCCGAGTCGGCGGAGGCGCGCAGGAGCTCCAGGATCGCCATCTGGTGGCGGATGTCGAGGCTGGCCGTGGGCTCGTCCAGCACCAGCGCCCTCGGCTCCTGAGCGAGAGCGCGGGCTATACGCACACGCTGGAGCTCGCCTCCCGAGAGCGTCGTCACGTCGCGGCCGGCCAGGTCCGTCACGTCGCAGGCGGAGAGCGCGTGGGCCACCGCGGCCCGATCGCCTTCGCCCTCCCCGCGCAGGGCCCCCAGGTGCGGGTAGCGGCCCATGCCCACGAGCTCCCGCGCGGTGAGGGGGAACGCGATGGCCTCACCCTGGGGGACGACACCCACCGCCCGCGCCACCTCCCCCCGGGTCCAGGTGCGGACGTCGCGTCCGTCCACCAGGGCGCGGCCCGCGCGGATCCTCACCACGCCGAGGAGCGCCTTCATGAGGGTGGACTTGCCCGACCCGTTGGGTCCGAGCACGGCGTACAGACAGCCGTCGGGCACGGACATGGACACGCCGTCCAGGGCGGCGCGCGCGCTGCCGGCATAGCGCACGACCAGATCCTCCGTGCCGAACCTCACGTGGACAGGCTCCGCCTGAGCAGCACGAGGAAGAGGGGCACGCCCACGAAGGCCGTGATCACGCCGACGGGGATCTCCGTGGGTGCCAGGGCGAGGCGGGCGACCAGGTCGGCGAGGGTGAGGAACGCCGCTCCCCCCAGGAAGGACAGGGGGAGCAGCACCCGGTGATCGGAGCCCACCAGGAGCCGGACGGCGTGGGGAACCACCAGGCCCACGAAGCCGATGACCCCCACCACCGCCACGCCCGCCGCCGTGATGAGCGCCGCCAGGAGGAGCGCGAGCCGCTTCACGCGCTCCACGTCGGCGCCCAGATAGTGGGCCGTCTCTTCGCCGATGGCCATGAGGTTGAGGGGGCGGGCGAGTCCCAGGAGCAAGGCGGCGGCCGGCAGGGTATACGCGGCCGTGAGCACCACGCTCCCCCAATCCGCGCCGGCCATGCTCCCCATCATCCAGAGCACGGCGCTCTGCACCGTGCGCGCCTGCGACATGGACAGGATGAACGCGATGCAGGCGCTGAAGAATGCCGCGACGACGACGCCTGCCAGCAGGAGCACGCGCACGTCCATGGCGCGTCCGGCGGCGGTGGCCACCCCGAAGACCAGAGCGATGGCCACCACGGCACCGACGAAGGCGGCCAGGGGAAGCACCCAGGAGCCGGCGGCCGCCAGCCCCAGGGCGAGAACCAGCACGGCGCCCACCGAGGCGCCTCCCGAGATCCCGAGGATGTAGGGCTCCGCGAGGGGATTGCGCAGGAGCGCCTGCAGGGTGGCACCCGCCAGGGCGAGGCCCCCCCCCACCAGGGCGCCCAGGAGCGCGCGCGGCAGTCGGAGCTCCAGGACGATGGTCCGATCCACGGCGGTGCCCTTTCCCGCCAGGGTGCGGATCGCATCGGCGGTGGTGAGGGGCACCGCGCCGAAGCGGATGCCGAGGAGCACCGCCGCCGCCAGCGCCAGCACCAGCGCCAGGGTGAGGGTGAACCGCCGGGTCATCCGCCTCCTCCGAGGTCGGCGTTGGGATGAAGCAGGCGCGCCACGTCGCGCGCCGCCGCCGCCACGGCGGGTCCCGGAAGCTCGAGGGAGCCGCTTACCTTCCGCACCGGGACCCCGGCCACCAGGCGTCGGTCGAAGTCGCTCCCGTGTGGCGTGAGCACGACGTCGATGTGCCTGGCGACCAACTCCTCGGGGCTCACCGGCGCGTACTTCGTGTCCAGGTCGGAGAAGACGTTCACTCCTCCTCCCAGGGTGATGAGCTGGTCGATATACGTGCCGGGGCCCGCCACCCACGGTGGCGAGCCACCGAGGACGTAGACCGTGCGCACTTTGGGGAGCCCCGCCACCGATCGGTGCACGGCGTCGAGCCGGGAACGGAGGGAGCGCATGAGGGAGTCGGCGGCTGCTCCGCTGCCCGTCACCCTGCCCAGAAGCGTGATGATGTGGAAGATGTCCTCGATGCGGTTCGGGCGGATGGCGAGCTGGGGGATGCCGAGCTCGTGCAGGCGCGCGGGCGTCCGGGTATCCTGCGAACCTCCGAAGCGGACGACCAGATCGGGGCGGGCGGCGACGATGGCCTCGATGCTGGGGTGGAGACCTCCGCCCACGGAGGGCAGGTGCGCGGCCCAGGAGACCGTGTCGAAGTCCGTGCGTGCCACCACGCTCCCGCGCTCGCCCAGGGCCCCCAGGGTCAACGTCGCCGAGGGGACGAGGGATACGATGCGGTGCGCGGGCCCCGGCAGGGCCACCCTGTGGCCGTCCGCGTCGGTGACGACCACGGAGTCTGTGGACGAGGAGGAAGCGCCGTCAGCGAGTGGGGGACGGGCCACCAGCGGCCCGGTGGCCGCGAGGATCGCCGCCGAGAGGAGTGCGGCCGCGTGCGTCGCTGGCCGGAAGAGGGACATCAAACAGTCGCGGAGGAGGCGGAGCGCACCTCAACGCCCCGTACCCGACGCGCCGCAGAAATCCTGGAACGTCTGCACCCAACTCCCGCCGCGGCGTCCGAGCCCGGCGAACCATCGGCGGCTGGCGCCGAACACGTCCAGGAGGATCTCCTGCGTGCCGTCGCCGTTCCAGTCCAGGTGATCGAAGTAGCGGGGATCGCCTTTACCCTGGTCCGCCACGGCACGGTAGGCCATGTAGCTCTGCTGGTACGAGCCGGCCTGCTCCATGCCCATGACGAAGAGCGAATACGCCCCTGCCGGGGGCGGGCCCACCGCGAGGCGGTCCCTGAAGACGAACGTGGCCGCGAAGGCGTCGGTATCGGCGAGCTGGAACGCCTGGATGTCGGCGCGGGAGTCCAGCAGCGAGGTCGGCCACGCGGCGCCGAGCTTCCGGATGGCCGCCGCCGCCAGATTCAGGGATGCGACCCTCTGGTCGTACGTATGGTGATAGGCGTGATAGGGCTCGTATGGCCGGGTTGCGGCGGCGGAGGGAGGAAGGGCCATGAGACGCTGTGCGGCGGCGGCTTCCGGAACGACTTCCACCACGCCGGAGACCGTGGGACGCGGCACGCAGTAAGAGGAGTCCACCCCCGTGGACGACACCTTCATGTGCCCTACACGGACGCCGCCGGAGAAGAGCACGAGGTCGGAGCCCGGGGAAAGGACCCGGGCCGTGGCGTCGTCGCGGGTCCCGTGTGCGGCGCTGTCCCCGGGGAACGCCCCCAGCGAGTCCCCCTCCACGTCGCCCACCACCACGAGGGTGGCGCTGTCCCCGCTGCGGGTGCCGGCCAGGAGGAGGGGGCCCGCCTCGTGCACGGGAGCCGACGTCGAGTCCGTGCGCTCGGCCGTCGCGCCGGGACTCGCCTCCGCCCGGGTGGGCGGCGTCTGCATGTGAACGTCGATCCCCCCCCATTTCACATTGTCGCAGGCGGAGGGCGCGGTTAAGATGACCGCGATCGTGAGCCAGCGCCGTAGCATGAGGCCTTCTGGTGTAGTGCCATCGGTCCGGGAACGAGCACGGACTGCGAAGGTTCGTAAGCTAGCGACAGCCTTCCTCGGGGCAACAGCGCCACCGGCCGGAGGGGTCGATAGCGAACAGGGACGCGGAGGCCCGCCCCCACCCGGCGGGTCGCCGCGCTGTCGTCATGGGGAAGGCCGATATCGAATCGCGAACGTTCAGACGGGTAATGGCACGTTTCCCCACCGGCGTCACGGTGGTCGCCGCCCGGAATGCTCAGGGTGAGCCGTACGGGCTCACCGTGAACTCGTTCACGTCGGTCTCCCTGGATCCGCCGCTGGTCCTGGTGTGCATCGATCGCAAGGCCCACTCCCACGATCCGCTGCTGGCCTCGGACACCTTCGCGGTGTCCATCCTGGCGGCGCACCAGGCCGACATCGCGGCGCGCTTCGCCGACGCACCTTCCGGCGAGCGCTTCCGGGACCTTCCCTGGGAGTCCGGTCCCAACGGCGATCCCATCCTGAAGGGCGCCGCGGCGTGGGTGGCGTGCTCCGTGTGGCAATCGCATGGAGCGGGAGATCATACCATCCTGGTGGGGCGCGTGGAGTCCCTCGGTGACGGTGACGCCGAGGCGTTGGTCTTCCACCGCAGCCGCTACGGCACGGTGTCGCCGTGAGCGTGCGTCCTCATCCCCTGCGCTGGATGCCCGCTCTCCTGGTGGGCATATGCGCGGCGACGGCGGCGGAGGTGACCGTGGCCCTCCTCCTGTATTCCGGTCCTGGCCTGGTGCGCTCCTTCTCCACGGTCCTGGGAGTCGAGGCCGCCGCGTTCGGGGTGGGTCTGTGGACGGCGCCGCGGCCGCAGCCGGACCTGCTGGACTCGGTGCGGCGTCGCTGGCTCCTCTGCCTCGTGGCGTTCCTTGCAGCCACGGTGTTCAGCGCGTTCTGGAGCGTGCTGCAGGTGGTGGGCGGCAGCGCCCTCGGGCAGGGGCTCGGCCTCGCGCTCATGGGCGGCCTGCCTCTCTACGCCTGCGGCGGCGCGCTGGGCGCCATGGCTTCCGTGAACGCCGCGACCCCTTCCGGGGGAGGGACCCCAACGGGCGCACCGGGCTTCCTGGGAGCTGCCCTGGGATTCGGCGCCACCGGAGTCTTCCTTCCGCACGTCCTCGCGCCCGCCTCCCTCCTCCTGCTCTGCATCGTGCTGCTCTCTGCGGGCGGGCTGGCGTACGGCTCGGTTCTGGACGCCTGCCTCCGCGTCCGTGTCGTGGCGCGGCGAGTCGCGGCCACGGCGGAGGTGCGCGTGGAGGATCGGCACCTCCCGTCCATGGACGGCGCCGGGCGCTTTCTGGTGGAAGGCCAGCATGTGCGCCGCTGGATGCCGCTGGGCGGGCACGGGCTCGTCCCCTGGGACGTGGCGGCGTTCCGGGCTTGCCCTTCCGGTGACGACGGCCCGTACCGGGTGCTTCTGGTGGGCGGTGGCACGTCGGGGCTACCCCGGGCCGTGGCGGAGGAGCACACGTCGTCCGTCCTGGTGGACGTGGCGGAACGGGTTCCGGAGGTGCTCGACCTGGCTCGGGAGCACATGGACACGGAGATCCCGGGCGACGGTCCCGCCGGAACGTCCTTCCACGTGGGCAACCTCGGCGACGTCATCGAGGGCCTGCACGGGCCCTACCACCTCGTCCTGGTGGACAGCGCGGCCTGGGACGCGGTCGGAGGCCTGGGCGCCATGTCCCGCCGGTGCCGGGATCTCCTGTGGTCCCGGGTCGAGCCGTCGGGTGCGCTGGCGGTGGGGCCCCTGGCTCCCGACGAAAGCGCGTTCACCGTGCCGGAGCGGTGGGCGTGGGCACGCTACCGACGGGGGGTGGGGGCCGACCTGAGCGTCCTCCAGATGCCCATCCCGGCCGAGGAGGTGGTGCTGGTGGCCCGGGCGGCGGCGGGGTCGCTTCCCGTCGAGATGGACGGGTTCGTGAGGGACGATGGTGACACCGCCCGTGCGGAGGTCACGAAGGACGCGGAGGAGGCGGGGTGATCGTCGCCCACCTCTCGGACCTGCATCTGGGCTTCCGGGCGTACGGTCGCGTCGAGCGGGGCGTGGACGTGCGCGAGCGAGACGTGGCCGCCGCCTTCGACCGCGCGGTCCTTGCGGTGGTGGGGCTTGCTCCGCAGATCGTGGTGGTTGCGGGGGACGTCTTCGACCGCCCGGAGCCTCCGGCGGGGGCGCTGGTGGCGCTGGCACGGGGCCTGGAGCTGCTCCGCTCGTCCCTTCCCGACACGCGGATCCTCATGGTGGCGGGGCCCAGGGACACCCCGCGACGACCCGGCGATCCCGGGGCCCTGGGCGTCCTCGACACGTTCCCGAATGTCGAGGCGGCGGTGGGGCTCCCCCGCTCCGTCCTCCTGGAGCGTCTCGATCTGAACGCGTGCCTGGTGCCGTACAGCGCTGCGGTTCGCGACCCCGTCGCGATACCTGAGCCCGATCCCCGCGCGCGCTGGAACCTCCTGGTGCTCCATGCCCTCCCGGGACGGCCCGGCGACAGGAGCGTCCCCGTGGACCCCGCGGAGTGGGACTACGTCGCCCTGGGCGGCGCTCACCGACGCCAGCGGCTGAGCCCGAAGGTGCAGTACTGCGGCTCGCTGGAGCGGGTGGAGCTGGACCCCTGGGGCGAGGCCGCCGACGAGAAGGGCTTCGTCACCGTCGACCTGGAGAGCGGCGAGACCCGCTTTCACGCGATCCCGGGGCGTGCCGTGGCGGCGCTGGCGCCCATCCGGGTGTCTTCGGGTGATCCGGATCGGCTCCGGAGGCGGGTGCTGGAGGTGACCCGGGAGGTGCCGGGAGGCCTCGCGGGGAAGATCGTGCGACTTCGCCTCCAGGGGGTGGATCCCGAGGATCTGCTGGCGCTTCAGGGCACGGACCTGCACCACCTGCGGCAGCAGGCGCTCCACCTGGCGGTGGAGGCGGGCAGCGAGCTGCTGACCCACGCCGAGACGTGGCTGCCCGCCGAGGCCGCGGTGCACCTCCGGGAGGCCCTGGCGGAGGATCTCCGTCGCGACGGAGTGGAGGGAGAGGCCACCGACGAGCTGATCCGCTCGCTGGTGCCGGACGGCGAGGAGGAAGCGGTCCAGGCCCCGTTGGGCGGTCTGGAGGCCGTGGACGGGGACGTGCCCGGCGTCGGCCGGGTAAGCATGTCCATAGGCCGGGGCCTCACGGCGGTGATCGGGGGGGCGGGGCGGTCGCGCAGGGCCGTGGCGGCTCTGCTGACGACGGCGGCACGCCCCGGAGACGGCCCGCTGGCGAGGCTGTGGACCGGTCACGGGGCCGAGACGCTGGACGGAGCGCTGCACCAGGCCGTGGAGGTGGTGGCCGAGGCGCGGGGTCTCGGTGTGGTCCTCGCCGCTCTGGAAGCGGCGGAGGCCATGGGCGCTCCCCGGGTACCCGGCCGCAGGACCCGGGAACGTCGCCGGAGTCCGCAGGGGGACGACGGAGGCGCCGTCCGGGTCGATCCCGAGCTCGTGGACGCCGAGCTGCGCGCGGCGGAACGGGAGCTGAAGGCCCTGAGGGCGGACGTCGCCGAAGTGGACGGCGATGAGGCGGCGGCCGCCATGGATTGGCACCGTGAGCGTCAGGACGCCGAAACCACCCTGCACACCTACCGCGACCGCGCCCGGGAGCTGAAGCGCCGCATCGGGGAGCTGGAGTCCGCGGGCCCTTCGGCACCATGTCCCACCTGCGGTCGCGTGCTGGAGAGCCACTACGCCGAGGTGCTGGCCGAGCTCCACGAAGAGTGGGAGGGCATCGTCCAGGACGGGAGCTGGTGGAAGCGTCGGTGGAATCAGCTCGAGCTCAAGCCCGAGCACCTCCAGGACCTCGAGGGCCGCGCGCTGCGTCTGCACGCGGCCCTGGAGGCGACGTCGGAGAGGGTGGAGCTGCTTCGTGCCCGCAGGGCGGCTCTGGAGCAGACGGGTCGGGGGCCGGCGGCAACGCCGGGAGGGCCCCTGGGCGAGGCGGTGGCCGCTCTCAGGCGGGTGCGCGACGCACGGCTCGCCCGCGCGCGGGAGGTGTTGCTCGCCAGGGCTTCCCGCTACGTGAGCCGGATCTCCGGAGGGCGCATCCTGGCCGTGACGTGGCGAGACGACACGGCCCAGCTTCAAGGCGATGCGGGGCCGCTCACGCCGCTTTCCGAGGAGGATCTGGCCGCGGGCCGGCTGGGGCTGCGCCTGGCGGCGGCGTCGCTGGTGGCGGGAGGTGGGCAGGTGCTGGCCTCCCTGGTGGTCGAGGAGCCCTTCGACCGCCTGGACGAGGAAGCCCGTCTACGTACCCTGGTCTTGTTGCGCTCGTTGTTGCGGGACATCCCCCGCATCGTCCTGGTGAGCCGGGGCGACGCGGCGGACGCCCGGCCCGAGCTCTTCGATGCCATTCTCGAGGTGCGCGACGACGCGGGAAGCGGCGCTGCCGCCCTCCGGTTCGCCGCGGCCGGCACCGGACGCATACTGCTTCGCGAGCCCGTCCGCCGGGAGCGGCGGACGGTGCCGCGGAAGTGACCGCGCACGAGCCCGCGGGCATCGCCACGGGCCGCGGGCGGATCTGCAACCTTTCGGGGTTGCCGTTCGTCGTAATAGTGTGCGGGCACGTTGCCCGGAACGGTGCCCCGGGATTCATGCAATCGGCCGCTGCCTGATCCGATTATGGCTACCTGGATTCCAGCCCTCGTCTTGGGGATGGTCATCGGCGCGGTGACGCGCGTCTGGTATCGTGCGTGGCGTCGCCGCCGCGTCGCCGAGCGCAGGCGCATCGAGGCACCGAACTCCCACTACTCCTCCCAGGGCGTGCGCAACCAGGAGGACCGTGAACGCTGGGGACGCATCAATCTGCGTGGCCTGCACCCCCTCAACCGGGACGAGGTGCAGCGTCTCCTGGACCTGGTCGACCGGGAAGGCATCAAGGCCATCACGGCCAAGGACCGCCTCTTTCTGGACAACATGACGATCCCCAGGATGGGATAGCCATCGCTCGAGGGCTCAGCCCCCCTCCTCCCCCTTCCCCCACAGCCATGCCGCTCCACGCACCCCGCTGGAGTCCCCGTGCTCGTTCTTCACGACGCGCGTGGTGACTTTGTCGGTGAACACCCATGGGGCCAGGGCCGTGGCCGTCGCGTGGGCGAGCCCGGGCATGTTCGACATGCCTCCTCCCAACACCACCACGTCGGGATCCAGGATGTTGACGAGGACGGCGAGTGCCCGGCCCAGGCGCTCCACGTAGCGCTGCACCGTGGCGTGGGCCTGGGGGTCACCGGCCTCCTCCCCTGCGAAGATCTCCCGTGTGGTCAGCTTCCGCCCGGTGGCCGCCTCGTGATCCCTCTCCATGCCCCCACCGGAGAGGAACGTCTCCACGCACCCTCGCTTCCCGCAGTAGCACGCGGGGCCCGGCCGCTCGTCGTCGCGCGGCCACGGAAGCGGGTTGTGGCCCCACTCCCCGGCGATGAGCTGTGCGCCCTGGACGGGGCGGCCGCGGACGACGATGCCGCCCCCTACGCCCGTGCCCAGGATCACGCCGAACACGACCTCGGCGCCCCTCGCAGCCCCGTCGGTGGCCTCGGAGAGCGCGAAGCAGTTGGCGTCGTTCATGAGGCGGACGGGCCGGTCCAGACGCTCCGCGAGGTCCCGGTCCAGGGGCTTGCCGATGAGCCACGTGGAGTTCGCGTTCTTCACCAGGCCCGTGAGGGGGGACACCATCCCCGGGATGCCCACCCCCACCGATCCCGTCCCCTTCGCGTCCTTCTCCGCGCGCTCCACGAGACCGACGATGGCGTCCAGTGTGCCCTCGTAGCTGTGGGGTGTGTACACGCGGTGTCGCGCCTCCTCCCGGCCGTCGTCGGTGAGGGCGATGGCTTCGATCTTGGTGCCGCCGAGGTCCACTCCGATGCGGATGCGCTTCACGGCTTCGTGGGCAGGTTGTTCAACGGTCCGGTCTCCTTTGGGCCGTCCTATGAGCGGTTCACGGCCGCAGTGGCCTGGATCTCCACCAGGTAGCCGTAGTGAAGTTCCCCCACGGGAACCACGGCGCGCGCCGGACGGTGCGCTCCCAGGACCTCGGCGTACACCCGGTTCACCTCGCCCCAGTGCGATACGTCGGAGATGTAGATCGTCACCTGGAGGAGCTGGTCGAGGCCGCTTCCCGCGGCCTCGAGGATGCGCGCCACGTTCGTCAGGGCCTGTCTCGCCTGCTGCGCCGCGTCGCCGGCGGGAGCGCCGGGGTTCTCGGGATCGATGGGGAGCTGTCCCGCCACGTAGACGATGTCGTCGTGGACGACGGCCTGGCTGTAGTGACCCGCCGGTCGCGGTGCGTTCGACGTCTCCACTGGGCGCATCGACGGGTCTCCTGTGATGGGCTGGTGAAAGTGGGGTGCCCGCGTCGGTGGCCCGTCACGGGGGAGTCGAACTTTGAGCAGGACCGCTGTGCGGTGCAAGGCGGGGTCGGGACCGTCGCGCGCGAGGAGGCGTCCGTCCCCGGGAAAGGGTACCTTGGCGTTCGCACTCCCACCGCCCTCGTTCGAGGTCCTTCATGCGGATGCGCATCCTCTCGGCCGCCGACGTCCGCGCTTCGGTGGACATGCCCGAGGCCATCGATGTCATGCGCGGCGCGTTCGCGTCGGTGTCGTCCGGGGACGCCGTCGTGCCGGTGCGTCTCGCCCTGGAGTCCGGGCACGGCGTCCATCTGTTCATGCCGGCGCTGCTCCGGGGTGCGGGTGCGGCCGGGGCCAAGATCGTCTCCGTGAACCCGGGCAACGCCGGTCGCGGCCTGCCCCAGGTGCACGCGGTGGTTCTCGCGCTGGATCCGGAGACGGGCCGGCCCGTGGCCCTCATGGACGGCACCTGGCTCACCGCCCTGCGCACCGGGGCCGCCGGAGGGCTGGCGGCGGACCTGCTGGCCCGCCGCGAGGCATCGGTGGCGGCGCTGTTCGGCGCCGGCGTGCAGGCACGCACGCAGCTCGAGGCGCTGCGGTGCGTGCGGCCCGTCCACGAGGTCCGGATCGTCTCACGTACCGGCGCCTCGGCACGGCGGCTCGCCCGGGAGCTCGAGAGCGCCGGCGACCTCGAGGTGACGCCCACCCGGGACCGGGCGGCGGCACTGAGGGGGGCGCACGTGGTGATCGCCGCCACCGACAGCTCCACGCCGGTCTTCGACGGCGCGCTGGTGGAGCCCGGCGTCCACGTCACGGCGGTGGGCGCCTTCACCCCGGGCATGCGCGAGGTGGACACCGAGCTGGTGCGGCGCGCCCGGGTGGTGGTGGATCAGCGCGACGCGGCGCTCTCGGAGGCGGGAGACCTCGTCGGTCCGCTGAAGGACGGCGCGGTGCCGCCGGACTTCGTCGCGGCGGAGCTCGGGGAGATCGTGGCCGGCATCCGCCCGGGACGTACCTCCGACGACGAGATCACGCTCTTCAAGTCGGTGGGCAACGCGGCCCAGGACATCGCGGTGGCGGCGCGGGTGCTGGCCCGTGCCGAGGAGCGGGGGCTGGGGACGACGGTGGAGATCTGACGGGCCCGCGTGCCTCAGCCCTCCGCGTCTTCTCCGCTTCCGCCCCCGAACGCCTCCACGAGGTCCGCGATGAGCTCGCGCGACTCGTTCAGCCGGTCCGAGGGGACCAGCACGGTATTGCCCCGCGTCGTCGGACCCATGTAGCCGGGCCCGAAGATTCCCGTAGCGTCACCCACCACCGCCACCGGAATGCCCTCGGCCTCCAGCGCCTGGCGCGCGAGGTCGGCTTCGTAGCTCGCCTTGAAGGAAGCGGCCTTGGCCCAGCGGATGTCGCCGGTCCCGGCCTCGGTCTCCGGGTCGGTCTCGCGGCTCACGTGCCCAGGCGCGTCCAGGCCTCGGTGCGCGCCTGGTATCTGGCGGCGGCGGCCTTGTCGCCCTCCTGAATGGCCGCCTGGGTGAGGGCGAGATAGGCCCACGCGTAGTAGTTCGGGATGCCGATGGTAGCGCGGTCGGGCCAGTGCCCCCACGTGTCCGGGACACCGTCACGGTGCATGAAGACCTTGTTCACCAGCGTCGCGGTCCGGGGGACGTTGACCCAGGTTCCCACCACGGCGGTGTACGGCGAGCGCTGCATGCGCATGACGCCGGGAACCGAGTCCCTGTCCAGCGAGCCGTCGTACAGCTTGAAGGCCAGGCCTTCCCTCACCAGCGCCGAGTCCAGGCCCAGCTCGGTGGCGGCGTTGCCGCTGGACGAGAAGTAGATGGGTCGGTCCGTGATGGAGCTGTTGATGAGCGCCAGAGCGTACTGCTGCCACGGATACAGGTAGATCCCCTTGTGCAGGTGCGCCACGACCTTGTCCAGGTGCAGGTCGGTCTCCTTGTCCAGGGGCACGTAGCTCTGGGCGACCTTCTCGATGGTGGAATCGTCCAGCGGTATGATGGACCGCGTGGGTACATGGATGGGGTGACCGAGCACGATGGGGATCTTGCCCTTCGCGTCGGCCGAGTCCGCGACGTACGCCGCAGCCGTGTTGGCCGCCGTGTACGGGCGCTGACAGATGATGCGCGTCGGGTCCTCCGACGCCGACTGCCCGGGCTTGCACGGCTCCGTGAGCCGCTTCAGCTGCTCGGTGTACCACGGGGTGTTGAGGTACGACGTGACGATGACCGTGACGTCCTTGCGGATGCCCTCCACCTCCTGGAGGTACCAGAGCGGGAACGTGTCGTTGTCCCCGTTGGTGAAGAGGACGGAATAGGGCTCCACGCTCATGAGCAGGTTGTACGCCCAATCCCGGGCCGTCAGGTCGTGGGCACGGGAAGCCCAGCTCCAGTTTATAACGAGCGGTATAAACGCAACAACCAGGACAGGGGACACCTTGAGCAGCGATGTCCTGAGCCCGAACGCCGCCTCGCGCCAGAGCGTCGCGATGCCTATTCCGGCCCACAGCCCCCAGACGGAGAACGAGACGATGAAGAAGTAGTCCCGCTCCCTGACCTCGTGAAGGTCCATGTTCTGCACCGGAGCCTTCAACGAGTATCCGTACTTGAAGTTGAGGTAGTAGACGAGGGCCAGGGACACGGTGACGAAGAGCGTCGCCATGAACCAGAAGCTCTTCCGGTCCCTGCGCATATGCTCGAGGAGACCCCACACGCCCAGCCCGGTGAAGAGCATGGTGAAGGGGAGACGCAGCGCCGCGAACACGGGGTTGGTGCCCCCCAGCGCTCGGGCCCACTGCCAGTCGAAGTACTGGAGGTAGTTCTCGAGCTGCGACCAGAACGGCGCCTGGCGGACGAGCACGGACGGCTTGTCGTACTGCGTTCGGTTGAGGGCGGCGGCCAGGTTGGCGCACCCCTTCCACCCGTAGGTGAGGATCGCGCCCAGCGCCGACGCGACGCTGGGACATGTGGGCGAGGCCTCGTTGATCACCGGTTGGAGCCCCGCGCGCAGGGGCAGCACCATGTGGATGGAGATCCCCAGCACCGCGGCGACGATGGCCCCCACGTACAGCTTCCAGTTGAGGAACGTCTGCGGGCGCACCAGCAGGATGAACACCGCGATGGCCGGTGCGACCAGGAAGGCCATGAGATGGTTCCCGACGCTCAGCGCCAGGATGAACGCCATCAAGACGAGGGTGTTGTCGTTCCTTCTCTTCCCGAGGTTCTCCTGCCAGCGCACCGCCATCCACGAGAGCAGCGCGATGGTGAGCAACGAGACCGTGTAGACCTTCTCGTTGACGTCGGATTGGTTCCACACGGTGAACGCCGTGGCGCTCACGAGGACCGCCAGGCTGGCGCCCACGAGGCGGAAGCGCCGATCCTCCGAGAAGTAGCGCAGGATGTGGTGCACCACGAGGAACCAGAGCGCTTCCGCGCCGGCGCTCATGAATGCGCTGAACAGGTTGATGCGCACCGCGACCGACAGGCCCAGGGGTGCCAACAACACCGACCACGCGCGGGCCAGGACGATGAACGTGGGATTCCCCGGGGGGTGGGGAATGCCGAGGATGTGGCCGGTGGCGATGTACTCGCTGGTGTCCCAGAAGGCCGTGGATCGAGCGAGCGTGATGGCGTAGAGGGCGAAGACGAGCACGCCTGCGATGATGGCCGCCCCGTACGGGGGACGGACGCTCTCGGGGGCGGTCCGGGTCGTCGAGGTGGTGCGCCTGCGCGCTCTTGCCATTTCTACGGAATCAGGATAGAGGAAGCCGGAACGCATCCGGCGAAGCTCGTAAGATAACGCGCTCTCGCGGATACAGCGCCCGGCGGGTCGTCATCGAGCCCGGAGCAGGTGCAGACACCCCCAACGGTCCACCTCGGCCCGCCAGTCGGGGGGTACCCATGTGGTCGCGCTGTACTCCTGGATGACGGACGGCCCTTCCACCACGTGTCCGGCGGCGAGGTCCCTGCGCCATACCCGGCTCGACTCCAGGCTCCGGCCTCCGTAGACGACCTTGGCGGCCTGGAGGGTTGGCGGCGCCTTCGCCGCCGGAAGCTCCGGCACCTCCAGGGTCGCCGGTGGCGCCGTCACCACCGCACGGAGCGTCACCGCCTCCACGGGTGTCGTGGATCGCCGGTATCCGTAGCGCTCTTCGTGCAGCGCGTGGAACCTCTCCACCCACCCCTCGGAGCCCACACGGAGCTCGAAGCTCTGCCCGCGGTAGCGTGCGTCCACCGAGAGCTCCACCGCCAGCGACGCCTCGTCGGCGCCCTCGTCGAGCATCTCGTGGCGGGCCTGTTCCCCCAGCTCGGAGAAGACGTCGGCCATGAGCCCGTCGCTCTCCTCCTCCTCGCTGGACAGGAGCACGGTGCGGGACACCTCCCGCGTCACGGGCGACGCCAGCATGCCGTACGCCGACAGGAGGCCGGGGTCCGGCGGGACCAGCGCCCGCGCGGCTCCCAGCCGCCGGGTGAGCTCCGCCACGTGGAGGGCACCGGCGCCGCCGAAGGCCAGCACGGCGAAGTCCGCCGGGTCGTAGCCGCGCTCCACGGAGATCACCCTGAGGGCGCGTTCCATGGCTGCGTCGGCCACGGCGAGGACCCCTTCGGCAGCCTCCTCCGGCGATCTTCCCAGGCCCCGGGAGAGGGCGGCCAGCGGCCCCTGCACGGCCTCCCTGTCCAGGCGCCCCTCGCCACCCAGGAACGCGTCCGCCGGAAGCCGTCCCAGCCAGACGTGGGCGTCGGTGACGGTGACGCCGGTGCCCCCGAGGCCATAGCTGATGGGGCCCGGGGACGCGCCGGCGCTCTGGGGACCCACGCGCAGCGCGCCGCCGGCGTCGAGACGTGCCAGGGAGCCGCCACCGGCGCCCACCGTGTGGATGTCGATGACGGGGACCGCCACCGGTTGCCCGTCGATGTCGAACTCCCGGGTGCGGAGGGGCTGCCCCGGGCAGAGCGAGACGTCGGTGGAGGTGCCACCCATGTCGAATGAGAGCACCCGCTCGTAGCCGGCGCGGCGCGCCCAGGTGAGGGCGCCCACGACGCCGCCGGCAGGGCCGGAGAGCACGGTGTGCACGGGCTCGCGGCGGGCGCGCCGCACGGGGATGGCACCTCCATTGGAGCCCATGATGGTGACGCGGGCCGCGCCGGACTCGTCGGACAGGCGGCCCAGGTAGCGGGACATGATCGGCGCCACGTACGCGTTCACCACGGTCGTGGACGTGCGCTCGTACTCGCGGAACTCCGGAAGGAGCTCGGAGGACACCGAGAGGGGGAGCCCCGTGGGGGCCAGCGCATCGGCCACGGCGCGCTCGTGCCCGGGGTTGGCGTAGGCGTGCAGCAGACAGACCGCCACGGCCTCGGCGTGGCGCTCCTCCACCAACGTGGCCAGCGCCTCCAGCGCCGTGGGATCGAGGGGCTCCACCTCCTCGCCCCGCGGGCCCAGGCGTCCCGGCACCCCCAGGCGGTCCTCGCGGGCCACCAGCGGCGGCGGCCGATGGCCCACGAGCGCGTAGAGCTGCGGGCGATTCTGCCGCCCGATCTCGATGATGTCCTCGAAGCCGGCGTTGGTGACGAGCACCACCCTGGCGCCGCGCCGCTCCAGAAGGGCGTTTGTGGCCACCGTGGAGCCGTGCAGGAGCACGAAGCGCTCTCCGTCCGCCATGACGCGGCGCACCCCGTCGAGGACCGCCTGGGCGGGATCCGCGGGCGTGGACGGCACCTTGAGCGTGCGCATGGCGCCGTCCTTCAGGAGCACCAGATCGGTGAACGTGCCGCCGGTGTCCACGGCGAGAACCGCCGTTGACGCGCCTGCCGCGGCGCGGGACATTGCGTCGCTCATCGGCGCGGACCCGCCTTCGACGCGCCGCACAGCGGTCTCTCGTTCATCTCGAGCTCTCCGGGGGAAGGCCCCCGCTCAGTCCGTCATGCAACTCCAACCGTCCTTCGAACGCTTCACCGAGCACGCCCGAGGCGCCCGCGTCGTCCCCGTCTGGACCGAGATCCTGTTCGACGTGGACACCGCGGTCACCGCGTACGCCAAGCTAGCGGAACCTCCCTTCGGATTCCTGCTGGAGTCCGTGGTCGGCGGCGAGCAGTGGGCGCGCTACTCCTTCGTGGGCACGAAGCCGTCGGGCGCCTGGCGGCTGAAGGACGGTGAGGTCTCGTGGTGGACACCCGACGAGGGGTGGACCCACGTGGACACCGACGATCCCCTGGGGGACCTCGACGCGCGTCTGCGTGCGCGCACGCCGGCGGACGTGCCCGGGCTGCCCCGCTTCCGGGGCGGCGCCGTAGGGTACTTCGGGTACGACGTGGTGCGCCAGATCGAACGGCTGCCCGCGGGGCCGCCGAACGATCTCGGCCTCCCCGACGGGCTCTTCGTCTTCACCGACCTGGTGCTGGCCATCGACAACCTCAAGGGCCGGGCCATGGTCATCGCCACGGTGGACGTGGAGGAGGGGCTCGCCGAGGCGGAGCTGCGCCGGCGGTACGACGCGGCCGGAGAGGGCATCGAGACGACGATCCGGCGCCTCCACGAGGCCACGCCGCCGCGGCCCCTCACCCTGAGCCCCGAGCCCGACGCCGATCCGCGCTTCGAGTCGTCCACCACCCGCGCCGCCTTCGAGGCCGGGGTGGAGCGCATACGCCAGTACATCCGGGCCGGAGATGCCTTCCAGGTGGTGCTGAGCCAGCGCCTCGGCATCGAGTTGAACGGAACCCCCTTCAACCTGTACCGGGCGCTGCGCACGCTGAATCCGTCGCCGTACCTCTACTTCCTGGAGCTGGACGACGTCGTTCTCGTGGGGAGCTCACCCGAGGTGCTGGTGCGGGTGGAGGACGGCACGGTCACCGTACGCCCCATCGCCGGCACCCGACCGAGGGGTCGCACGCCCGAGGAGGATCGTGCCCTCGCCGAGGACCTCCTCGCGGACGAGAAGGAGCTGGCGGAGCACCGGATGCTCGTGGACCTGGGACGCAACGACGTAGGCCGGGTCGCCGAGTACGGCACCGTCCACGTGCCCGACCTCATGGTGGTGGAGCGATACTCCCACGTCATGCACATCGTCAGCCAGGTGGAGGGCAGGCTGCGGGACGGGCTCGACGCCGTGGACGTCTTCCGGGCGTGCTTTCCGGCGGGCACGGTGAGCGGCGCGCCGAAGGTCCGTGCCATGGAGATCGTCGACGAGCTGGAGCCGGTGCGCCGCGGCACCTACGCGGGCGCCGTGGGCCACTTCAGCTACGGGGGCGCGTCCATGGACACGGCCATCACGATCCGGACGGTCCTGGTGACGGGGGGCAGGGCCTACGTGCAGGTCGGGGCCGGAATCGTCGCGGACTCCGACCCCGCCGGGGAGTACGAGGAGACCCTCAACAAGGCGCGGGCGCTGCTGAGGGCGGCGGCGATGGTGGAGGGCTGAGGGGAGGCGCTACGCCAGGTTCTCGTAGAGCAGGCAGAGCGCCTTGATCCCGTTGTCGAACGCCGCCAGCTCGAACCACTCGTTGGGCGCGTGCAGGTTGCACCCCGGGAGCGCGAACCCCACCAGGAGCGCCGAGGCGTTCAGCTTCTCCTCGAAGTCCACCACGATGGGAATCGAGCCGCCCTCGCCCTGGAGAACCGGACGGACGCCGAAGGCCTGCTCGAGCGCCTTACCCGCGGCATCCACGAGCTTGCCCTGTGGGCGCGTCCGCCACGGACGACCGCCGTGGAGCGCCTTGATCTCCACCGTGACCCCTTCGGGGGCCACCTTCCTGACGTGGGCCTCGAACAGCTCCTTGACTCTCTCGGGAGTCTGGTCCGGCACCAGGCGGAAGGACACCTTCGCCATGGCCTTGTTCGGAAGGACCGTCTTGGCCCCCTCGCCGGTATAGCCGCACAGGATGCCGTTCACGTCGCACGTGGGACGCACCCAGAGGCGCTCCAGAGCGGTGAAGCCCTTCTCTCCCCCGAGCTTCGGGACGTCGAGGCTCCGGCGGTACTCCTCCTCGTCGAAGGGAAGCGCGCGGATCCCGTCCAGGATGTCGTCCTCCCACGTGGCCACATCGTCGTAGAAGCCCTCGATGGCCACCCTGCCGTCGGCGTCGTGCAGGGAGGCGACGATGGCGGCCAGCGCGTTGCCCGGGTTCACCACCGTGCCGCCGAACTGTCCGGAGTGGAGGTCGCTGCGGGCGCCCTTCACGTGGATCTCGAAGTAGGCGAGGCCGCGCAGGGAGAAGAGCACCGAAGGGAGGCCCTCGTCGAACATGTTCGAGTCGGAGATCACCACGTGGTCGCACGCCAGACGCTCCACGTGCTTCTCCACGAAGGGCACCAGGTTGTCCGAGCCCACCTCCTCCTCGCCCTCGGCCAGGACGATGACGTTCACCGGGAGCTTGCCGTTGGCCTTGGTGTGCGCCTCCACGGCCTTCACGTGCATGTACAGCTGGCCCTTGTCGTCGGCGGAGCCCCGGGCGAAGACCTTCCCGTCGCGCTCGGTGGGCTCGAAGGGCGGCGAGGCCCACTCGTCCAGCGGCTCCGGGGGCTGCACGTCGTAGTGGCCGTAGATCAGCACCGTGGGCGCGCTCTCGCCGGCGCCCCGCCACTCCCCGAGCACCACCGGGTGTCCGGGCGTGTCGTGGATGGACGCCTCGAGCCCGGCCTCGCGCATGCGCTCCGCGAGCCATTCGGCCGCACGGCGCATGTCGCCCTCGTGCTCCTTCTGGGTGCTGATGGACTGGATGCGGAGAAAGTCGTACAGCTCGGCGCGAAAGCGGCCGAGATTCGCGTCTACGAAGGCCAGGACGTCCGACATGGCGCTTCCCCTCTCGAGTGGGGGGACTTCAGGATCGCCGTCCCCGCGTTGTCCATGACCGGGCGGAGTGCGGGTGCCGGGTCTACCGGGCACCGACGCCGGGAAGAAGGGAGGATCCGGTCAGGTGAGGCCGCGGACACCCCACCTGTAGATGAACGTAAGCAGGATGGAGAACACGGCGGCGGAGCCCATTCCACCGAGACTCAGAGCCAGCGGGTGGTACATGTCGAAGTAGCCGACGCCGAGCATGCCGCCAATGCAGGCGGCGAGCGCGCCCAGGGTCATGAGCACGAGGACGTGGCCCGGGGTCTCCTCGGGCCGCTTGATGAAGACCTTCATGACGAGGCCGACGGCGGCTCCCATGAGGATCCAGATCCCGGCCCCGATCCAGTTCTGCATCTTCGGTCCTGTCCGTGTCGCGGGCACTGAGTTTCCTGGAATACGAACGCGAAAATGTACCCCAAGTCCGCGAAACGGGCCAGCCACGGGCCGGACACCGGGGCACGCAGGGTAGCGGCGGCGTTGACGGGCGGGTCTCCGGGCCGGAGCTTCCGCTGTGTGAGCGACATCGTCATCGATCTCAACGAATACCTGCGCCGCCGCGCCTCGGACGGCGAGGAGCAGCCCGCCGCGACCTTCGCGCTGTGGGGTGCCGACGGTGAGCGCTCGCGCTTCGCTCTGCCGCTGTGGCGCTCCATCTTCCTGACGGGCGCCGAGCGCGGAGGCATCCTGTGGACCGACGCGGACGGCATGGTGCTCCATCCGCTCGTGGTGCTCGACCTGGCCAGGGATCCGGCGCGGACGGACTTCCACCCCTGGATGTTGGACTCCCTGCGGGGAGAAGAGGCCCCCGAGCTCGTGGAGCAGGGGGCGGACCCTCACATGGCCATCTTCCTGGGGGAGCGGGAGGGGCGGCGGTGGTTCCTCGTGGTGGACGGGGGCGGGACCAAGGAGGGGCCCCTTCCGGCCCGCGATCGCGAGGACATCCTGTTCCTCGCCGGTGAGTGTGCGGGGCTCCTGTTCCTGCGCGATTTCGCCGCCGACGCGGGAGTCCGGGAGGAGTAGCGAGCCCCGCCGGGTCTCACTCCTTCTTCATGCGCCGTTTGAGCTCCTCCAGGGCGGCGTCCGCATCGATCTCCCGGCGGGTCGGCGCATCCACGTCCACGTGGAGGTCCGTGGGGTCGAGCTCCGCTTCGGCGTCGGACCGGCCCGCGTCCTCGTTGATCTTCTCCGCCATGCGGTCCAGCTCGCTGAAGAGATCGTCGGCGCCCTTGATGGAGCTCCGCGCCTCGGTACGGCCGGCGGTGGCACCCAGGGCATCACGCTTCGCTTTGGCTTCCTTGAACTTCTCCATCATGGAGCCGACCTCTTTGCGCTGGAAGTCGAGCTCGTTCTGCAACGCGACGGCCTTCTGCTCCAGCAGGTGGAGGCGCTCCTCGTGCTTCGCCGCGTACTGCTCCGCGATCCCCGCCGTCTCGGTGTCGTCGATGTCCGCGGCCATCTTGCCTCTGCGCCGGGCGGTGGACACCTCGTTCCTCTCCCGTTCGATCTCCCTCTGCGTCTTGCCGATCTGGTCCTCCAGCTCCCGCACGCTCGCCTGCGCGTCGGCCATCTCGTTGCGCATGCCGACCAGGAGGCGATCGACGGTCTCGGGGATCTGATCGCGCTCGAGCTCCTTGTTGAAGTTCTCGACGGCCTCTTTGAAGGCGTTGCGCAGATTCTCGAACATGGGTGCCTGGCTCTATCGCTCTTGGTGGGGGTCGGACACGCCTGGCGTCGCCTGCGACTCGGGCGCTCCGCTCATTACCCGTTGGCTACTCGATCGTCTCTGTTGCTCCGCTCCTGCGCGGCCGGGGCCTGCCAGGGCCCCTGCGCAGAGCCTCGCCGCAAACGACGCCCCGCGCGTCCAACCTCCGCCGTGCAGCCTCCCCCACAACCGCGCAGCGCGATTCCGTGCGAGGCCCCGCTCACGGTGCCGTTGACCCATGAGCGCAGCGGCCCGCCGTCGTCATGCAGCCCAAACATAAGCCGGGTGGCGGGCTTGCGCCCGCCACCCGGCTTCTTCCTCTGTCGGCCTGCTCAGTTCAGGTACGGCTCGATGCGTTGGGCGAAGGAGTTGCGGGCCCTGTGGAGCCGGCTCTTGACCGTTCCCAGGTTGACGCCGGTGATCTCGGCGATCTCCTCGTAGCTCTTCCCCTCCAGCTCCCGGAGACGGAACACCAGGCGATGGTGCTCGGGAAGCTCCTTGACCAGATCCTCCACCAGGCGGCGCAGGTAGCGCTTCCTGTACAGATCGTCCGGGCGCATGGAGTAGTCCTCGAACTGGAGCGGCCTGTGGTCGTCCTCCCAGTTGCCCGTGAGCTTCTGGAAGAGCACCAGGGGGCTCCTCGAACGGTTGCGCAGCTCGTTCTTGGACAGGTTGCTGGCGATGGTGTAGACCCAGGTGGAGAACTTCTTGGTCGTGTCGAATCGGTGCAGGTGGCGCGTCACGCGAATGAACGCCTCCTGAACCAGGTCCTGGGCGCGATCGGGGTCCCCGGTCTTGCGCGTGATGAAGTGGATGAGTCGATCCCGGTACCGATCGTAGAGTGCCTGGAACGCGCCGGGCCGGCCCTCCAGATGGGCCGTGACGAGCTCTTCGTCGGAGAGGTCGTCCAGCGGGCGTGATGCCAGGAGTCGGCGCAGCTTTTCCGGGTTTGGGTTCACCATGTGCAGTCCGTCCAGTCGCTTCCTTCGGGGGAGTCGAGGTTCTTCCTCCCGCCTCGCTTCACCTGAGGTGCCACCCTCGAAATCAAGAATCATTCTAATTAGAGAATGAAAGATGCGGCTATCGACAAGCCAATTCAAGGTCAGGCCGACCCGGAGGACCCATGCTCCTTGCTCGCCCACCATAACGTATGTCCCGGAGCACGGGGCCGCTACTCCACCTCACGGCAGCCGGCCTCGAAGGCCGACCAGGACTCCTCCCTCCGAGAAGCCCCGGTAGAGCGCCCGCTCCGGGGGGGGGGCCGACTCCCGGGAGACCAGGGCCTCCTTCGCAGCAGCCTCGACTTCCGTCGTGACCCCCTGCTCGATCTCCTCGAGGGTGCTCTCCTCGACGCCGCGCCCCTGCAGATACGCCTCGAACAGGCCGATGGGGTCCCGGCGTCCCCATTCCCGGAAGAGCTCCTGCGGAAACGTCTCCCGGGCTTCGTGCTCGTCGTGGGTGGCGTGTCCGCCCATGCGGAACGTCTCGGCCACGACGGCCGCCGGGCCCTCTCCCCGCCGGCAGCGATCCACGGCAAGCCGTGTACACGCCCAGACGTCCAGCACGTTGTTGCCGTCGCAGCTCCACGACGGGATGCCGTAGGCGTCCAGCCAGCGATCGGGGTCGGCGACGGAGTGCTGGTCGACACGCGTTCCGAGCGCCACCTGGTTGTTCTGGATGATGAAGACGGCGGGCACCTTCTGCGCTGCGGCGACGCCGAGTCCCTCGTGGCACGCCGCGGTTCTGGTGGCGCCGTCGCCCACCCAGGTGAGTGCCACCCGATCCTCTCCCCGATAACGGAACGCCAGAGCCGCTCCCGCCACGATGGTCACGCTGGTGCCCATGTGGCTGATGGGTTGGATGATGCCCATGCCCAGGTCGCCGAGGTGCAGGTCCCGTCCGCCGTTGGGAGAGTCGGAGGTGGCCAGATAGCCACGCAACATATCAGCCAGAGGCATGCCCATCATGTGCAGCGCCCCGGCGTTGCGGATCATGGGGCAGACGACGTCTCGGCCGCGCTCCAACGCCGCCACGCTTCCCACGGTCACGGCTTCCTCGCCCGTTCCCAGCCATGCCTTGGAGAGAACGCCGGTCCGCACCCAGCGCTTCAGCGCGATGTCGTGCAGCCGCGTGCGCAGGAGATCCCGATAGAGCTCGAGGAGAAACGGCTCCGCGAGGCCGGCCACCATGCGTCCGCGCTCGTCGTCCGAATGCACGCCGGCCCGATACGCCGATACAAGCTCGGGGTCGGGCTTCCAGTCGACGTACTCGGGAGGATCGTAGGCAGGGTAGCGACGCATGACCGCCTAAAGTAGGGCACGAGGATGCCCGGCGGTACCGAAGCGGGTCGTCGAGGAGGGACCCGGAGAAAGAGCGGGGGAGGCGAAGGGTCTCGATGGCACAGAGAACCAGCCCCCCCAGGGTGGGCCACGAGATATCCCCTTCGCACTCGCCCCGCTCCGTCTCACCCATTCTATATAAGCGCCGGCCCGGGACCTGTCACTCTCAATTCGGTACGCTCGGTGAATCCACCGGCGCCCGCCTCCGCAAGTCGGCTCGCAGGCCCTCACGGGGCGGCCGCCGGGCCGTGTCGCTCGTTGCCCTGAGCGGAAGGGCGTTCGAGATTACGAGCCATATCCGTACCCCCGACTCCTCCCCCCCGGGTATTCTTGGACGACAGCCTGAAGTCCTCCGGCACTGGGCCTGCGCCACGGCGTGTACAGGCCGTCGTGGCTCTCCGTCTCCTGGAGGTCGTGCGCGACCAGGACCTGCCCGGGGAGATCCTCCAGGACGAGGATCCCACGGTGACCATGCCACGTCGGTTGGGGCTGAGTGACGTGGTGGAACGCCAGATCCGTGCGTATCGGACGGACGTGCGCCGTCGCACCCGCCTCACCGACGACGAGGTGCGGGACCTTTTCAGGCTGGTGATCCGGCGCCCGGACGCCGAAGAGATCTTCTACCGCGTGGGCAAGCTCCTCGCCGGTCGGGAAGCCTCGGCGGGATGGACGCGGGCGACACCCCGGCGCTTGGCCGTGGCGGTGGCCCGCAGTCGTGTTCGCCGCCGGCTGAAGGCGCTCTTCGGACGTCGCATGGGCGGGTTCGTGCGCGGCCGCTTCGCGGTGGAGGGGCGCTCGCTCCTGTTCATCGAAGCCGACCCGGGCGGGGACGCGTGCTTCTTCCTCTCCGGACTCTGCGAGGCCATCCTCGAAGGGACCACCGGCCGCGCGGCAAAGGTGAGCCACACGCTCTGTCAGTCCCGGGGCGACGCACTGTGCCGATGGGAGGGGTCGCTGGTGGACGTGCCGGGAGCAGCCCCCCACGAAGGCGCCGTCGAAGAGGGCGTGCCCTGAAACCACCCCGGGGTCGCCGGTGTAGGTCGCGACCCGCGGTGCCTCCGGCACGCTTCCACTCCAGACGTCTCGAGCGACACATCATGGTCGAAAAAGGCAGCATGGCTCCGGACTTCAGCCTCCCCTCGGACGATGGCGGGACCGTAACCCTCTCGGCGCTGCGAGGGAGCAAGGTCGTGCTCTACTTCTACCCGAAGGACGACACACCGGGGTGCACCGTCGAGGCATGTGCGTTCCGCGACACGCTCCCGCGCTTCGACGGCGTCGAAGCCGTGGTCCTGGGCGTGTCGCCGGACTCGGTGGAGTCGCACCGGAAGTTCCGGGACAAGTTCGGGCTCAATTTCCGGCTGCTGGCGGACGAGGACCGTGCGGTGTGCGAGGCGTACGGGGTGTGGAAGGAGCGGTCTCTGTACGGCCGCAAGTCCATGGGCGTGGAGCGCAGCACCTTCCTCATCGATGAGCGGGGCCGTGTCGTGGAGTCCTGGCGGAAGGTCAAGGCCGAGGGGCACGCGGAGAAGATTGCGGCGCTGCTGGAGAGTTGACGGAGGCTGGAGCCGGCCGACGCGGATGTCGGACGGGGGTGACCTGGAGCGGAGGCCTGGCCGCGCCCGCCGACGGGCGGGACCGGCGGGTCGGGCTCACGTGTACAGGGCGCGGTGCACCTTGTAGGTGCACAGGTCCTGGACCACGAGGAACCCCAGGCTCCGCGCCCGGGCCGCTTCGGGGTCCGCGCGGATGCCCTCCTGGAGCCAGATGGCCGGCCTCTCCTTGCGGGTCGTCGCTTCGTCGACGATGGCGCCTGCCTGTCCGGAAGGCCGGAAGACCACCACCAGATCCACGGGATCGACGACGTCGGTGAGCGTCGCATGGGCGATGCTGCCCAGGATCCGCTCCGCATGGGGGTTCACCGGAACCACCTCGTATCCCTTGGCCGCCAGGTACGAGGGTACCCTGCGGGCGGCCTTGGTGGGATCGCGGGACATCCCCACCACCGCCAGCCGACGCATCCGCTCGAAGAGGCGACGGATCTCCGCCGCGGACGGATTGTGCGGATCGGAGCTCTCCCCGAGGAGGGCGTCCAGGGCGGCCAAAGGGAGCATGGAGGCGAGGATAGGCGCAGGAGCGGGCACGGGCAACGACCGTGTTGCCGGGAATGCCCCGCAATGCGAACATGCACCGCTCCGGACCGCGTCCGAGGCGGCGACAAGCATCGAGGAAGGACAATGCCGACAGCCATATGGATGATCGTGGTCGCTCTGGTAGGGGCGGCGGTGGGCTTCATCGTGGGCCGCGCCGGCGGGCTCTCGAGCGGGCGCACTCAGGGCCGGGCGGAGACCGAAGACCGGTTGCGCTCGGCGGCGCGCTCCGTCGCCAGGGGTGGGCTTCCGGAAGGGGCCGAGCCCGGGAGCGCGGAGGCGGAGCTGCACGAAGCGCTGCGCCAGGGCTGGACCCCGAGGGACGAGGAGCGCCAGCGCGCCCTCCGCGAGGCGCTGGGCCGGGTCGGTGCCTTCCTGGAAGAAGGGGTGCGGGCCCATCTGGCCGGGGCGGACCCGGACGCCGACGCCGCCGAGCTGCGCGAGCGCATCGGTCGCGCCCTGGGCTCTCTGGAGGACCTCGACTTCTTCCTGGTCGAGCCGGGCACGTCGGGCGAGACCAGCGATCTCTCCGCCCTGGTCCAGCAGGTCACCCGTGAGTTCGCCCACGACCAGTCGGTGAGCGTTCGGGTCAGCCTGGACGAGCGTCGGGTGCGGGCGGACGTCAACGCGCGGGCGTTCATGGACGCGCTGTACCTGGTCCTCCACAATGCCGGCCGCTTCGGCGGAGGAAACACCGTGGACGTCACGGTGGCGGGGGAGGACGGCCGCGCCACGGTGCGCGTGCGGGACCGGGGACAGGGCTTCTCCGAGGACGCGTTGAAGCGGGCCTTCGACCCGTTCTACTCCACCGCGGACGACGGGCTGGGGCTGGGGCTGCCCCACGCGCGCAAGGCCGTGGAGGGCATGGGCGGGCGCATCGACGTGCGCAACGTCCCCGGGAACGGCGGCGAGGTGGAGATCTCCTTCCCCACGAAGTAGGCCCGGCGCGGGCCGTCCCTCGGCCGCCGGATGGGCGCGGCCCACTCTCGCCGGGCGGACCCCGTGACCCGGAAGGTCAGATCCTGCCGCTGGGCCGGGTCGATCCCGGAATGGTGAGGCCGACGCCCGCCACGCCCACCACCACGAGGGCGAGACCCAGCCAACCCAGGGGGTCCAGACCCTGATGGAGGAGCACGGTGGCGAGGAGGGCCGCCACCAGCGGCTCGGCCGTCGCCGACACCGCGGCCCGGCCCGCGTCCACGAAGCGGAGCGCATCGAAGAAGATGAACTGCGCCACCGTGATGGTCAGGAGGGCGAAAAGGCCCAGGAGCCCCCAGGCGGCCCCGCTCCCGGGGAGCGTCACCGGCGCCGGCGTGAAGGGCAACGACACGGCGAGCAGGACACACGCGCCGGCTGTGCTGTAGACCACGGTGGCCATGCTCCCCCACCGGGGTGCGGCGTATCGGCCGAGGAGCACGTACGCGGCATAGGATGCCGCCGCGCCGAGGCCCCAGCCGATGCCCACCGTACCGAAGGTGGTCTTCACGGCGTGGGCCCCGAGCACGCTGAGCCAGACGCCCACCACGGCCACCACCGCGAGGCCGATGCGAACGGGGGTGGGCCACTCGCCCAGGAGAGGCCCCGACAGCGCCACCACGATGGCGGGTGCGACATAGAGGAGGGCCACCGTGCTGGGCACGCCCACCGCGTCGACGGAGAGCTGGTATCCGACCTGGAAGATCCCCACCGCGACGCCTCCCCCCACGAACAGCACCAGAAGCCCGCGCCGAGAGATGCGGAGGGACCCGGGACGGCTGGCCGCCACCGCCACCAGCAGCAGGACCAAGCCCAGCGCGGGGCGAAGGAGCGCCACGTCCTGGGGCGTCACGCCCATCCTGAAGAGGTAGACGCTGAAGATCCCGGAGGAGCCCCAGAGAGCCGCCGCGGACACCGCCTCCGCGTAGCCCCGCAGCGTCCCGGACCCGGGGCCCGGGTGTCCGTCGCTCACAGGTATCCGTACACCTGATAGAGGAGCAGATAAACCACCAGGCCCGTCACCGAGACGTAGGTCCAGATCGGGAAGGTCCACCGTGCCAGGCGGGCGTGGTCGCGGAAGCGACGGTGGTACACGAGCCAGAGCAGCCGGAGCACCAGGGGCACCACCGCCATGGCGAGGGTCATGTGCGAGAACAGGATGCTCAGGTACACGACCTTGGCGGTGCCCACTCCGGCGAAGCGGTGGGTACCCGTGAGGGCCACGCGGGTGAGGTAGGACATCAGGAAGAGCGCCGACGCCGTCACCGCGGTGAGCATCGCGCGGCGGTGGAGTCGGGGCTTGCGCCGTCGGATGAGCACCCATCCGGTCACGAGCGCCACCGCGCTCGTGGCGTTGAGGAAGGCGTCGCAGAACGCCAGCACGTCCCCTGCCTGAGCCCGTCCCAGGGTGGCCTCCGCGTCAGGCCGCGGCGTGGGCCGCGGCAGGCTCCGCCGTCACGGTGCGCTGCGCTGCCCACCCCTGCGTGGTGAGATGGACGAGCACGGCCAGGAGGCTCGCCGCGACCAGCGTGTGCAGGGATATCGGCACCACGGCGATGGCGGTGAGGACGGAGATGACGCCCAGGGCGATCTGCACCAGCACCAGCACCACCGCCCAGACCGTCCACACGCGGACGAACGCCGGGGCTCCGACCCTGAAGCTCCACGTCGCGAAGGCGATGACCGCCGCCGCCACCACCAGCGCGGTCAGCCGGTGGAAGAACTGGAGAGCCACCAGGTGGTTCCCCAGCGGCGGGACCACGTGGCCCAGACAGAGCGGCACGTCCGGGCAGGCCATGCCGGCGTGGTAGTGCCGAACCAGGGCGCCGAGGATGCACTGGAGGAAGACGAGGACTCCGGTGACGAGCCCCCACCGGCGCACCTGCGGGGCGAGCCGGGCGGAGAGCTCTCCGGGGGCGGCGGCCCAGGCGGTGCTGGACGCCAGCACGGTGGCCAGGGCGACGAACGTCATGGCCAGCGTGAGGTGCGTGGTGGAGACCAGCGGCGGCAGCTTGAAGAGGACCGTCAGCCCCCCGAAGACCGCCTGGACGACGAGAAGCGCGATCCCGGCGAGGCACATCTTGAAGATCCAGGGTCGGTCGCGGGTCTCCCTCCCGGCGATCCAGGTCGCGAGGATCCACATGAGCACCAGGCCGCCCGCAACCAGTCGGTGCAGGTGCTCCCAGAAGACGCCGCCGGTCATCACGGGGAACATCGTGCCGTGGCACGTGGGCCAGTCGGGACAGGCGAGGCTCGAGTGGGTGGCGTGGACCACGCTGCCCAGCCAGAGAAGCAGCAGCGTCCAGACCACGGATACCGTGAATGCTCTCGGATGAAGCCTGCGCGTCGCGCTGGGGGCCTGTCGCGTCAAGGGGAGAGAGTCCGGGCGTGGGGTGAGCGGTGGTCCTATCTTACTCGAAACTCCGTGGGCTGCCCAATCCTGGAGGGAGGACATGGCGAGACCGAAGTCCAGGCGCCTCGTTCCGAAGGCGGTCAATCCGCTGCATCAGATCCGCGTCATGGGACGGCTGGTGCGCCGGGCGGTCAAGAAGCCCGGGACGGCACCCGGGACGCTCGTCCATTCGGGTGAGAAGAAGGTCGAGCGGACTCTCATCCGGTACATCGACTACGACGCGGATGAGCTACACGAAGCCGAGGTCCCCGACGTCTCCGCGTGCCTCTCGATGAAGGACTCACCCACCGTGAGCTGGGTCGACGTCGACGGGCTCCACGACGTCGAGCTGGTGCAGCGGCTGGGTGAGCACTTCGGATGGCATCCGCTGATGCTCGAGGACATCGTCTCGGTGGGGCAGCGGGCGAAGCTCGAGGAGTACGACGGGGCTCTGTACATCGTGGTGCCGATGCTCCGCTGGAACGCCGATACGCTGCAGGCCGACGAGGAGCAGCTCAGCCTGATCCTCGGCGACCGCTACGTGTTCACGTTCCAGGAGCGCGTAGGCGACGTCTTCGACGGCGTGCGCGAGCGGCTACGCACCTCGCGCGGCCGGATCCGCGCGCGGGGCCCGGACTACCTGACGTACGCGCTCATCGACGCGGTGGTGGACAACTACTTCGTGGTGCTGGAGGGGATCGGGGAGCTCACCGAGGGCCTGGAGGAGGAGGTCATCGTCGATCCCCGGGAGCACACCATCCAGAGGCTGCATGCGCTCAAGCGGGAGCTCCTCTCCATTCGCCGCGCGGTGTGGCCGCTGCGCGACCTGGTGTCCTCGCTGGTGAGGGACGAGCTCGAGCGGTTCACCGACGAGACGCAGGTCTTCCTGCGCGACGTCCGCGATCACGCCGTGCACGTCCTGGACACCGTGGAGGCCCTGCGCGACGTGGTCTCCGGGATGATGGACCTGTACCTGTCCACCGTGAGCTTCCGCACCAACGAGATCATGAAGGTGCTCACGGTCATGGCCAGCATCTTCATCCCGCTGACGTTTCTGGCGGGCGTGTACGGCATGAACTTCGAGCACATGCCGGAGCTGCACTGGCCGTGGGCCTATCCCGCGCTGCTGGCACTGATGCTCGTCATCGGCGGCGGCATGGTGCTCTACTTCAGGCGGAAGGGGTGGCTGTAGCCGTCGACCCCGGGGCCTCGAGGAACGCCGCCACCTCCTCGATGCGGGCCGTGCCGTCGGCTTCTCCCATCTCCACGAGGGAGCGCAGGTACGTGGGCTCGAAGAGCACCAGGCTCAGGAAGTCGGGGCTGCGGGTCTGGTGCGTTCCCAGGCCGCGGGTGAGGAACCGGAATGCCCGGGGAAGGCGCGCCTCGTAGTCCGTGGCCAGCTTGCCCAGGTCCATGGAGGGGCGCAGCACCAGGAGCTTGACGGGCCTGAGGTTCAGCCTCTCCTCCTGCGGAAGGCGCTCGATGAGCCGGTTGAGCCGCTCCAGGCGCAGGGCGTCGTAGTCCAGCAGGTCCAGGAAGATGGAGTTCATGAGCACCCCCACCACCTGTGCCGGAGGCGGATACCCGTAGATGACGGGCTCGTCGGCCTCGGTGGCGCTGCGCTCGTAGCGGGTGGAGATGGCGATGAGGCGGGAGGCACCGAGGTGCAGGGCCGGCGACAGGGGGGCGGTGAGGCGGATGCCGCCGTCTCCATACCAGGCGTTGTCGAGTCGCACCGCCGGGAAGAGGAGCGGCAGGGCCGCCGAGGCCATCACGTGCTCCACGGTCAGCGTCGTCTGCCGGGCTCGCCGGTGGGGGCGCTCCCACTCCTTGATGTCCTGTCCCTGCACCCATGTCACGGACTGGCCCGTCGAGTAGCTCGACGTGCTCATGGCCACCGCCTTCAGGCGTCCCGCTTCGATGTTCGCGCCGATTCCGGTGAGCTCGCCGTCCACGGCGTGGAGCACCTCGCCCAGGAAGGCCCGCAGCGGTTGGGTGTCCACCAGGCCCCGCGCCCGCGGCCGCGGCGCACCGCCGAAGCCGCCGGAGACGAGCTGCCGGCCCCAGCGAACGGCGTTGGCGAGGAGGGTGCCGCCGTCCACCCGGAAGACGTCGCCCATGGTCAGCCGGCTCCAGAGCTGGGTGAGCTCGTCGGTGGCCTGGAGGAAGGTGCCGTGGTGCGAGGCGAGCAACGCGGCGTTGATGGCGCCCGCGGACACGCCGGTGATGTAGGGGATGCGCAGCTCCGGGAAGCGCCGCGCGAGGCTGCGCAGGAAGCCCACCTGATACGCGGCGCGGGCTCCGCCGCCCCCCATGACCAGGCCCAGGTCCCCGGGTCCGGGTGCCGACACGGTCGGCTAGCCCCTCCACCCCGGGGCCGACAGGACCCCCGCCACCACGAGCCCCAGCGCGATGGTGGTGGCCACGGCGTAGGGCAGGAGCGTGCGCTCCGCCTGGCGACGGCGCCGCATCACGGCCGGCACCACGTGGCTCACCGCGGTGGCCAGGAGCATGAGGATGATGTGCACGCCGATGTCCGGGTTGGCGCGGTAGTTGGTGAAGAGCAGGACGAAGCCCAGAAACGCGGTCAGGTCCATGAGGCTGCGGAAGGTCAGCGCCAGCCTCTTCATGACCTTGTCGTGCGGCCGCTTTCTGGCGGTCCCCCAGAGGGCGTATCCGATGACCGCGAGGCCGGCCAGGACGGCGAGGATCGGGAGGCGGGTGTGCAAGAAGAACATCACCGATTTCCTGTCTGTCGACGCGCTGC
>JAJDNC010000161.1 GCA_022340865.1 Gemmatimonadota bacterium
GGCGGTGGCGGCGGGCTTGCCCGCCGCCACCCGGCGTTCCTCGAATCAGTCCGAGGGACGCAACCGGACCCAGCCAAACGTGTCCATCCGGACACAAGCAGCCCCCCGCGTCCGTGTCCATCCGGACACGTACAGGCCCCATTCTTCGCCGAGTCACCCGCTTCAACTGAAGTGTGCACAACAAGTTACGACGCCATGGGGCGCTGTCCTCCACCACGGCAGCCCCTTTGCCCGACACGATGCCGAGCAGCACAACACACCAACGGCGTCCACGGACGCCCGAGAAGAGGAGGCACCATGTCGGAGAAGAATCTGACCCCCTTCGGGGCAGGTCGACCGTACCGGGCGCTGGCGGCGGTGGTGGCGGTCCTGGCGCTGGGCCTGACGGCCTGCGGCGGCGGCGGCGACAGCGCGGCGAGCGTGACCCGCACCGCGCAGCAGCCCGCCGCTCAGGCCAGCACGGCGCCCGAGTCGTCCGCACGTCTCGCGTCGGTTCCCCTGCCCCCGCCGGAGCCCCCCACGGACTCCGCCCAACTCGCTTCACCCGACCGGGTGGTGACCTACCAGGATGCGGAGACGGTCTTCCGCGACGGAGACTACGCTCAGGCCGCGACGCTCTTCCAGGCCTATGCCGAGCGCAAGCCCGACAACGTGTGGGGCCACTACATGCTCGGGATCTCGGCCTGGAAGTCGGGAGATCTGGAGAGTGCCGAGAGCGCGCTCGGGCGCGCCGTGGAGATCGACCCCGACAACGTGAAGGCCCTCACCAACCTCGGGCGGGTCCTGTTGGAGGACGGGAAGCCGGGTGAGGCGGAGTCGCACCTCACGCACGCGGTGGACCTGATGCCGCAGTCGGCCGACGTCTGGCGGGTGCTGGGCAACGTCCAGGCTTCACTCGGCCACGCGGACTCCGCGGCCGCGTCCTACAGGGAGGCCCTCGGCATCAACCCCAAGGACGTCTGGGCCATGAACAACCTCGGCCTGCTGATGATCCAGACGGGCGCCTACGAGGACGCGCTCAAGCCGCTGGCCAGAGCCACGGAGCTCGAGCCCGGATCCGCGGTCTTCCAGAACAACCTGGGCGTCGCACTGGAGCGCAGCGGCTACAAGGCCGCCGCCGCCGATGCGTACCGCGCCGCGTTGAGCGCCGACAGCACGTACGACAAGGCCACCGTGAGCCTCGCCCGCGTCGAGCCTCTCGTCGGTGACGCCCGCCCGGACGAGGTCGACCTCGAGGCCCTGGCACGCGCCTTCGAGAAGGAGGTGGGCACGCCCACCACCGCCGTCGCCACCACGGGCGGTGGGGACGGAGGGTCGGAGCGGTAGCGCCCGAGGCACGCCCCCCGGAGGAAAGCCGCGCCCGCCGTCCCCGACGGCGGGCGTCGGCGCGTCTGCAGTCGGCGGCAGGAAACAACCTCCAGCCCATCCACCCGCCTGAACTCGCCGCCGTTGGCCGTGACACCGCTTGGCCACACGACACGTCGACACGCAACCGTGCTTCCACAATGCGGCCCGGCGGTGTCCAAGATCCTTGACTTTAGTCGAGCAGCCGGCCGTATTCCGCATAAGAAGCAATTCCTGCCCGAGAGACGTGTCCGAGGAGGCAGGAGATGCTCCGATCTCGCATGGTCTCCGGCGCCCTTCTGGTCCTGACCGCGGTGCTGGCCAGTTGCACCAACCTGAAGGTCACCAACCCAAACGTGCTGGACGCACGGAGTGCCATCCCTGACGCCGCCACCGCCGAAGCCGTCGTCGGCGGAGCGTTCAACACCTGGTTCGACGCCGCGAACGGCTACTGGGGCGCTGGCATGCTGCTGAGCACCACCGCCTTCCAGTACTCGACCCCGTACTGTCAGGCGTCACACTATTCGTGGTTGCCTCGAAGGCCGGTGGACGACGAGGCCAGTGGGTATGGGGGATGGGTCACGTACCCATGGTACACGCTGTACGAGGCGCTCACGTCGGTGGCGGAAGGGCTCCTGGCAGTAGAGTCCCGGCCGGAGCTGGAAAGCGAGCTCGGCGAGGCCGGCACCCAGCGCATCATGGCGTTTGGTCGATTCGTCCAGGGACTGAGCCACGGCACCCTGGCGCTGCTCTACGACCGTGGCGTCGTCCTGAACGAAGAAGTGGCGCACGACGAGACAGGACAGCGGGAGATGCTCTCATACGACGACCTGATGGCCACGGCGTTGAGCGAGCTCGAGGAGGCCGCCGCTCTTGCCCAGGGCAAGTCGTGGGAGATCCCGGCCGACTGGACCACGGTCCCGGTCTCCGCCGACCAGCTCGCGCGCCTCGCCCACTCCTTCGCCGCCCGCTTCCGGGCGGCCGTAGCGAGAACCCCGGAAGAGAGGGCGGCCGTGGACTGGGGCGCGGTCATTGCCGACGTGGACGAGGGGATCCAGGAACCGTGGATCATGGATATGGACCCCACCCAAGGGTGGAGTCTTTCCGCCCTCGAGTATGGCACCCGCGTGGCCTGGTCGGAGCAGGCCTACTTCGTCGTGGGCATGGCGGATCAGTCCGGCAACTATCAGCGGTGGCTGAGCATACCTGTCGTGGACCGCGTTCCCAACCCGGACGCCGACGGCGACGGCGTCGAGGACCCCATCCTCATCATCACCCCCGACACCCGGTTCCCGCAGGGCACGACCCTGGCGGAGCAGGAGGCGAACCCGGGGTCCATGTTTGCGATTCCCGATGGCCTTCAAGGGCAGGTGGGCGGTCAGGACCGTGCTTGGAATATCGAGGACATATGGCAACAGGCACCGCGTGGCACCTGGCGGTGGTCCTATTACTGGGACCTCGCAGGAGAGGCCTACAACAACTCGGTGGACCGGAATTGGCCCGAGGTATCCCTTGCCGAGATGCGGCTTCTGAGGGCCGAAGGCATGCTGCGCCGGGGAGACGCGGCAGGTGCGGCCGAGCTCGTCAACATCAGCCGTACCGCTGCCGGGTTGAGCCCGACGGACGGTTCCGGCACCAACCAGGAGTGCGTTCCCAAGCTCCCCGATGGCACCTGTGGGAACCTCATGGAGATGCTGAAGTGGGAGAAGCGCCTGGAGACGCGATTCAAGGGCCTGCTTGGAGCTCCATGGTATTTCGACGGGCGGGGCTGGGGAGACCTCTATTTCGGTACGTTCCTCCAGCTTCCCGTGCCCTGCTCGGAGTTGAAGATCGGTCCTGGCATCGACTGCTACACGTTCGGGGCCGGGGGTGAAAGCAGCGCTCCAAGGAGCGTCTACATGTGGCCGTACGAGAGCTGAGAAGACGGCAGTGAGACCTGTTCCAGCGACCGATATTTATTAGTAATATCGTTGACAGGGCCGCCGCGCGCCCCCATTTATCAGGCACGGGCTGGGCGGAGGTGCGGTGCGAAGTTGGAGACGCAAACACAGAGGGAAAGACGATGAGCGCCATGGAAGCCGAGCCGTCGAGCAAGCCCATCGAGGAGCTTGCCGAGACGGCGAACGACCGTCTCAAGAAGTCCTTCGGCACGTGGCTCTGGGGATCCATGATCGCGGCCACGCTGGTGCACTTCAGCGCGTTCGCGTTCTGGCCCCAGCTCTCGGCCGCGGACATCTCGTTCAAGCAGACCGAGCTGGAGAGCGTGACTCTTCCGCCGGACATCGAGATTCCGCCGCCGCCGAAGGCCATCGCCCGGCCGGCG
>JAJDNC010000165.1 GCA_022340865.1 Gemmatimonadota bacterium
GCCGCGGCGGTGGAGGCCGGGGCCGAGGTGGCCCACCCGCCGCTGGAGATTCCCGGCCACGGCACCTTCGCCATCTACATCCAGGGCGGCGTCCACCACGGCCTCTGGCAGCTGTAGGCTGACCTTACTCGCGGTGGACGACACTCCCCCCTCGGGGCGGCGCGGCCCGGGTCCTTCGTCTTGCCACGCACCACTCGCGGGGGCATTGTGCGCCGCAGCAGAGACTCCGGATTCGCCAGAGAAGGAGACAGGCCACGGTGACAGGCCGGCAGGTGGTGGGAATCTGGATGCTCGTCGCCCTGGCCGTGATCCTGCTCCGGGTGGTGCCGTCCGGCAGCCTGTACTCCCGCTTGCTGCTGCGGCGATGGGATGTGCGCCGCAGGGACCGCTTCGGTCAACCGGGTCGCCGGGACTTCGTCAGGTACGCGCTCTATTGCCTCGGCGGAGGCGCGGCGTTGGCCGCGGCCACCTTCTTCGGCCTCGGCGCCTTGCTGGAGCACGTGCCGCCGCTGAGCGGACTGGAGACGTGGCTGTCGGGGTTCGCGTTCGGTGGGCTCGTCATCGGCGGGATGTGCGTTCTCGGAGGTGTGGTCCTGCTCTTCAAGGCCGCCTTCTGGAAGCCGTTGCCGCCACTTGCGTTTCGTCTGTACCGCGGGGACGAGGCGGTGGCCGAGACTCGGCTCGAGCGAGAGGCACTGGGGCGGGGCATCGTCAGCGGGGGAGTGCGACCTCTTCCGTCGTTCGCGGCCCTGGCGCCGGCGGTGAGGGATCTCTCGGACGCCATCGCGAGGTCCACCGACGTCGTCAACACCGTACAGCTGGTGCAAGCCTTTTCCCACGAGCAGGCGATGCGCGTCGTGGACGCGGATGGGCACGCCGTCGGTGCCCACAGCGTCATCGTGGTGGATCTGGGTCGATTGAAGGCCGGGCGTGGCTTCTGGACGGAGGTCAACCTGCGGGACGTGAATGCGTGGCGAGGACGACGGTCGACGTCCGACGGGGCCGCGTTCGAATGAGCCGCCGTCTTCCCCGGAATCGGTGATGCCGACCCGGGTCCCGTTGTCGCTGGACCATGTGTTTCTCGCCGTGTCCCGGGGCGGCCCGGAGGTCGAACCCCTGCGGGCGGCGGGTTTCACCGAGGGGGCGCCCAACGTCCACCGTGGCCAGGGCACGGCGTGCCGTCGGTTCTTCTTCGACAATGCCTATCTCGAGTTCGCGTGGCTCGAGAACCGAGCCGAGGCCGGCTCCCCGACGGTGTCGCCGACGGGTCTCGGCGAGCGGCTGGGCGGATTGCGGGGCGCGAGCCGCATCGGGGTGTGCGTTCGCCTCTCTCCCGATGCGTCCCATCCGCCTGTGGCGACCTGGGAGTATCGCCCGCCCTATCTGCCGCCCGAGCTCTCGATCCGGGTCGCCGGGAGCTCGGTCAGGCACGAGGAGCCGCTCCTGTTCTTCCTGGCTCCCGGGCTCGACCCGGACGCCTCCTTGCCCGGGCATCGCAACGGCGCGCGGACGATCTCGCGCGTGGGGCTCGTCTTGCCGTCCGCCATCCGGCCCTCGGCCGAGCTGAAGTGGCTCGCCGAATCCGGTCTCGTCGATGTCGAGAGTGGCGACACCGAGTCTCTCCAGGTGGAAATGGACGGTGGGGTGCAGGGGAGACACCTGTCGCTCGCGGCCGGGTCGCCGTTGGAGATGGTCTGGTAGCCGGGGATCACACCCCACTTCCTTCCTTGCCGTCTGCGTTGCAGCTGAGCATTCTATGCTGCAGGGGAGCCCCAGGTCATCGGATGAGAACGGAGGCTGCACTCATGAGGCGTTCGGCCAGAAGTGGTGGATTGGTGGCCCTGATCGTGATCCTGGCTCTGGCGGCAGGCTTCTCGCTCTGGCCGCACGCTCTGACGAACGCCGCCTTCGGCATCGATCTCAGGGTGCCGGCGGCACCCGCCTCGGGGCCGGAAGCCTTCGTTCCCATCGCTCTCGTCCGGATCGTGGGAGTCGTCGTCGCCCTGTTCGCGACCATGATCCTCGCCACGTGGACGAAGACGGCTGTGGCCAGGCGAGGCTTCGTGGTCATCGGCGGAGCCTCGGTGCTGCTGGTGTCGATCCAGTGGACGCAGATCCTGCCCTTCGCCGTCGGCCTCGGCGGGACGGTCCTGACGGTTGCGTTGGTGGTGCTGGGCTGGCTGGCCCTGGCCGAGAGCGAGGTGGCACCCGCCCCGAGCGAGGTGTGAGGGATCGTCGCCCTTCCTCCGGTGTGACGACAGCAGGCCTCTCCAGGACGGCGGTTCCGCCCTCTCTATGCGTGCGGGTGCGGAAGCATCGTTGAGCGAGATCGAGGGGATCAGTCTCGACTTCTACGAGACGCTGGCCTTCCATCGTGAAGGCGGCGGACGCGCACGGGCGCTCGTCGACTACCTGGATGCGCACGAGCTCGCACACGCGCCGTGGGAGCACCAGGTCCTCTATGACGTGTTCGACCAACACGACGCCAGGTACGCGCCCGGGGGTTCGCCGGCCGACCGGATGGCGTACTACGTGTTCCTGGCGGATCGCATCTTCAAGAGACTGCAGGTTCCCACGGCGGAGGGGGACGCGGAGCGGCACGCGCGGAACCTGTGGCGCATTCTCGGCCCCCAGTGCTTCGACGTCTTTCCCGACGCGTGGACGGCGCTTTCCGCACTGCGGGCCAGGGGCTATTCCATCGCCATCGTGTCGAACTGGCAAGCGGGCCTCCGGCACTTCTGTGCCGAGTTGGGGCTCGCGGGCCATGTGGATCACGTCGTCGCATCCGGTGACGTCGGTGTCGCGAAGCCCGATCCGGGCATCTTCGAAGAGGCCTGTGCCCGGCTGGGCATGCGGCCGGAACGGGTCCTGCATGTCGGAGACAGCCTCGTCGACGACTACCGCGGAGGCGCCGCCGCCGGCCTCCAGGTCATCCTGCTGCAAAGGGACCCGGAGCCGGAGCCGCAGGCGAGCCGGATCATCCACCGCCTCGACGAGCTGCCGGGGCTGCTCTGACCCGGACCACGGCCGCGGTGGCCGGACAACGTAGAAGACGCCCGCCCGCCCGACTCGGCACTCGCCTTGCGACCGGGGCAGCGCGGAGCGCATCCTGGTGCGCGGGTTCTCCCGAGCCCCCCGGAGAGGCCCAGAAAGGGACTTGTCATGCCGAAGGTTCTCGACGGCTTCGTGTTCTACGGAGTCTTCCTCTTCTCGACGACCCTTCACGAGGCGGCCCACGCGTGGGCCGCTATGCGTGGCGGTGACCGCACCGCGTACGAGGGCGGTCAGGTGACTCTGAATCCGATGCCGCACATCCGGCGGGAGATCATCGGAATGGTGGTCCTGCCCATCGTCTCGGTGCTCCTGTCGGGTTGGCCTCTGGGCTTCGCGAGCGCTCCATACAACAGGAGTTGGGCCGAGCGGTATCCGAAGCGCGCGGGCTGGATGGCCCTGGCCGGGCCCGGCGCCAACTTCCTCCTGGTGCTGCTCGCGGCGCTCCTCATCAATCTGGGCGTTCTGGGCGGAGTGTTCTCCGCTCCGGAGCACATCACCTTCGCGGACGTGACGACGGCGACCGCCGGGGCCGGCAGCTGGTGGAACTCCGTCGGTTACCTCATCGGTTCCGTCTTTGCGCTGAACCTGCTGCTCGGTCTCTTCAATCTCCTGCCGGTTCCTCCGTTGGACGGGAGCGCTGCGCTGGTCCTCGTCATGCCCGACCACATGGTGAGGAAATACCAGGACTTCATCTGGTCGCATCCGCAGGTTACCTGGATCGGCATCATCATCGCCTGGCAGGTCTTCGACAAGCTGTTCGACCCTGTGTTCACCATGGCGATCAGCCACCTGTATCCAGGTGTGTCCTACTCGTAGCCACTCCGGAGGTGCAGAATGTGCGCAGCACCGGCGATCGACTCGGGAGGCGGCGGGGTCTCACCGGAGGAGTCCGAGCAGAGCCTGGATCTGTCGACCTATGCCCACCGACAGCTCATCGGGTATCTGGGGCTCCTTCTGCCCGTTCTTCTCTACGGACTCGCCGGGGTGCGAGGGACCGCGGAGCTGCCGGCGTGGAAGCTCCTCGACTCCGTCAGCGCGTACTACTACTCGGGAGCGGTGGCGGTCTTCGTGGGCGTCCTCTTCGGTCTGGGGTTCTTCCTCCTCACCTACCAGGGCTACAGCGACTCGCGAGCGGACCGGCGCCTGGGGCGGTTCGCCGCCCTGTGCGCCTTCGCCATAGCCATCTTTCCCACAGGAAGCGCGCCGGACCACATCCCCAGACCTGAGTGGTGGGGTGGGGCGGCCGGGTCGATCCACTACATCGCCGCGGCGCTGCTCTTCACGAGCTTCGCCGTCTTCTCCCTCTGGCTCTTCCGCCGCACGGACGTTCCCGAGGGGGAGCCTCTTCCGCCCGACAAGCGGTTCGGGAATCGGGTCTATGCCGTCTGCGGCACGGTGATCATCGCCTGCATCCTCTGGGCCGGGGCCTCCCGGATCCGGCCGCACCCGATCTTCTGGCCGGAGACCATCGCCCTGTGGGCCTTCGCCCTCTCCTGGCTGGTCAAGGGGCGCGCGCACCACACGTTGGCGTCCGCGGCCCGGCGGGTGAAGGCGACGGTCCAGCGGGCCGGACGATCGTCGTCGGCGTCATGACCTCGGGTCGGTGTCCGGCCCCGGCGACCACCGCAACTGTCCGGGGCGCCCCGCGATGGCGGGCGGAGTCGTAGCTGCGGGTGGCGCCGCGACGGCCGGAGGCGCAAAGTCGGGGAGAGAGAACGGAGCCCGTGCGTCTGGAGAGACGATGATACGATTGGAAATTCCGGGACTGGGCGTGCGAGAGATCGAGACGGTGATCACCGACTACACCGGCACCCACGCGTTCGCCGGCGCCGTACGACCCGGGGTCAAGGCCCGCCTTGCCGCTCTCGCTCGACAGGCGGAGGTCCAGGTGTTGACGGCAGACACGTTCGGCACGGCGAGGGGGGAGCTGGCCGGACTTCCCGTCGCGGTGCACGTGCTCACCGGTGAGCGACACGACGAGCAGAAGCGCGCATACGTGCTGGAGCGGAACCCGCAGCACGTGGCTGCGTTCGGAAACGGCAACAACGATCGGCTACTGCTGAAGGCCGTGCGTGACGCCGGCGGGCTCGCCGTCGCAGTCGACAACGGAGAAGGCTGCGCCCTCGACGCGATCCTGGCCGCCGACCTGCTGGTTCACGGATCGGAGAACGCCCTGGACCTGCTGCTGGACACCGACCGGTGCAAGGCGACGCTGCGGTTCTGACAACGCCATCCTTGCTCCCACGCCGGTAGGGGACATACGGTCAAATAGCGCTACGTCACGCCCTCCTGCACGAGGCTGCCCACTGTGAAGGGGATTCTGAACACGGCCATGACGTTCGTCGCCTCGTACGTGGGGTGGGTGATCGGCGCGAAGATCTCGATCTTCACCGCCTTCCTCGTCTCCACGATCTTCACGGGTGTCGGGCTCTGGCTCTCCATGAAGATCACCCGTTACTACCTGCCCTGACGGGAGCGACGGACGCCACCAACCGTCCGTGTCGCGGCGAAAGGGCCGGCGGGATCGCGGCCGGCTCTCCGCCGATCCTCACTTCTCGATGACGGCCGTCTCGATGCGGTCGAGCTTGGGGAACTGCGCGTCGAGATAGGCGTTGCCCCTGGCCAGCACCCGGGCCTGATACGGCCCGTTCCCCCGGGGAGGGCCGTCGCCGTACCCGGAGTAGAAGGAGTCGACGACGCTCATCCCCTCGACGACCTCGCCGAAGGGGGCGAAGCCCTGCTTGTCCAGCGACGGGTTGTCCTTGAGGTTGACGAACACCCCGGTCGTGCGCGAGGTGGGGCCGTTCCTGGCGAAGGAGAGCCGTCCACGCAGGTTCGACTGGGTGACGGGGTCGTCCACGAGGACCTTGTCCTTCCACTGGGCGCTGATCATGGGATCGCCGCTCAGGCCGAACTGCACCATGAAGCCCTTGAGCACCCGGTAGATGCGCGTGTCGTCGTAGAAGCCGTTCTTCACCAGGTTGTAGAACCGGTCCGCCCCGATGGGCGCCCAGGCACGGTGCACCTCCACGACGAAGTCCCCTTTGGACGTGTGGAAGCGGACGCGGAAGGTGTCCGGCGCGGTCTCGGTGAGGCGCGCGGGGTAGAGGAGGGGGTTGGACAGGTCCGGCCCCTTCGCGGTCTTCGCAGGGGGCTTGCCGCCGCATCCGACGGCGAGAACGAGGAGCGCTGCGGCTCCGAGGATACGAGTCATGTCTCTCTCACAGCGAATCGGGCCGTCCACCCCGGAGGACGGACGGCCCGATGGTGCGAACGGCGCTCGTGGCGTCAGATCTTGGTGACCTTTTCGGCCGCGGGGCCCTTGGTGCCCTGCACGACGTCGAACTCCACTCGGTCACCCTCGGCGAGGGTGCGGAAGCCTTCGGCCTGGATGGCGCTGTGGTGGACGAAGCAGTCCTTGCCGCCGTCGTCCGGGGTGATGAATCCGAAGCCCTTCTGGTCGTTGAACCACTTGACGGTGCCTACGGTACGCATCCGTTCTCCTCGGTTGTTCGTCGTCGTCGTCGGAGTCCGGACGGTCCGTACCTGCCGACTACCTGACTGATGCGCAGATGCTCAACCCCCTGCGCCGGGCTCGTGGCACTACGCCACGCTGTCTGAACTTGAAGGACGATGCCCCTTCCGCCCGCGCTCCGCAAGGTTTTCGACACCTGTCAAACCGGGTTGCCGGGAGGGCTTCGGGGGATCAGTCTGAGGAGCTCGAGACAGAAGTCGCGTCTTCCCATCCGGGGCCCTTTCGGAGCGAACCGAATTGATCGACCTGCGCAGTGATACCGTGACCCTCCCCACGCCCGCCATGCGCGAAGCCATGGCCCACGCTCCCGTGGGTGACGACGTCTACCACGAGGATCCGACGGTGCTGGCCCTCGAGGCCCGCGCCGCCGAGATCCTGGGCAAGGAAGACGCGGTCTACGTGCCCACGGGGACCATGTCCAACCAGATCGCCCTGCGCGCGCACACCGAGCCGGGGGACATGGCCATCATGGATGCGTCGGCGCACATGGCCATCAACGAGGGCGGTGCCGCGGCCGCGCTCTCGGGCGTCACCATCGCGAGGATGGCGGGCCGTGCAGGCATCTTCGGCGCCCATGACGTGGAGGGCGCCCTGGAGGTTCCTCATCCGTTCAACCCGCCCAACCACTCTCCCCGCCCGCGCGTCGTGTGCGTGGAGAACACCCACAACTCGGGGGGCGGCACGATCTGGTCCCTGGAGACCCTGTCCGCCGTGGCCGAGACGGCCGGGAGCCACGGCATGACGCTGCACATGGACGGCGCCCGGCTGTGGCACGCGGCAGCGGCCTCGGGGGTGCCGGAGCGGGCCTTCGCCGAGCGCTTCGACACGGTGAGCGTGTGCTTCAGCAAGGGTCTGGGGGCGCCGGTGGGCTCGGCCTTGGTGGGAAGCCGAACGCTGATCACCCGGGCGCGGCGGTTCAAGCAGATGTACGGCGGCGGGTTCCGCCAGGCGGGGGTCATCGCCGCCGGAGCTCTCTACGCCCTCGAGCACCACCGGGAGCGCCTGGGCGAGGACGTGGCCAATGCCCGTGCCTTCGCGGAGGCGCTGGCGGAGACGGACGGCATCGAGGTAGACCTCGCCACGGTGCAGACCAACATCGTGCGCTTCGACGTGACCTCCATGGAAGCCGGCGACTTCGTCGATGGGTGCCACGACCGGGGCGTGCACATGCTCCCCGGTGGCCGTCACGGGGTGCGGGCCGTGATGCATCTGGGTATCGAGCGCGCCGACGTGGAGGTTGCGGTGGGGGTGGTGCGCGAGGTCCTGGCGGGGGCCTGAGCCGCCTCCGCGATATGCTCAGGGGGTGGGGGTGGGGCGCCGAGGAAGGTAGCGGGGCACCCGCGCACGGTAGGCTTCGTACTCGGTGCCGAAACGGCGGGCGAGCTCGCGCTCTTCCAGGATCACGACGAGGTGGATCGCCGGAAGGAGCGCCACGGCCGTGATCCACGCACCGACGTGGTTGGCCAGGGCGGCGTAGCCGAACACCCCCACGACGACCTCCACGTAACGCGGGTGACGGACATGCGCGTACACGCCCCCCGTGAGGAGCTCGCCCCCCTTGCCGTCCGCCTGGAGCTCGGGGAGGCCCGAGAGGATCCGCATGGTCAGCTGCTTGCGCCGCCGCATGCCGAGATAGAAGGCGAGACAGAGGAAGACCGCCCCCAGGGCGATGAGGATCCAGTGTGTCCCGAGGTCCCGGCCCACCAGCGGCCGACGGATGAACCAGAGGCCCACCATGCCCGCGGTCATCATGATGCCCACCGCCCAGACGGCCGGCTTGGCGCCCACGCGCCTCCAGAAGCCGACGAAGGGATGGACGACGAACCACCAGACCACGGCGGGCGGCAGTGAGACCACGAGAAGGACGCCTACCAGGTAGCGGATGCGGTCCATGGCTTCGGATCGGAAGGAGGTCGGTCCAGGGGAATCTGAATATCTTCATGTGTCGAGGAGAAGCCCAGCCGAGGACAACAGGAGGACCCCGTGAGCATCCTCTACGTGCCCGTCGTCGTCCCACCGCAACCCCCCTCCCGTCAGGCCCAGGAGCTGGCCGAGCTGCTGAGCCGGGTGGTCTCGGAGTACGAGCAGACGCACTCCTCCATTACCCCGGGTGAAGTCCAGCAAGCCCTGATGCTGGCACAGCAGCGGAGCAGTGGCGCCGGCGTCGCGCGCCCCCTGGTCGCCGTCGCCCTGGGGTTGGCCGTCGCCCTGGGGATCGCGGTCATGGTCCTCGCCGGGGGCTCGGGGGTCAGCCGTGAAGCCGTCCTGCCGTGGCTGGAGCTGGGCATCGTGGGTGTCCTCGTCGTCACCGTCGTGGTGGTGCTGCTGCGCCGCCGGCCGTAACGGAGGAGAGGGTGTGGAACGTCCCGGAGCCGGCGTGGGTTGGGTTGACGTGCGGGCCGGGCCGGAGCGGAAACCCGGCGGAGGCTGAAGAGGGACGAGGAGGCACGACGTGAGCGAAGGCGATGGGACGGAGACTGCCACTCTGGCCGGGGGGTGCTTCTGGTGCCTGGAGGCCGTCTTCGAGCGCGTGGAGGGCGTCCTGGACGTGCGCTCCGGGTATGCCGGGGGCGAGAGGCCGGCCCCGACGTACGAGCAGGTGTGCTCCGGCGCCACGGGACACGCCGAGGTGGTGCGGATCCGCTTCGACCCGGCGGTGATCCCGTACGGGGATCTCCTGGAGATCTTCTTCGCCGTGCACGATCCGACGACGCCGAACCGTCAGGGCGCGGACGTGGGGACGCAGTACCGGTCGGCCATCTTCTACGAGAGCGAGGCCCAGCGCGACGGGGCGGAGGCCACCATCCGCGCGTTGGACGCCGAGTCGATCTGGGATGCCCCCATCGTCACGGAAGTGGCGCCCCTGCAGGCGTTCTGGCCGGCGGAGGAGTACCACCGGGAGTACTTCCGGCGGAACCCGGCGCAGCCGTACTGCCAGGTGGTGGTGGCTCCCAAAGTGGCAAAGCTACGCCAGCGCTTCTCCCACAGGCTGAAGTCGGACGGCTAGTCGTCCGGGCGGGAGAACGGGTGGAGATCTCGGCCCCGCACCGGGCCTCCCGGGTCCAGGCATACAAGTTGCTGTTTCGTCCTAGGCGCCAGGTCGTCGAACTTCGTAATCTGTAGTGGAACTTCCCCGCATCCCGCGGTATAACGGCGCGTTCCACACAAAGAATCCAACCTATGGGAGGGATCCATGCCGAAGCCCCCCGGCGCCCTCGTCGTGAAGTGGCGCGATCTCGCCGAAGAGGGATACCTCTACGCCGAGATCTCGCGGATGTATCCTGGGTACTCCGTAGACCAGATTCGGCACTACTGCCTCGGCCACACCGGCCGGAACCTGCCCGGGCCCATCCAGCGCGTTGATCGGTGGTACGGATCCAACGTCTGGCTTCGCGGCTCCAACTCTCCTCATGCCGAGCTCACCGAGGATCAGGCACGGAAGGTCCTCGACGACTGGGACGAGGAAGTTGGCCGCTGGGGCACTCCCGGTGCGGAATGGGCCAGGCGACTGAAGGTGTCTCCGTCCACGATCTACATGCTGCGGCGTGGTGAGACCTGGCAGCACCTGGAGCATCCCAACCAGGGCCGCAAGCGGAAGAAGCGTAGAAGCCGGAGAAAGTAGCCTCCGGGCCCGTTCCCGGGCTCCGTCGCAGGTCCACAGAAGCAGACGAGGCCCCGCCCCCCCTCGCCCGGGGAGGGGCGGGGCGCAGCCTCGTATTTTCCCCGACACCGGGATCAGGCGAATCCCGATGGCCGTGCGCCCCGCCGGCTCGCAGCATAGGAATGCAGCCACCTCAGAGGGAGGCGCCTATGCCGGTCGATCGCCTTCGTAACTTCCTCGAGGAGAACCACGTCAAGTTCGTGACCCTCTCCCATTCCCCGGCCTTCACCGCCCAGGAAATCGCCGCGTCCGCGCACGTGCCTGGGAAGGAGCTCATCAAGACGGTGATGGTGAAGCTGGACGGCAAGATGGCCATGGCGGTGATTCCCGCGCCGGACAAGGTGAGCGCGAACCGCCTTCGGGAGGCCACCGGCGCGAAGGAGGTGGAGCTCGCGTCGGAGAAGGAGTTCGCGGATCTCTTCCCCTGCTGTGAGGTCGGCGCCATGCCGCCCTTCGGCAACCTGTGGGGAGTCGATGTCTACGCGGACACGCACCTCCGGGAGGACGAGGTCATCATGTTCAACGCCGGGACGCACACAGAGCTGGTCCGCATGACGTACGCGGACTTCGAGCGGCTGGTGCACCCCGTGGTCACGACGCTGACCACGCGCAACTGACGCGTTCGGCTCCTCGGGGAACCGCGCCCGGGCTGGCGCGGAGCGCTGTACCCCATTCCTTTGACTGGTCCGATTCGCGGATGCGGCAGCCCGAGGCGGGGTCGCATCCGTGGATCGGGTCGTTCGGCGGGAATCGCCGGCGACGGGGAACCGGTCCGGAGCGCTCGTGCACCTCCACGTCGGCACCAGCGGGTACAGTTACAAGGAGTGGCGGGGCCCCTTCTATCCCGAGGATCTGGCGGGGAAGGACATGCTCTCCTGGTACGGCGGGCGGCTCAACGCCGTGGAGATCAACAACACCTTCTACCGCATGCCGACGGCTCGGGTGGTGGAGGCCTGGGCGGCCCAGGTGCCCGCGGGATTCCGCTTCTCGGTGAAGGCGTCGCAGAAGATCACGCATCGACGACGCCTGCAGGGTGCCGATGAAGAGACCCGGTACCTCGTGAGCACGCTATCCGCCCTGGGTCCCCGATTGGGTGTGATCCTCTTCCAGCTCCCTCCCAATCTCAAGATGGACATGGACCGGCTGACCGCGTTCCTGGGTACGCTGCCCCGGGAGCTGCCCGTGGCCTTCGAGTTTCGACACGAGAGCTGGAAGGACGACTCGGTGCTGGATGCGCTGAGGGACCATGGGGCAGCACTGTGCTGTGCCGACACCGACGACGCCGAGACGGACGAGCCCATCGTGGCCACCGCCGCGCACGGCTACCTCAGGCTGCGACGCCCCGGGTACACCGATACGGATCTGGAGCGGTGGGCGGGCAGGGTGCTGGCGCAGCGGTGGCAGCGGGCGTTCGTGTTCTTCAAGCACGAGGAAGCGGGCGCGGGGCCCCGCATGGCACGGCGCTTCCTGGAGATCGCGGCTCCGGGAGCGGCGTGAGGGGACCGCCACAGCCGTAGAGGAACCGCTCCGTACGGGAGGAGATCATGGGCAAGGGCGACAAGAGGACCGAGAAGGGTAAGCGCTACCGGGGAACGCACGGCAAGACGCGGCCCAGGAAGCCGAAGAAGCGTACGAAGGACGCCGCCGGAAAGTAGATCGCGGTGGGCAACCCTCAGGGGTCTTGATGCGTCGAAGTCCGCGGTGGAAGGGAGGGGAATGGCCCCGGGCACTCGAAGTCTCCCGGGGGAGGTGGCAAGAACATCATGGACCCATGACGGCTTGCACGACGCACCGGGGCTCGAGCATCCCCTGGCCTCGCTGCGGTTTTCCGCGTCGGGCAAGCCCGACGCGGTTTTTCTTTTTTTGGTGGGAGACGAGGAATGATCGCAGTCGAAGGGGTGACGAAACGCTACGGAAACCTGGTCGCGGTCGACCGACTCTCCTTCCAGGTGGACCGGGGAGAGGTGGTGGGCTTCCTGGGTCCCAACGGCGCCGGCAAGACCACGACGATGAAGATGCTCACGGGCACCCTCCAGCCCGACGAGGGCAGGGTGCTCTTCGAGGACCGGCCCATCTCCAGGGATCTCATCGCGGCCAAGCGCCGTGTGGGCTACCTGCCCGAAGCGAACCCGCTCTATGACGAGATGCTCGTAGCCGAGTACCTCGAGTACGTGGCGGAGCTCAGAGAGATCTCCGGGAACGAGGCCCGCGCAGCCGTCGCCGACGCGGTGGAGGAGACCGATATCGCGAGCGTCTTCTACCGCCCGGTGGGGGAGTGCTCGAAGGGCTTCCGCCAGCGCATCGGGCTGGCCGCCGCGATCCTCCACCGCCCGGAGATCCTGATCCTCGACGAGCCCACCGAGGGGCTGGACCCCAACCAGCGCGTCGAGATCCGTCGCCTGGTGGGCGACCTCGGTCGGGAGCGGACCGTGCTGCTGAGCACCCACGTCATGCAGGAGGTGGAGGCCACCTGCTCGCGCCTGATCATCCTGCGGCGGGGGAAGCTCGCGGCGGAGGGCGACGTCCAGAATCTGCTCACCAATCGGAGCGGAGCGGCGCGTTACGTGGTGGAGGCTCAGGGCGAGGGCGTCGCGTCGGCCCTGGCGGGTCTGCCCGGTGTGGCCTCGCACACGTCCGACACCGTGGACGGGCGGGTGCGTGTGAGCCTGCAGGCCCGCGGCGAGGACGAGCTGCGGCCGGTCATCTCCAAGATGGCCGGCGAGAAGGGCTGGACGCTCTGGGAGCTGCACCGCGAGCGAGCCACCCTCGAGCAGATCTTCCGTGACCTGACCTCGGAGGAAGCCGAGGACGCCGATACCGAGGAGCGGGACGCAGGTGAAGGCGCCGCCGCAGCGGAGGAGGAGGACGCCCGATGATCCGCTCGATCTACACGGTGGCCAAGCGCGAGCTGCGCAGCTACTTCGACTACCCCACGGCGTACGTGCTGGTGGTGGCGTTCATCGCCATCTCGCTCTTCCTGACGTTCCGGAACATGTACGCGTCCAACACCGCGTCCATGCGTCCGCTCTTCGACCTGCTGCCGGTGCTCTTCTCGGTGTTCGTGCCGGCCGCCACCATGCGCAGCTTCGCGGAGGAGCGCCGCGGGCACACCCTGGACTGGTTGCTGGCGCACCCCGTGAGCGAGCTCGAGGTCGTGGTGGGCAAGTTCCTCGGGGACTGGGCCTTCGTGATGCTGGCGCTCCTGGGGACCCTGCCCACCGCGGTGGGCGTGCTCCTGGCCTCGACCGCGGATCCCGGGATCGTGTGCGCCCAGTACATCGGGGGAGCCCTTCTCGCGGGACAGCTCGTGGCGCTGGGCCTGTGGGCATCGAGCATCACGCGCAACCAGATCACGGCGTTCATCGTGGCGGCCGTGTCCAGCTTCGTGCTCTTCCTCATCGGCCTCCAGGTGGTGCAGATCGGGCTTCCGACGACGATCTCCGGCGCGTTGGCCCACCTGTCCGTGGTGAGCCACTTCCAGAACGTCGCCCGCGGGGTCATCGACCTGCGGGACGTCCTCTACTTCGTGTCCACCGGGGCGTTCTTCCTCGTGCTGGCCGGGGGCTCTGTGGCCCGCACGCGGCTCAGCCGCGGCGGGTCCGACTTCAAGCGGCTGCGCATGGGGTCCTGGGTGGTGGCGGTGCTGATCCTGGTGGTCAACCTGCTGGGGAGCCACGTGCGCGGGCGCCTGGATCTCACCCGGGACCACCTGTTCACGCTGGCGCAAGGTACCCGGAAGGTGCTGGGCAACCTCAACGATCTGGTGCAGGTGAAGCTCTTCGTCTCCGACGCGCTCCCGCCGGAGGTTCAACTCCAGCTCCGGGACGTGCGCGACCTGTTGTCCGACATGAAGCACGCCGCCGACGGGAAGCTCGTCGTCACGGAGGAGGACCCGGACAAGAGTCCGGCGGCGAAGAGCGAGGCGCAGTCCTTCGGCATCGGGCCCATCGAGTTCAACGTGCTCCGCGAGCAGGAGTTCCAGGTGAAGCGGGGCTACTACGGTCTCGCCGTCATCTACGCGAACAAGCACAAGGTCTTCCCGGTCATTCAGCAGACCAGCAACCTGGAGTACCGACTGGTCTCGGCCATCGCGGGGATGACCCGGAAGACGAAGTTCGGGGTGTCGTTCGTGTCGGGCTTTGGGGCCAAGGGGTCCTTCGACATTCCCGGCCTGCGGGACAACCTCCAGGACCGATACACCATGCGGTCCGTGGACCTCACCACCGACAGCACCGTCCTGAACAAGGATTCCACGAAGGTGCTGGTGCTCGCCGGTCCCACGCAAACGCTGGACAGCACGGCGGTGAGGCACCTGGAGAAGTACGTGAGCTCCGGAGGGGCCGCGCTGCTCCTGCTGCCTCCCGTGAACATCAACAACCGGAACTTCACGCCCGTCCCCGTGCAGTCCGGCCTGGACGGGTACCTCAAGGCCCACGGCGTGATCATGGGTAAGGAGATGGTCATGGACCTGGCCTCCAGCGAGCGGGTTTCGCTGGGGCAGCGGGGCCTCTTCAACGTGGTCTCCCCCTATCCCCTGTGGCCTATCGTCTTTCCCGCGGGGAGCAGCCCCGTGACCCAGGGCCTGAACGCAATCACGCTGGCATGGGCGAGTCCGGTGAACGTGGGTGACTCCGCACACGTGACGGCGCTGCTTCACACGAGCAAGGCGGGGGCGTTGCGAAGGCTGCAGATGCCCATCAATCCGGATCAGAACTGGAGCAACGTGCCGAAGGAAGACCTGGGCGTGCGCACCGTGGCGGTGGCGGAGAACCCGGGTCCCGGCGCCGGAAAGATGGGCCGCATGGTGGTGGTGGGGGATGCGGCGTTCGTGGGGAATCAGTTCATCCAGAACAACCCGCAGAACCTGACCTTCGTGGCCAACGCCATCGACTGGCTGGCCCAGGACGAGGCCCTCATGGGGATCCGCTCGAAGAACAGGGAGCCGCCGGACCTCAGGTTCGCCTCGAACTTCGGGCGCAACCTGCTCAAGTGGGGGAACCTCGTGGGGATCCCGCTGCTGTTCGTGCTCTTCGGCCTCGTGCGCGTCACGGGACGCCGCCGGAGGGCCGAGGCGCGTTGGAGGGAGGTGGTCTCGTGAGCGAGAAGACGCTGAAGGCCCTCGTGGTGATCCTGTTGGGCGCGGTCATCCTGTGGGGCGGCGTGACCCTGGTGTCGCGATGGACGGGGGGCGGTCCCACCGCCGCGCCCGCCCTGGCCGACGTCTTCCAGGCAGCCAAGGCCGACTCCGTGACCGCCGTGAGGATCACGGGTCCCAAGGACTCGGTGAGCCTCGAGCGCAAGGGCACGAAGTGGACCGTGAACGATTTCGCCACGGACTCGGGCATGGTGTCCGACTTCTTCTCGACGCTCCGGAACACCAAGATCGGGGAGCTCGTGTCCACCAACCCGGCGAACCAGGCCGCCATGGGGGTCAGCAAGGACAGCGCGTGGACGCTGTCCTTCGATGTCGGGGGCAAGGCCCACACGCTGCTGGTGGGCAAGACCGGGCCGCGCTACGCCACGGCGTACGTGCGCCTGCCGGGCCAGGACCGCGTCTACCTCGCGAACGGCAACCTGCGCTCGGAGGTGACCCGGCCCGTGGCCGACTGGCGCAACAAGCGCATCGTGGCCCTGGACACCGCCTCCGTGCACCGCATCGAGGTCGAGCGGGACGGCAAGTCCTACACGCTGCTGCGCTCCGACAGCACGTGGACGCTGGCGGGCGGCGAGGCCGTGGACAAGACCGCGGTGCACGACATCCTGGACGAGCTGTCCGGGTTGCAGGCGGCGGGCTTCGTGGAAAAGGGGGACACCCTGGCGAAGAGTCCGGAGGGCGCCCACGTGCTGGCGCTGTCGGCCTCCGGCGACACCCTGGGCCAGGTCACCCTCGGCTCCGGCAAGGCAGACCGTTGGGCGCGCACCCCGGGTGACTCGGTGACGTACCGGCTGGCGGGGTGGCGCGTGGACCGGCTGGTTCCCGAGCGGAAGACGGTGGTGTCGGTGGCGAAGAAGGCCGGCGGCGTGACGACGGCGAAGCGGAAGCCGGCAGCGTCGACCGCGAAGAAGAAGGAGCGCCTCACTCCCCGAACTTGATCCCCTGCGCCAGCGGCAGCTCGGTGCTCCAGTTGATGGTGTTGGTCTGCCGGCGCATATAGGCCTTCCACGCATCGGAGCCGGATTCCCGACCACCGCCCGTGTCCTTCTCTCCGCCGAAGGCCCCGCCGATCTCGGCACCGCTGGTGCCGATGTTCACGTTGGCGATGCCGCAGTCGGAGCCCCGGTGCGACAGGAAGCGCTCGGCCTCGCGCAGGTGGTCGGTGAAGATCGCCGAGGACAGCCCCTGGGGTACGCCGTTGTGGATGGCGACGGCCTCGTCCATGTCGTCCACGGCTTCCGCCGGCGTGGCGTCCTTCCGACCGTACTCGATGATGTAGAGGATGGGAGCGAAGGTCTCCTCCTGGACGATCTCGTAGTCGTTCCTGGCCGCCGCGATGCACGGTGTGACGTAGAGCCCACCGGGGTAGTCGTCACCGGTGAGGGACTCTCCGCCGTAGAGGATCTCCCCGCCCTCCTCCACCACCCGTCGGCGGGCGGCCATGAGGTCCTTCACCGCCTGCTCGTTCACCACCGGCCCCATGAGCGTGCCCTCCTCCATGGGGTCGCCGATGGGAATGGTCTCGTAGGCGGCCACCAGCCGGCGCACGAGCTCGTCGCGGACGGAGGAGTGCACGATGATGCGCCGGGTGCTGGTGCAGCGCTGCCCCGCCGTGCCCACCGCGCCGAAGAGGATGGCGGGGAGGACCAGGTCCATGTTGGCGGACGGCGTGACGATGATGGCGTTGTTGCCGCCCAGCTCCAGGATCGTGCGCCCCAGGCGGCCGTTCACCACCTCGGCAACGTGCTTGCCCACCACCGTGCTGCCCGTGGCCGACACCAGCGGGATGTGCACGTCGTGGAGCAGGTGCTCACCCACGCTGGAGCCCTTGCCCACCACCAGGCTGAAGATGGCCGGATCGACGTCGTTGGCGCGACACACCTCGGCGGCGATCTTGGTCACCGCGATGGCGGTGAGGGGCGTCTTCGACGCCGGCTTCCACAGCACGGCGTCACCACACACCGCCGCGAGAGTGGCGTTCCAGCTCCACACCGCAACCGGGAAGTTGAACGCGCTGATGACCGCCACGACGCCCAGGGGGTGCCACTGCTCCCGCATGTGGTGGTCCGTCCGCTCGGACTGCATGGTGAGGCCGTAGAGCTGCCGCGACAGGCCCACCGCGAAGTCGCAGATGTCGATCATCTCCTGCACCTCGCCGCGGCCCTCCACCAGGATCTTGCCCATCTCCATGGAGACCAGGGCGCCCAGGTCGTCCTTCTTCTCCCGCAGCCTGTCGCCGAGCTCGCGTACGATCTGGCCGCGCCTGGGGGCGGGAACCTTGCGCCACTCCAGGAAGGCCTCCCGGGCGCGGGCCACGACCGCGTCGTACTCCTCTTCGGTGACCTGCCGCACCGTCGCCAGCCGGGTGCCGTCGATGGGTGAGAGAACGTCCAGGGTCGGACCGGATCCGATCCAGGTGCCGCCGAATCCGCCGGGGTTGATGTCGTCGATGCCCAGGTTGCGGAGAATCTGCTCGTGCATGATACGATCCGTGATGAAGTCGGGATGGAGGTGCACAAGTCTCTTATCCCCGGCGGACGATTGGAAGGGCGCGGAGGGAGAGGACGGAGCGGGAGGGACGGCCACCCCTTTCCCCACCGATCACATGACGCCACCATGCCTCGTTGCGGGGTGCCACTCGTTCCCGCGCGGTGCGGGAGGTGCGGGAGCGCGCCGAACCAGGAGAGCCGGAGACGGACGATGGCCACACGTATGCGCGGAGTTCTCACCCTGGTGCTTCCGGGACTCGTGGCCGCCTGCACGGGGACCTCGGGGCCGGCGGCCGTCTCGGAACCGGCGGCGTACGTGGATCCCCTCATTGGCTCGGCCAACGGCGGCAACACGTTTCCCGGGGCGGTGACACCCTTCGGCATGGTCGCCTGGAGCCCGGAGACCACCCTGGGTGACCCCACCCGCCGCCCGGCCGCCGGCGGCTACCAGTACGACGCCACCCGGGTACGGGGCTTCAGCCTCACGCACCTCTCGGGGACGGGGTGCCGGGGGGCGTCGGGCGACGTGCCCTTCCTGCCCTGGGCGGGCGACGTGCGCTTCTCGCCCTCGGCCGACACGACGGACCGCGTCTTCGCCGTCCCCTTCGCCCATGCCAACGAGACCGCGGAGGCGGGCTACTACCAGGTGCGGCTGCGCACCGGTGTGAACGTCGAGCTCACCGCGACTCCGCGCACGGGAGCCGCGCGCTTCACGTTTCCCCCGGACCGGCCCGCCGCGGTGCTGGTGCGCACCTCGGACTCGGAGGTGGGGTCCGGCGACGCCCACGCCACCGTCGACCCGGAGACCCGCACGGTGAGCGGGTGGGTGTCCAGCGGCAACTTCTGCGGCTACCTGTCCCGGGTGCCCCCCACGAGCTACTACACGCTCTACTTCGTGGCGCGCTTCGACCGGCCGTTCTCCGGCACCGGTTCCTGGGTGGACGCCACGCTGAAGCCCGACGCCACCGAGGCGTCGGGGGGGACCACCTGGGACGCCCACGGCTATCCCGTGAAGGGGAAGGGCTCGGGGGTGTGGGTGGCCTTCGACAGCGCGGGCGGCCCGGTGGTGGACGTGCGCGTCGGCATCTCGTACGTGAGCCTGGACGGCGCGCGGGCGAACCTGGAGGCGGAGGACCCCGGGACGGCGAGCTTCGACGAGCTGCGCGCGAAGGCACGCGCCTCGTGGGACCAGGCGCTGGGCCAAGTGAAGATCTCCGGTGGCACCGACGCGCAGCGCACCACGTTCTACACGGCGCTGTACCACGCGCTCCTGCACCCCAACCTGTTCAGCGACGTGGACGGGCGCTACGCCGGCTTCGACGGCGCCGTCCACTCGGTGGAGGGCCGGCAGAAGGCGCAGTACGCGAACTTCTCCGGGTGGGACGTCTACCGCTCCCAGCTCCAGCTCGTCACGCTCCTGGATCGGCAGAGGGGGGCCGACATCGCGCAGTCGCTCTTCAACCAGGCCACTCAGAACGGCGGCGACTGGGACCGGTGGACGCACAACACCGGCGCTACCCACGTGATGGAGGGCGACGCCGCGGCGTCCGCCGTGGGGGCCATCGACGCGTTCGGCGGCACCGGGTTCGACGCGGGGGCGGCGCTGGCCTCGCTCCTGAAGGCCGCGCGCACGCCGACGGCGGCGGACTCCAGCAACCAGGGGTGTCCGGTGCTCTGTCCCGGTCAGAGACCCTCGCTGGACGACTGGCTCACCCTGCACTACATCCCGACGAAGTCCAACGCGTGGGGGGGCGCGGGGGAGACGCTGGAGGACGTGACCGCGGACTTCGCCCTGTCGCAGCTCGCCCGGAGGCTGGGGGACAGCACCGCCTACCGGGAGATGCTCGCGCGCTCCGGCTACTGGCGGAACCTGTACAACCCGAAGGCTACGCCCACCGCGGGCTACATCCAGGACCGCAACGCGGACGGCACCTGGCCGGAGCTCGACCCGGCCTCCAGCCGTGGATTCGCCGAGGGCTCCAGCGCGCAGTATACGTGGATGATCCCCTTCGACCCCCGGGGCCTCTTCGGCCTCATGGGGGGCGACGCCGCGGCGGTGGCCCGCCTGGACGCCTACTTCCACATGCCGGACGGAGGGTGGGCCCTCACCGGGCTGGGCGGTCTCCATTCGGAGATGGACAACGAGCCGTCGGTGGGCACGCCCTGGCTCTATCTGTTCGCGGGACGGCCGGACCGCACCGAGGCGACCGTCCGGCGGGTCCTCGAGACGCTGTGGAGCCCCACGCCCTACGGGATCCCCGGCAACGACGACCTGGGCGCCATGTCCTCGTGGTACGTGTGGGCGGCCATGGGCATGTATCCGCTCATCCCGGGACGCGCCGAGCTCATGCTCACCAGCCCGCTCTTCCCACGCGTGGTGGTGCGCCGCGCCGACGGCACGGAGATCACCGTGGAAGCGCCGGGCGCTTCCGCACGCGACGTGTACGTGCGCGGCCTGAAGGTGAACGGCGCCGCCAGCCGGCGCTCTTGGCTCCCGGCCTCGTTCGTGGCGAAGGGAGGCACGTTGCGCTTCGATCTATCCGACACGCCCGGCCCGACGTGGGCACGGAGCGCCGCGGACGCGCCGCCCTCCTTCGGACCGTCGGGGAAATAGGCGAGGGGGCTTGAGCGACGGAGAGGCATTCGGTCGTGCTCGTGGACATCACGTCAACGCCTTCTCGGCCCAGAATCACTCCGCTCGCAGTGAGATGGTGGGATCCACCCGTGCCGCCCTCCGCGCCGGGGCCCACGCTGCCGCGTGAGCGACGGCCGCCAGGAGAAGGAGCACGCCCAGGTATGTAGTCCCGAGCGTGGCGGGATCCGGCACGCCGTCCTGGTTCTAGTCGTCCACCGTCACGAGCCGCCTCGCGTGCGGGAAGGGCAGGGGCTCCAGCAGCATGGGACTGGCCACGCTGAACACCGCCGTGCTGGCGCCGATGCCCACGGCCAACGTCGCCACCGCGGTGACCGTGAACGTGGGGCTCCCGCTCAGCCGACGCAGGGTGTGCAGCACGTCCGCTGCCGTCGTCTCGATCCCGTGCCCCCAGCCCGACGCGCGCACTTGCTCGCGCACCACGCCGACATCCCCCACTTCGAGCCGGGCCGCGCGGCGCGCCTCCCGGGGCGAGAGCCCCCGTGCGAGGTGCGCGGCGGTCGCGCGCTCCAGATAGTCCCGGACCTCGGCGGCGACGTCCCCGTCCGCCTGTCGCGGTCGGAAGAGCGCGCGCAGGCCGCGCGCCAGCGGACGCAGGAGCGACACGACTCAGCCTTCCGCGTTGAGCAGTCGCATGACGGCTGCCGACCGGCGCATATGATTGTCAAGATGTGATAATCAAATGGAATGGGTGCAGAGAGACTCTGTTCAGGCCCAGGGATCTCCGGGAGCTTTCTGCCCCAGAGTCCGGACGAGACGGACGGACCCGCGTCCGAAGAGCTTCTGCAGCTCGCGCACGGTGTCACCGTCGGCCTTCGTACGCAGTGTGCGCGACTTGAGCCGAGGGGCCACGTCGCCGTTGTCGGAGCCCACCTGCAGGAGCACCGGCGCCGCCCCGGGGTGCGCGGCGAGCACCTTCTTTGCCTCGGCGAAGGCGGTCTCGGGAACCTGCGAGCCCAGCTCGAGCTCGATTTGCACGGAGATCTCCCCGGAGGTGGCGACGTCGTCGAGACGCCGGGCCGAGTCCAGGAAGACGGGTGGATCCTCCTCGTCGCGCTCCCGGCCGCTCACCTTCCCGGAGATCAGGACCACGGCGTCCTGCTGGAGGATCTCCTTGCACGCCTGCCACGCGTCCCGGAACGCCAGCACGGTGGCGGTGCCCTGGAAGTCCTCCACCGTGATCTTGCCCCACTCGGAGTTGTCCTTGCGGGATATCTGCCGTGCCACCGAGGTCACGACGCAGGGCAGCTCCACCGGCTGGCCGGGACAGCTTCCCAGGGTAGCGGAGGTGACGGGCCCGAAGGCACGCACGACCTCGCGATAACGGTCCAGGGGGTGCCCGGAGATGAAGAACCCCAGGGCCTCCTTCTCCCGGGCCAGGCGGTCGGGCTCGGCCCACTCGGGGATGTTGGGCAGGGGCGGCTCGGACCGGGCCATGACCGTGGCGTCGCCGAAGAGGGAGCCCTGACCGGCTTCGATCTCTGCCTGGCGGGCCTGCACCTCGGCGTACGCGGCGTCGAGGCCGGCCAGGAGCTGGGCGCGGTGGCCGAAGGCATCCAGCGCTCCCGCGGCGATGAGCGCCTCGCAGGCGCGCTTGTTCAGCGCGTGGGTGTCGATGCGGTCCAGGAAGTCGAACAGGGAGCGGAAGGGTCCCGTGCTCCGCGCCTCGATGATGGACTTCACCGCGCCGGCCCCCACCCCCCGCACCGCCCCCAGGCCGAAGCGGATCTGGCTCACGTCGGTCACCGTGAACTTCCATCCCGACTCGTTCACGTCCGGGGGCAGCACCTCCACCGGATCGTCGAGCCGGGGAAGATACCGCGGCAGCTCCCTGCACTCCCCGATGTACTTCACCACGTCGTCGGTCTTGTCCAGCACCGACGACAGCAGGGCCGCCATGAACTCCGCCGGGTGGTGCGCCTTCAGCCACGCGGTCTGGTAGGAGACCAGCGAGTACGCGGCGGCGTGGCTGCGGTTGAAGCCATACCGGCCGAACGTCTCGATCTGGTGTGCCAGGTCCTCGGCGACGCGCCGATCCACACCCCGCTCGACGGAGCGGGTCGTGAAGTTCCCCAGCTCCTTTCTGATGAGCTCCGCGTCCTTCTTGCCCACGGCCTTCCGGAGCACGTCTGCCTCGCCCAGGGAGTAGCCCGCCAGGACGTTGGCGATGCGCATCACCTGCTCCTGGTAGACGATGACGCCGTACGTGGACTCCAGCGTCTTCTCCAGGGCCGGGTGTGGATAACGGACCTGCTCGTGACCGACCTTGCGTCGGATGTAGACGTCGGTCATGCCGGTGTCGAGCGGCCCGGGGCGGATGAGCGCGTTGGTGGCCACCAGGTCGTCGAAGCGGTCGCAGCGCATCGAGCGCAGCTTGTCGTTGGCCAGGCTCGACTCGAACTGGAAGATCCCCGCGGTGCCGCCCTTGGCCAGCATGCGATAGACGGCGAGATCGTCCAGGGGCACGTCGTCGATGGTTTCGTAGACGTCGCCCGTCACGGGGTTCTTCAGCGCTCCGTAACGCGCCTTCACCATGGTCACGGCGTCGTGGATCACCGTGAGGGTCTTGAGCCCCAGGAAGTCCATCTTGAGGAGCCCGACGTCCTCCAGGCACGTCATGTCGTACTGGGTGACGGCCATGGAGTCCTCGCCGTCGCCGTTCCCGTTCTTCCCGGTCTGGATGCAGACGGGCACGTACTCGTCCAGCGGACCGGGGGCGATGACCACGCCGGCGGCGTGCACGGAGGCGTGGCGGCTGAGCCCCTCCAGCGTCATGGAGTAGTCGAACAGCCGCTTGTGGCGCTCGTCCAGGTTGTAGAGGTCGCGCACCTCCTTGAGGCTCTTCACCGCCTCGTCGACGGTGAACTGCTGCTGAGGCGCGTTGGGGATGAGCTTCGCGATCCTGTCGGTCTCGGCGGGCTCGAAGCCGAGGGTGCGACCCACATCGCGGATCACCGCCCGGCTCTTCATGGTGCCGAAGGTGATGATCTGACCCACGGCGTCCTTGCCGTACTTCTGGCGCGTGTACTCGATGACCTCGCCGCGGCGCTCGAAGCAGAAGTCGATGTCGATGTCCGGCATCGAGATGCGCTCGGGGTTGAGGAAGCGCTCGAAGAGCAGGTCGTGCTCCAGGGGATCCAGGTTGGTGATTCCGAGGGAGTACGCCACCAGGGAGCCGGCGGCCGAGCCGCGACCGGGACCCACCGGGATGTCGTGGTCCCGCGCCCAGGCGATGAAGTCCTGGACGATGAGGAAGTATCCGGCGTATCCCGTGCCCTTGATGACCCCCATCTCGTAGTCGAAGCGCTCCTGCACGGACGGGGCGAGGGGATCCCCGTACCGCTTGTGCGCCCCCCGGAGAGCCAGGTACTCGAGGTATTGGTACTCGTCGGCGTGGCTCTCGGGGAGGGGGAACGCCGGCACGTGGTACTTCTTCTCGAAGGAGACGTCCACCTGGTCGGCGATGGCCAGGGTGTTCTCCAGCACGTCGGGCCGTTCGGGAAAGCGGCCGGCGATCTCTTCGGCGTTCTTGAAGTAGAGTCCCCCGTCGTAGCGCATGCGCTGCGGGTCGTCGCGATCCTTGCCCAGACCGATGCACAGCAGGACGTCGTGGGCCTCGTGGTCCTCCGGCTGCAGGAAGTGCACGTCGTTCGTGGCCACCACCGGAAGCCCCAGCTCGTCGGCCAGCGCGAAGACCTTGCGGTTGAGCTCCGCCTGTCCCTCGGTGTCGTGGGCCTGGACCTCCAGGTAGTAGCGCCCTTCGAAGAGCTCCGCGTACCAGGCGGCCGTCTCGCGGGCGCCCTCCACGTCGTCGGCCATGAGGTGCCGAGCCACCTCCCCGGCCATGCAGGCCGAGGACACGATGATCCCCTCGTGGTGCCGCGCCAGCACCTCGCGGTCCACGCGCGGACGATGGTAGAAGCCCTCGACGTATCCGATGGAGGAGAGCTTCACGAGGTTCCGGTACCCCACCGGATCGCGGGCCAGGAGCACCAGGTGGTAGTAGGCGCGCTCGCCCTGGCCGGAGCGGGAGCGGTCCCGCCGGTCGCCCGGCGCGACGTACGCCTCCATGCCGATGATGGGCTTGAGCCCCGCCCGCTTCGCGGCCCTCTGAAAGGTCCAGGCACCGAACATGCACCCGTGGTCCGTGAGGGCGAGCGCGGGCATCTCGTACTCCTTGGCCCTGCGCACGAGGCGGTCGATGCGGTTCGCGCCGTCGAGGAGAGAGTACTCGGAGTGGGTGTGGAGGTGGACGAAGCTCAAGTATCGGGGTGCTGGGGTCGACGGCGGTGAACGGACCCATTGTAGCGAGGCCGCACACGTGGGAACAATCGCGCGTGGACGACACCTCGCGACCACGCGCTTTCCCGGTGCGCGGCGGCGGCGGCGAGCGAGGGCCGGCGGAGGCGCGAGCCCTTCGCTCGGAGCCACTCGCCAACGAACGGGCGGGCCTTCGGGTTCACGCGAGGGGGCTCGCGGAATCGTCGCTCAGGGCTCGCGCCTCCGCCATCGCCTCTCTACGCGGAGCGCGCAAGGTGAACCCTCGCTCGGAGTCCGCGCCTCCGCCTCCCCTTGCTCGCCACCTGGGGGACGGCCTCACGGACCCTGGATCTCCGCTCCGCGTATCCGTACTGTCGACGACGGCCCGGGCTCTGCCCCCCGGGCCCGTCGGGGGCCCACCGAACGGCTGGGCGCCGCGGTGACGTACGGGGCGACAGGGAGGAGAGAGCGGATCATGCCCGACACCCCCGCAGGTCTCGAAGCCCGATCCGGCGATGCCGTGATCATGGTGGGCACCACGAAAGGCGCCTTTCTGTTCCGGTCGGGTGCCGCCCGCGACGAGTGGGAGATGGACGGCCCCCACTTCCCCGGCGAGGAGGTGTACGCCATCGCGCTGGACCAGCGCGCCGGGCGCCGGCGGATGTGGGCGGCGCCGGGGAGCGCGTTCTACGGCACGACGCTGCGCTCGTCCGACGACCTGGGCGCCACCTGGTCCGGCAAGGAGGCGCGCTCGGTGAAGTTCCCCGAGGCATCGGATCTGTCGCTGGCGCGCATCTGGCAGATCCGGCCCGGCCGGGACTCGGAGCCCGAGCGCATGTTCCTGGGCGTGGAGCCCACGTGCCTCTTCGAGAGCACCGACGGCGGCGACACCTGGGCCCCGGTGGACGGCTTCCTCAAGCACGAGCACAGGCCGAAGTGGACGCCGGGCGCCGGAGGGCTGTGCATGCACACCATCCTTCCGGACCCGTCGTCGGAGGCGCGCATGGTGGTGGCGTTCTCGACGGGGGGCGTGTACCGCACCGACGACGGTGGCGCCACCTGGAGGCCGCGCAACCACGGCGTGCGCGCTGAGTTCCTGCCGGACAAGCACCCGGAGTTCGGCCAGTGCGTGCACAAGGTCGTGCATCACCCGAGCCGGCCGGAGCGCCTCTTCCTCCAGAACCATTGGGGGCTGTATCGGAGCGACAATTGGGGCGACTCCTGGCAGGACATCGCCAACGGCGTGCCCTCGGACTTCGGCTTCGCCATGGCCATGCACCCCCACGACGCGGACAGCGTCTACATCGTGCCCCTGGAGGGGGACTTCTTCAGGTGCACGCCGGAGGCGAAGCTGCGCGTCTACCGGACACGGGACGGCGGCGCGTCGTGGGAGGCCCTGTCCCGGGGCCTTCCCCAGGAGAACGCCTACGAGACCGTGCTGCGTGACGCCCTGGACACCGATGGTGCCGAGACGGCCGGGGTCTACTTCGGGACGCGCAGCGGGAAGGTCTACGCGTCGGCGGACGAGGGCGCTTCGTGGACCCTGGTGCGGGACGGGCTTCCCCCCGTGGTGTGCGTGAAGGCGGCGACGCTGGCATGAGCGTCACCGTCGTCCTTCCGTCCCAGCTACGGGAGCTGGCCGGGGGCCGGAGCGCCGTCCTCCTGGAGGGCGGCGTGGGCGGCATGGGGACGGTGGGGGACGCCCTTGCCGCCCTGCGCGTCGCGCACCCGGCGGTGTACGACCGGCTTCTCACCGAGCGCCGGGAGCTGCGTCCCCACGTGAACGTCTTCGTCGGGCGCGAGGACATCCGCTGGTCCGGTGGGCTGGGCACCCCCCTCGCCGACGGGAGCGAGGTGGTGATCCTCCCGTCGGTGAGCGGGGGCTAGCAGGGTGCTCCCCTTCTTCAGCACCCTGCTACCAGGCGACACCGGGTGGCCCGGGCCGTGATCCGCACCGGCGATGTCCCGCCCCTGCGTGGGTGGGTGGCCACCCTGGCCCTGGCCGCCGCGGCGAGCGTGATGGCACCGGGCGCGGGACGGGCACAGCAGGCCCCCACGCTGCTTTCGGCCGAGGTGCGTCTGTCCGACTACGGCATCACCGGCTGGACCTCGGCGCAATGGGGGCGCGTCTCGGTGGTCCACGCGCCCGACGGGCCCCGGTTGAGCGTCTCCTTCCTGCGGGGCACGCCGTACCGGGGCATGGCGCCGGCCCCCGCCCCGCCTCCTCCCCTGCCAGCCGCCGGAGCGGAGCCGGCACCGGGAAGAAGGGCCAAGGCCCTCTGGGTGTGGAACACCGCCGGGCTCCTGGGCGACTCCGTGGCCCGGGACGCCTTCCTGGGGTTCGTCGGCGCCCACGGCTTCACGCGGATCTTCCTCCAGCTCGCTCCGGCGAAGGGCGAGCGGGCTCGCGCCGGGTTCGTGCCCTTCGACGTGAAGGCGACCGGCGCCTTGATCGGGCGCCTCTCGGCGCTGGGCGTGCAGGTGGACGCCCTCGACGGAGACCCCCGGTACGTCCTGCCCCGGAACCGTGCCGGCGTCCTCGCCACGGTCGCTCGGGTGGCCGAGGCCAACCTCCGCTTGCCGGCGCGGGAGCGCTTCCACGGGGTCCACTACGATGTCGAGCCGTACCTGGTCCCGGGGTACCAGAGCCCTCGCCGCGAGGAGATCCTGGACGGGTACGTCGGGCTGGTGACCGCGGTGTCCCGTGCGGCCCATGCCGCCGGCCTCACCGCCGGCTTCGACGTTCCCTTCTGGCTGGGGGCACCCGACGAGGTCACGGGGAAGCAGCTCATGGCCACCCTCGATGGCGTGCGCCGACGCGTGCTGGACGAGGTGGTCTCCGTGGCGGATGAGATCACCGTGATGGACTATCGCACCTTCGCATGGGGGCCCGACGGCGGCGTGGTCCACGCCCTCGACGATCTGCACGCCGCGGCCGCGGCCGGAGTCAGGGTCTTCGTCGGCGTCGAGACCACTCCCGTGGCGGACGAGGACCTCTTCACGTTCCGGGGCCCTCCGGACCGCGGCTTCCCCGTGGGCCCGGGAGGGTCGTGGATCGTCCTGGAGCCGGTGGACACGGCGGTGGCACGCGTGTGGATCGTCGGCAACGAGCCGGGCCGGAAGCACCTCGCGGAGCGCCTTGCAGGGCGTGACGACCTCCTGTACTGGCCGGCCGGGCGGCCCGTGCGGGTGCCCGGCGACAAGCTGTCCTTCCACGGCCTCGGTGCGGAGCGCCTGCGCGCGGAGACAGACACCCTCGCCCATGCCCTGTCCGCCAGCCCCGCATTCGCGGGACTGGCGTACCACGACTACGTGGGGCTCGAGGCTCTATTGGCAGGGGGAGGGTGAGGTCGGAGGACGCGAGCGAGTGAGGCGTAGTCGAATGCTACGTCGCAGCGAGTGAGTCCGCGTCGCGACGACCTCAGGTGCCGATTTCACGCGTCCGGCCGCCCTGTGATGGGACGCGTCAAATCGAGTGCATGAGCAGGAGCGCAAGGCGAGCGAGCGAGGCGTAGTCGGATACTACGTCGCAGCGAGCGAGTCCGCCGCGCGACGATCTCAGGCGCCGATTTCACGCGTCCTTCAGGAAGGGCCGCAGCGGAACGTATCCAGTATGGTCTCGAGCTGGATCATATACTGGTACTTGTCCCGACCCGGAGCGTAGAGCCAGGCGTCGATGAGGTACATGCGGTCCTGCGCGGGACACGTGATGATCCGGTCGATGAAGGGCCCCGCCGCCGGCCAGTCCATCTGCGGCGGCTCCTTCCATACGGCCTGGATCTGGTAGGCGTCGTGGCCCCTGTACTTGAAGGGACCCTCCTTGACGTGGCTCAGGTCGACGATCTGCCCCTCCCGGTACGTGCTGACGAGCTGGGCGCGCCACTTCAGGTAGTCCTCGGGCCCGTAACCTACGGGGATGGGGCTCCGCCACGTCACCGCGATCTGCCGTATGAGCTGCGAGGGGTCGGGGTTGTCGTTCCGGAAGATCCACGAGCTGTCCGTGCTCGTGTGGGTGTACACGGTGGGGAGCGTCAGCGAGAAGCGGGCCCTGGCCATGAGCGTGTCGGCCAGGGCCGTATCCACGCCGGACATGTACATACGCTGGTGGGCCCACTGCCGGTACTGCGTATCCAGCGTCGTGTGGATCTCCGGGAGGAGCCTTACGAACTGGTCGACGGAGTCGGGAGCGGACAGGATCACCATGGTGACCTCCTGGCCGAGCGCCCAGACGTCCTGCGTCGTATACAGGCCGGGACCGTCGATGGGGGTCTTCAGCTTCTTCACAGCGGCCTGCATCCAGGGCTCCTTGCCGGTGCCCACGGCCAGGACGTGCACGCGGTGCTGCAGGTTGTCCCATCCGGGCTGTGTGGGGTCCTGGTAGGCGACGGTGAACGTCTTCTCCTCTCTCACCGTGTAGATGGTCGGCTCCAGGGCCGCATAGACGGTGTCGCTCACCTTGTTCCAGATGGCGGGGCTCATGGCTGCCACGACCGTGGTACGATCGCCGTATGCGACGGTCGAGGGTCCGCAACCGGCGATGCCCGTGACCATGGCGGTGGCGATGAGCGTTGTGTAGAGCTGCGTGCGCATGGTGTCTCGCAGGTTCGAGAAGACCGTGGCTTCTTCAGTCCACTCCATAGTGTACCGAACCGGGGGGCAGGGGGTTTCCGTCAGTCCGGTGCGGGTCCGAGGTTCCGCTCCAGCAGGGCCGTGGGGTCGGGGTCCCGTCCCATGAACCGGCGGAAGAGCCGCTCGGGATCGTCGGAGTCGCCGCGCGACAGGATGGCGTCCACGTATGCGCGCCCGGTCTCCCGGTTGAAGATCCCTTCGCGCCGGAATCGCGTGAACACGTCCGCGTCCAGCACCTCCGACCACAGATAGCTGTAGTAGCCGGCAGCGTACCCGCCGGAGAACAGGTGCGTGAACGAGGTCAGCGGGTGCTGCTCCGCGAACACCTCGGACGGCGTGAACTCCATGAAGCACCTGCGGGCGTAGGCCATGACCTCGTCGCCGAGCGCACGATCCACCTCGGTGGTGGGAGGCGGGTCGTCGCCGGTGCCGGGAGCCGCTTCGGCGCGCGGGTCGTCCGAGGCGGACGCGGAGGCACGGAGGCGCGGTGCCAGCTCTTCATGCAGTGCCAGATCCAGGGTGCCGAAGGAGAGCTGACGCATCTGGGCCCACCCCCCCATGAATCGGCGGGCGGCCACCATCCGCTGGAAGAGCTCGTCGGGAAACGCCTCGCCGGTCTCGTGGTGGCGGGCGAACAGGCCCAGCGCCTCCCGCTCCCAGCACCAGTTCTCCATGATCTGGCTGGGGAGCTCGACCCAGTCCCAGGCCACCCGGATGCCCGCACGTCCCTGGATCTCCACCCGCGACGTGCAGTGGTGCAGGAGGTGGCCGAACTCGTGGAAGGTGGTCTCCACCTCCCGGTGCGTGAGGAGTGGCTGGGCCTCGCCCTCGGGAGGCGTGAAGTTCCCGCAGATGACGCCCAGATGCGGGGCGAAGCCTTCGTCCTTCGGGCCTCCGGTGATGAAGTCGTTCATCCAGGCCCCCTGACGCTTCTCCTTGCGCGGGAACCAGTCGGAGTAGAACGCTCCCACGTTGACGCCGTCCTCGTCGAAGATCTCGTAGAAGCGGACGTCGGGATGCCAGACCTCGTCGATGGTCCGCTCCCGGACGTGGAATCCGAAGGTGCGGCGCACCACCTCGAAGAGACCCTCCAGGACCTGGTCCAGGGGGAAGTAGGGTCGCAGCGCCTCGTCGTCGATGTCGAAGCGCTCCTTGCGGAGCTTCTCCATGACGTAGGCCACGTCCCAGGGCTGCAGCGTGTCGACGCCGAGCCTGGCGGCATGGACCTGGAGCTCCCGCAGGTCGCGCTCCCAGTACGGCCGGGTCCGGGCGCGCATCTCCTCCTCGAACTCCGTGGCCCGGGCACCGGTCTTGGCCATACGGTCCTCGAGCGTGTAGTCGGGAAAGCCGTCGTAGCCGAGGATGTGCGCGAGCTCGTCACGGAGCACGAGGATGCGGGCCACCAGCGCCCGGTTGTCGTACTCGCCGTCGCGGCAGCGCAGCGCGTAGGCCGTATGGATCTGGCGGCGCAGGGCCCTGTCGTCGCAGTACTTGAGGATGGGCTCCACCGACGGGTAGTCGAGGGTGAGCAGGAACCCCTCGAGCCCCTTCTCCTCGGCCTTTGCCCGCGCTCGCCGTCGGGCAGGCTCCGGAACGCCCGCCAGGCGGGCATCGTCCTCGATGTGCAGCTCGTAGGCAGCGGTGGCGTCGAGGACGTTCTCGCTGAAACGCTGAGTGAGCTGGTCCAGCTCGACGCGCAGCGCCTCGAGCCGCTGCTTGGCGGCTACCGGGAGGTCCGCCCCGGCACGGCGGAACTCCTGCATGGTCTTGTCCAGGTGGCGGCGCTTCAGCCCCTGGAGGGCCTTCGCGCCGGGGGTGTCCCCGAACGCCTTCACACGCCTCCACAGGGCCTCGTTCAGCGGCAGCCTGGACCAGAAGGCGGACATCTCGGGCAGCACCGCATTGTACGCCTCGCGCAGCTCCGGCGTCTCGGCCACCGAGACGAGGTGTGAGGCCGGTACGACACGGCGCCCCAGGCGCTCCACTGCGGCGTCCAGCCTGTCGATGGTGTTCTCCCACGTGGGAGGCGCCTCGTCGGCGGCCAGGTCGTCGATTTCCCGCTGCGCCTCCGTCAGGGCCTGACGGATGCCCGGCTCCACGTGCTCGGCGCGGATCCGATGGAAGGGTATCCGATAGGCGTCGGCGAGGAGTGGATTGTCTTGGGAGGTCATGGGTCCGGGGTTCAGTGCGGCAAGGGGGGGCACCGAGCCAAAGCCGTAACTTAGGGATCGGGGGCCGATGGGATAGTCCGGGGGTCGACCGCATCGCCATCTTGGAGCACGATACGGGCTCGGGCCGCGCCCCCACGGAAGGAGAAGCCGCGTGACCCATAGCGAAGAGCAGGGACCCGGACCGGCCCACGACCGGGATCACCGGCGCGTGCACCGCCACGGGCTGGTGGTCCGCGAAGCCGAGGCCGGGCGCCTGAAGTGGGTGTTGGCCATCACGGCCGCGTTCATGGTGACGGAGGCCGTGGGCGGAGTCCTCGCCGGCTCCCTCACCCTGCTGGCCGACGCGGGGCACATGCTCACGGACGCCGCGGCGCTGGGCCTCTCGCTGTTCGCGATGCGCATGGCGCAGCGCCCCGCCAACGTGGAGAAGACGTACGGATACGTCCGGCTGGAGATCCTGGCCGCCCTGGTGAACGGCGCCGCCCTCCTCGTGATCTCCGGGCTCATCATCCGGGAGGCCTGGCTCCGGATCCGCGCCCCCGGGGCCGTGGACGGGGTGGTCATGGTGGGCATCGGGGCGCTGGGGCTCGGCGTGAATCTGGCGGGGGCCGCTCTGCTCCACGGCGGCGCCCACGGCAACCTGAACCTGAAGGGCGCCTACCTGCACATCCTCGGCGACCTCCTGGGCTCCCTCGGCGCCGTCGGGGCGGGCGCCGTGATCCTGCTCACGGGGTGGACGCCGGCAGACCCCATCGTGTCCGTCATCGTCGCCATGCTCATCCTGTTCAGCGCCTGGAAGCTGATGCGGGAGGCCACCGAGGTTCTGCTGGAGGCGGCGCCCTCGTACATCGACGTCAGCGAGGTGGTGGAGGAGCTGTCGAGCATCACCGGCCTCGAGCAGGTCCACGACGTACACGTGTGGACCCTCACCAGCGGGTTCGTCGCGCTGTCCGCTCACGGGGTCATCGACTCGCCCTCGGACCACACCCGCGTGCTGGAGGAGATCCAGGCCAGGATGAAGGCGCGGGGGATCGATCACGTCACATTTCAGCTGGAGCTTCGTACCCTTTATCAGTTGCCGGAGCGGGGGCCGGTCCCGTAACGATCGCGGGTGTGGATTACCCCGGTCTTTTTTTGTTGACATCCCAAGAGCCCCCATTACTTTCGCGCCAAGTGCCCGGGCGTTCCGAAACGGGGCGGGATGAACCGACATTTTTTCCACGAGGAGATCAGGAAGATGATCCGGTCGGGCTGGTTCGAGGATGACGTCCTCACGACTCAGGTCCTCGCCTACGACGACGAGGATGACAACGAGAACGAGGACGCCGACGAAGACTGGGGCGACGAGGAGGAGGACTGGGACGAAGACGACTGGGACGACGACGAGGACGACGACGAGGACGACGACGAGGGGGAGGACGACTGGGAGGACTGGGAGGAGGAGGAGGACGACGACGACGTCCTCGGGCACAAGCATCCCCACCGTCCCGACTGGAATTGACCTGAGATAGCCGCTCGAGCCGGGCGTCGAGGCCCGGCCTGCGGAATGTGCTTGCCGCCCCGGCCGAATGGACCGGGGCGGCGGCTTTTCGAGAACCTGTCCTGGAGCCCACCGTGCCCACGTCGCCGTCACGTCTCGCCCTCGCCGCCCTCGCGGCCGTCCTCGTCGCCCCTCCCCTCACGTCGGTGGCGCAGAGCCCTCCCGGGATGCTGGTGAGCGCCGCCTGGGTGGCGGCGCACCTGGAGGATCCGGGCGTCGTCGTCCTGGATGCGGAGACCCAGAAGGGGCCGTACGACGAGGGCCACATCCCCGGCGCGCACTATCTGGACATGAGCGGCCTCATGTGGAAGGGCGACCCCCCCGTGGGCGCGGAGATGCGCGCTCCGGCGGCCGTGGACTCGGCCCTGGAGGCCGCGGGCGCCTACGACGGCGAACGCATCGTGGTGTACGGCAGCAGCCCGCTCATCGCGGCCCGGGCGTGGGTGACGCTGGATGTCATGGGCATCGGGGGCCGCGCCTCCGTGCTGGACGGCGGCCTGGCGGAGTGGCGGCAGGAGGGACGTCCCGTTTCCACGGAGGCGCCTCCGGTCAGCCCGGGGACGCTCACCCTGCACCCCCGCAGTGGCGTCGTGGTGGACGCGGACTGGCTCCTGAGCCGGCTCCACGACCCGCACCTGACGATCCTGGATGCGCGCTCGGAGGCGGAGTACGCCGGCGAGAGCGGGGGGTCGGGGGGAGACCTGCACGCCGGGCACATTCCAGGCGCCTACGACCTCGACTGGCAGAAGCTGGTGGAGAGCCCGAAGCTGCCGCTTCTGCGGTCCCGGAAGGAGCTGGACTCGCTGGTGGACGCCTCGGGCGCCCCTCCCGGGTCCACCGTGGTGGTGTACTGCCGGACGGGGGTCCGAGCCAGCTTCGACTACTTCGTGGCTCGCCTGCTGGGCTTCCAACCCAAGCTCTACGACGGGTCCTGGCAGGACTGGGGATCGAAGGATCTGCCGTACGTGGCGGGGAAGTCCCGGAACTGAGGCCCATCCGGCGTCCCCGAGCGCGGAAGGGAAGTCCGCGGCGACGCGTGTCGGGACGACGGGGCGCGGCCCCGCCGGACGCTACTCCAGGTACGTGTAGCCGTCGATCCCCTGGTCCAGGAAGCGGCGCATGCTCACCGCCTCCTGGAGCGTGAGGCTCTTCGCGGCCAACGCCGCCTCGATCTCCCTGCGCAGGGAGCGACGCATGGCGTCGGGGTCGAACTGCACGAACTGCAGAACCTCGCGCACGGTGTCGCCCTCCACCACCTCGTCCAGATGCCAGTCCCCGTCCTCGGTCATCACGACGTGCACGGCGTGGGTGTCGCCGAAGAGGTTGTGCAGGTCGCCCAGCGTCTCCTGGTACGCACCCGTGAGGAAGACGGCCAGGTAGTACGGCTCGTGCTCGCCTGCGGGGCCGCCGTTGCCTCCCCCGTTGCGAAGCGCATGCAGCGCCAGCGTGTTCTGGGGCTCGCCGTTGCCGGGAAAACGGTCCACGCGACCGTCGGAGTCGCAGGTGACGTCGGCGAGGATGGCGCGGCGTGTAGGCCGCTCATCCAGACGGTGGATGGGGATGATGGGAAAGACCTGATCGATGCCCCACGCGTCGATGAGCGACTGGAAGAGGCTGAAGTTCGAGAAGTAGATGTCGCCCAGGCGGTCCGGGAGGTCGTACAGCTCCTCCGGGAGCTCCTCGCGATGATCCCGCGCCACGCGGTTGCCGATGGCCCAGTACAGCTCCTCGATGGCCGCGCGGGCGGTGATGCTCATGTAGCCGAGGTTGAACAGGCTCATGGCCTCGTTCAGCGCGTGCTCGGCGTCGTGATACGTCTCGATGGGATCGCCCCCCTCCAGACGCTGGTAGGCGTCCACCATGTCGAGGAGGGGCTGCGGCACCTCGTCCTCGGGAACCTCTGCGAGGGCGCGGCTCACGAGGTCGCCGTCGGGCGTCTCGGGAAAGACCCGGCTCCCCAACACCTGGAAGACCAGCACCCCGGAGTGCGCCACCAGGGCCCGCCCCGATTCGGTGATGAGGTCCGGATGGGGCACCCCCGCGTCGTCGCAGATGGACTTGACCCGGTAGACCACGTCGGTGGCGTACTGCTCCAGCGTGTAGTTCATCGACGATTGGGTCGCCGAGCCGGAGCCGTCGTAGTCCACCCCAAGCCCTCCACCCAGGTCCAGCATGCCCAGGGGCGCGCCCAGCTTCACGAGCTCCACGTAGATGTGCGCGAGCTCGCTCACGGCGTACTTGAACGTGCGGATGTCGAAGATCTGCGAGCCGATGTGGCAGTGCAGCAGGCGGAGCCCGTCCAGGAGCCCCTCGTCCCGGAGCCAGTCCACCGACGAGAGGATCTGGCTCACCGAGAGGCCGAACTTGCCGCGGAAGCCCACCGAGTCGGCCCACCGGCCGATTCCGCCGGACGCGAGCTTGGCGCGGATGCCGAAGCGCGGCGTCACGTTGTGGTTGCGGGCGGACCGGATCAGCAGCCCGAGCTCCTGGGTCTGCTCCACGACCGGGATGATGTTGCGCCCCATCTTGGCGGCGAGGATGGCGGTCTCGATGAACTCCGCGTCCTTGAAGCCGTTGCAGATGAACGGCATCTCGGACAGTCCCTCGGTGAGGGCGAGGCCGGCCAGGAGCTCGGGCTTCGAGCCCGCCTCCAGGCCGAAGCCCAGCGTCCGGCCGAGGTCACGGATCTCCTCGCAGATGTAGCGCTGCTGGTTGACCTTGATGGGGTAGACGCAGGTGTACTTCCCCGCGTACCCGCCTTCCGCGATGGCCTCGTCGAAGGCTCGCCGGAGCTGGGCCATGCGGTGGGCCAGGATCCCGGAGAAGCGAATCATCACGGGGGGATAGAGGTCGCGCGCCTCGAGACCCTCCACCACCTCCAGGAGGTCGATCTTCCGGGAGAGATTCCCGTCGGGATACACCTCCACGGTGCCCTCGTCCGACACTCCGAAGTACCCCCCACCCCAGTTGGCCAGACCGTACAGCTCGGCGGAGTCCTGGATGGTCCAGCCCGAGGACTCGCGCGGGGGCTCTTCGGCTTGCTTCATCGTCGATGTATTCTCCCGGGAGCGGGATGCACGGGCGTACACGGACGCGCGGACTCAAGAGTCTCGAAGACGGCGGCTCACCACAAGAGGAGAGTGGGCCGGGGGGGAGCCCCGAGGCCCCCTCCCTGCTAGGTTTGATGATCGTAGTTCAGGCGACCGTCGGCCGGCGGCCGGCTCACCTCCCAGATCACAACACGGCACAACGGATGCGACGCGCACATCTGCTTCTCCTGCCCCTCATGGTCGCCTCGCCGCTGGCCGGCCAGGCGCCGGTCGTGGGACCCAACGGGGACCCGTCCGTCAATGCGGACACGATCTACGCTCTCGCCGTGAACCCGGCGGACCACCCGGAGGAGAGCTCGGTGCTGCTCCTCGACGACGGCATCGTCGTGCAGCAGACCGACGGCACGGGTTCGGTGACCTATCGCCAGGTGGCGCAGATCCTCAATCGTGACGGCATCGACGCATGGGCCGAGGAGACCTTCGGCTACGACGGACGGCGGCAGAGCTTCCAGCTGAACTGGGCGAAGGTGGTGCGCCCCGACGGCACCGTGGTGTCGGCGGAGCCCATCCACCAGTCGGTGTCCGACGTGCCCGTTCCGGAGCAGAGCCCCGTCTACACGGACATGAAGCGCGTGCGTGTGTCCCTGGGAGGCGTCGCGCCGGGCACCATCGTCGACTACAGCTACACCATCAAGACTATCAAGCCGGTGATGCCCCGGGACTTCTTCGCCAGCTGGAGGATCAACACCGGTGGCACCGTAATGCGATCGCGCTACATCGTGGACGTGCCGGAAGGGTATAAGCTGCGCAGCGCGGAGCACCACCTCGAGGTCGTTCCCCGGGTGACCCACGCGAACGGTCGCGTGGTGCGGGAGTGGTCCACGGCGGACCTGAAGTACATCGAGCCGGAGATCTTCGCCGAGGCGGACTCGGCGGACTTCCTCCAGTGGTTCAGCAACTCCGGCCCCGACACCTGGGCCGACGTGGGCCACTGGTACGCGGGGCTGGCGAAGGGTCGATACGCCGTGGACGACTCGGTGATGCAGGCCGCGCGGGAAGCCACCGCCGACGCCAAGACGCCGGAAGAGAAGATCGAGGCCCTCTACCGCTGGATCGCCCAGGACTTCCGGTACATCTCCATCTCGCTGGGAGAAGGCGGCTACCAGCCCAGGATGCCCGCCGACGTGGTGCGCACGCGCTCCGGAGACTGCAAGGACAAGGCGACCCTCTTCGTTGCGCTCGCACGCAAGATGGGCTTCGAGGCGTACCCCGTGCTCCTGAACAGCGACGGCGAGGTGGAGAGGAGCGTCCCCTCGGTGCGGCAGTTCGACCACGAGATCGCCGCGCTGCGCAGGAACGGGAAGTGGACGTTCCTGGACCTCACCGCGGAGCTCGTGCCCTTCGGCCAGATCTCACCGAGCTACCAGGGTGGCTTCGGCCTGGTGGTCTTCGACGACGGCTCGGTGGAGCAGGTGACGTTTCCGGAGACCACCGCGGCCGAGAACGTGCGGAGCTCGACGCTCACCGGGGAGATGCACCCGGACGGGTCGTTCACGGGGCGGTACACCGAGGAGGATCTGGGGAACCTGCAGTACCGCCTCCGGAGCGCTCTCGCGCAGCAGTTCTCGGAGAAGGAGCGGGAGCGCCTCAGGGACGCGCTGGCCGGCAGCGTCATCAACGGCGCCACCGGGGACTCCCTGTCCATCTTCGACGGCCGGGACCTGAAGGCCGTGCCGAAGGTCGAGGTGAAGATCGACGCGGAGCGGGCCGCACGCAGGAACGACAGCACCAGCTACGTGTTCCCCATCCCGCTGGCGGCCGCAGGGAACGCGTCTTTGGTGACGCGGCTGGAGAAGGAGCTGAGCACGCGGCGCTATCCCATCGACGTGAGCGCCGTCGTGGGGCCGGTGACGATCAACTCCGAGGTGACGGTCACGCTGCCCGAGGGATGGAAGGCGGAGCTGCCGTCGAACGTGCACGCCGTCAGCGACTTCGGCACCTACGACTCCCAGTACTCGCAGAACGGGCGGGAGCTGCACATGGCGCGTCACATCTCGGGTCGGGACGGCGTGGAGCCCAAGGAGAAGCTCCCGGAGCTCATCGCCTGGCTGAAGAAGCTGGCGGGCGATGACGTCAAGGTCATCGTTCTGCGCACCGGGGCCGCGAGCTGACGGCGCCCGCGGAGCGGCGGTCCCCGGGACCGACGGCGCGGGAAGGGGGGTAGTGGCGACATCATGTTTCCGATGACGAAGTGGGTAAGGACGCTGCTCATCGCCAACGTGGCGGTGTTCCTGGTCACGGCGACGAACCCCCGGGTCGAGCTCGCGCTGGCGCTGTATCCCGCGTGGATCGTCTACCGACCATGGACGATCGTGACGTACATGTTCGTGCACGCCTCCATGGCGCACATCTTCTTCAACATGCTGGGGCTGGTCTTCCTGGGCCCACGCGTGGAGGATCGCCTGGGGGGGAAGCACTTCCTCGGGCTGTACTTCGTGTCGGGGCTGGGCGGGGCGCTGTTCAGCTTCCTCTTCGCACCCCAGGCGGGCGTGGTCGGAGCCTCCGGGGCGATCCTGGGGGTGGTCCTCGCGTTCGCCATGTACTGGCCCCGGGAGAAGCTGCTGCTCTTCTTCGTCATCCCCATGGAGGCGTGGCTCCTGGTGGTGCTCTTTGCGGCGGGGACGCTGTACCTGGGGATGTCGGGCGAAGCTCGGGGGATCGCCCACTTCGCCCACCTAGGGGGGCTCGCCTTCGGGTTCGTCTACGTCAAGTGGCTCGACTGGCACCGGGGCGCCGGCCGGCGGGCCTTCCAGCGCGCCATGAGCCCCACGCCCACGGCGAAGTCGTCGGACCGGACGGCTCTGAGCCGGTGGCGGACCATCTCGGTGGCGGGGCTGCATCAGCTCAACCGCGAGGAGGTGGAGCGGCTCCTGGCGAAGGCGGAGAGCGGGGGACCCGAGAGCCTGACCCAGGCGGAGCGGGAGTTTCTCGACCGCATGGCGGGGTAGGAACGACGGTGCCGACGGCGCGGCACGCCGCCCCCGTTCGCGGGAGCCACGGCGGAAACGGCGGTCTCCCCGGGCCGAGGTGAGCGCTCCCGGCCGGTACCGGATTCCCGCGCGCGTCCACCGGGTCCAGGAGGTCGTCCGCCGGAGCCGCTTCGTCACCACCCTGGCCCATGCCCCCGACGCCGACGCGGCGCACGCCTTCATCCAGCGCGTGCGCGACGAGCTCCCCGACGCCACCCACCACTGCTGGGCCTTCGTCGCGGGCCCGCCGGGGAGCACCACCCACGTCGGCATGAGCGACGCCGGCGAGCCCCACGGCACCGCGGGCAGACCCATGCTCACCACGCTGCTGCACTCGGACGTCGGCGAGGTCGTCGCGGTGTGCACGCGCTGGTTCGGGGGGGTGAAGCTCGGCACCGGCGGGCTGACGCGCGCCTACTCGGGGGGCGTGAAGCTCGCCCTGGAGGACCTGCCCACGGAGGAGCGCGTCGAGCGTGTGGCGCTGAACGTCACCGTGGGGTACGCCGACGTGGACGCGCTCCAGCGGATCATGGGCGACATGGACGTGGTGGTGGAGGCCGAGGAGTACGGCGCCGAGGTCCGCTACCGGTGCGCGGTGGCCGGGCCCGACGTGGACGCCTTCAGCCGGGCGGTGGCGGACGCCACCCACGGACGAGGACGGGTGGCGCGCCCGTAGGCGCCCCCCACGCCCGCCGGGCTTGCGCGCCACCTTGCGCGGCGGGCCGCGCGTGTATTCTGTTGACCAGGATGCTGGGCCTCGATCGGCGACAGACGGTGGAGGCTGCCATGAGCAGGATCCTGGTCCTCGGCGGAACGGGCATGCTGGGGGCGCCCGCGGTCCGCCATCTCCTTGCGGACGGCTTCGACGTGCGCCTGTTCGCCCGCAACCCCGTGAAGGCCCGTGAGATCTTCGGCCGCTCCGTGGACGTGGTGGCAGGCCACGTCGGTCACCTCAAGACCCTGGAGCGGGCCATGGAGGGGTGTGAGGCCGTGCACGTCTCGGTGGGTGGAGAGGTGGATCTGGAGAGCGCCACGGACGTCACCGGGATGGCCCCCCGCCTGGGAGTGAAGCGTGTCGGCTACGTGTCCGGGACCACGGTCCGTGAGGAGAACGCGTGGTTTCCCATGGTAGCCGCCAAGCTCGCCGCCGAGACCGCTCTCCGGACGTGCGGCATCCCCTGGACGATCTTCCGGCCCACCTGGCCCATGGAGCAGCTCTGGAACTTCGTGCGCACGGGCCGGCCCATGGTCGTCGGGCACCTGAGGACGCCCTACCACTTCTTCGCTGCCGACGACATGGGCCGCATGGTGTCGGCGGCGTACCGCCTGGAGGCCGCTGCCGGACAGTGCTTCCATATCCATGGACCGGAGGCGATGACGGTCAAGGAGGCCGTGGAGCGCTACGCCCGCGCCCTCGACCCCGATGCGGGGGAGGCGATGGTGATGTCGACGCGTCAGGCGAAGATCATCTCGTTCCTCAAACGAAACCGGAAGCTCCGCGGCGCCGCGGAGCTCATGGGCTACTTCGAGCGGGTGGGGGAGCCTGGCGACCCGGCCGCGGCGAACCGCCTCCTGGGCGCGCCCACCACCACGCTCGACGAGTGGGTGGTGACGGAAGGAAAGGTGCTGGCGGAGGCGTGACGCACGCGCCCCGTCCGATCCGTGGGACCGGGCGGGGCTCCCTGCCCCCGACGCGGGCTTCAGGCGGATCGCCCCCGGAGGGCGCCGTCAATCGTCGAGGCGCAACTCCTTGAAGGCGCTCCAGGAAACCCTGCGGACCTCGCTCCCCGTGTTCACCAGGATGCCGCGGTTCCCTCCGTCGACGTCGTTGGAGCCGGACAGCTCGAAGGAGCGTCCGTCCTTCAACGTCACGGTGGCCCCGCGACCGGCTTTGCGGATTCGCGCGATCTGGCCGAACTCCACCTCGAAGTCGGCGCCGGCGGCGGAGCCGTTCAGCATCTCCCACGTGGAGGCCTCGTCATGGTCCCACCGCACCGTGCCCGTGAGCGCCTCGCCGCTGTCGGTGAGTACGGTGCCGGTGATGGGGCGACCGCCGTCGAAGGTGACGGCACGAGCATCCCGTGGGGGCGCGGAGAACGTCACGTTGTCGAAATCGCGCCAGTCCACCTTCACCTGGCCGAGGGCCGGGTCGGACACCGTGATGCCGTCGTTGGCGCTCCCGACGTCGGGCGTGCCGCGGAGCGTAACCTGCTCCCCGGAGCGCAGCACGACACGCGCGGCATCCGGGCCGTCGCGCACGATGCGCCGGATGGCTCCGAAGGAGACTCTCTGCCGGCTGCCGGGGCCGCCGCTCCCCAGGAAGTCCGATGTGGAGATGTCGTCCATGTTCCACCCGATGCGCCCGGTGAACGTCTGGCCCGAGCGGGTGGTGAGCGTCCCGTAGAGCCGGGCAGCGGGTAGGCGCACACCCTGCGGTGCGCGCAGGAACTCCACGAAGTCCACCTCGTCCCAGCAGAGCTCGGTCCGTCTGCCGTCAGGCTCAGTGACCACGATGCCGCGCACGTCTTCGCCCAGGTCGCTGGTGACGCCGGCCATCTCCACATGCTGCCCGGAGCGGAGCGTGAGGAGGCCGTAGTGCGGGCCCTGCACCTGGATGGCCCGGATCTGACCGAAGCGGACGCCGGAGACGGTCTCGCGTCCGTGCCACGTCACCTTCGCGGCGTCCAGGATGTCGGTCCAGCTCCCCTCGTTCCGGTCCCAGCGGATGAACCCCGTGATCTCACGGCCGTCGACCGTGCGCACACGTCCATAGATGGGGCCGGCGCTGGTGGGTGGGGCGCTGGGCTCGAAGCGGTACATCGTGCCGGCGTATCGCGGGGAGTGCATGGCCCTGAAGTTTTGGAAGTTCCGGTGCGCCGACATGTCGCGTCCGATGAAGAGCGCACCCGTCAGCAGCGCTCCGAGGACCCCCGAGACCGCGATCAGAGTGAGGTTCTTCGCGTCCTCTCTGCGCTCCCACGCACCCATGACTGCGCCTCCCGTCCGTTGACGACCCTACGTCTTGCGTACGGCCGAGGCGGCTCCACTGTTCCCGCCGGCTCCGCGCTCCCCTGTGCCCCACCGCCGCCACCGGCGCCGTCGCCGACGCCGGATGTGCCCGGCTTGATGGCGCGGCGCACCCCCCTCAGGGCCTCCTCGATGACCGCGAGGTCGCTGACCCAGAGGACGCGCCATCCTCCGGGGGTACGCGCCAGCTGCACCACCAGCACCTGCGGCACCGCGCCGCTGAGCCGCTCCACGGTCCGATACACGACGTGCGCGGTGTCCTTTCCCTCCATGACGTGGCCCAGAATGCGGTCGTCGTGGTCGTAGAGGGCATGCATGAGCCCCGGGAGGTCGTCGATGGTCCTGCCCACGGCACGCTCGAAGATCGTGGCGTCGTCCAGCGAGTCGTAGGCCCGGATATCGGCGGTGCCCGTGAAATAGCGACGCATGGCGCCCGTTGTGTCGGCGTCGCAGAGGGTGGTGACGATCTCGCGGAAGCGTGAGAGCGTCTCGGGGTGGAGGAGCTGGGCGACGGTGTGCCACCGGATCGCGCGCAGGGCACGCAGGAAGAGGGTGGCCGTCTGTTCGGGGGTCGCGGTGAGCTCGCGGAGGCTCTGGGCCGTGGCGGGGCCACCGGACAGCAACAGCGGGACGAGAGCGGAGAGTGCTACGACGGCGGGACGGCGCATGCAAGGAAGCTACAGGGAAGGGCATGGGGCTGGAATCCGACGGTCGCGGACGCTAGTCTCCGAACCATGCGCGCAGGTTTGCTGGTTTCGTCGACATTGGCTCTGGCGGCTCTGCTGGGGCTCGCCGGGACGCAGGCATCGGTGCCTGCGGCGGACCCGGCTCCACCGGCGGTCGTGACGGCCACGCCCGGCACGACGTTGGCGGCGGCCCACACCCTGTTGATGGACGCGCCGGCCCTGGAGGTGAACGGCGACGCGCTGTCGGAGGTCGCCTCCGTCGAGACGCTCCGTGCATCGTGGCAGGAGTGCAGCGAGGACGCACGTTCCCTCACGCCCTGGCGGACCCGCGCGCCGCCGCCACCTCCCTGCGCTCTCGCCGCGCTGGGACGCAGGGCCCACCCTCCCACGGCTCCCCCCCGTTCGGCCTGAAGCTGCCCGCGGTCGCCATGCCGGCGTCCGCCTGTCCATGAACGAACGAAGGAGTCACCTGTCATGAGCACGCTCGTCACGTCCCTCGCCCTGATCCAGCAGTCCAAGAGCACACAGCCGTCGAACTTCTCCCTGAAGATGATCCTCGCGAACGTGCCTCACGATCCCGCATCCATCGTCGCCCTGGTGCTGTGCGTGGGGGTGGTCGCGGTCGTGCTGTGGGCCGGCCACCGGAAGCCCAAGGACGAATCGCCCGAGGGACAGTAGGGGGAGGCAGGGCCCGTCGATCGCGGTGACGGATCCCCCGACGTGACGCCTGGCGCCGGCCGGTCCTCTACCGTTTGGACGTTGGCGCCCGGCCCGTTTCAGTCGGTGCGGATCGCGTCCATGGGATCGATGCGCGTGGCCCGGCGGGCGGGGGAGAGGGAGGCCAGCGCGGTGACCGCCAGCAAGACGAGGCACGCTCCCGCCAGGGCCCACGGGTCGCCGGGGCGCACGCCGTAGAGGAGCGTCGCCACCAAGCGGCGGAGCAAGAGGGCCCCGGCGAGCCCGAGAGCCACCCCCACCGCGGCGAGGCGCAGGCCCAGCCCCAGCACGCCGGCCGCCACGCGGCCGCGCCCGGCGCCCAGGGCCATGCGGACGCCGATCTCGCGGGTCCTTCTCGTGACGAAGAACGACACGACGCCATAGAGACCGGCGGCGGCCAGCAGGAGGGCCAGGGCACCGAAGAGGCCTACCAGGACCGCGCTCACGCGATACCGGGCCGTGACCTCGTCGAACACCGAGGCGAGGGTGGTCACCGATCCGAAGGCCAGCGTCGGATCGATCTCCCGGAGCGCCGCCTCGGCGGCGGGTGCCACGTCGGCCGCGGGGCCGGAGGTCCGCACGAGGAAGTGGACGTCCGGCTGATAGACCTGGAGGACCGACGTATAGGCCTGCGTGGCGGGCTGCTCTCCGAGCTCGTAGTACGTCGCGTCGCGGACCACGCCGACCACTGTGTACCCGGTGTCACCGATGCCGTCGAGTGTCTTGCCAACGGGGTCCTGGCCGGGCCAGAAGAGCCGGGCGAGGGTCTGGTTCACCACTACGGCGGGCGCGGTGCCGGCGGCGTCCTCGGGACCCAGCGCCCGGCCGCGGACGACGGGTATGCCCATGAGCCGGAAGTACCCCGCCGCCACGGTGTTGCGTCCCACCACGACGGTGCTGTCGCCGGCCGGGGTCGCCGCGCCAGGCGGTGGCGTGACGTCGTTGGACCAGTCGCCCTGGAACGGGATCATCTCCGTGGTCGCCGCCGCGGTCACGCCCGGAAGGGCACGCAGTCGCTGGAGGGCACGGGGGATGAACGCGAGGGCCTCGTCGGTTGAGTAACCGCGGGTGCGCAGGTCGACACCCAGGGCCAGCGTATGGTCCGTGCGGAAGCCGATATCCTGCGTGCGTGCGCTCCAGAAGCTCCGGGCGAACAGCATCGCACCGGCCACGAGCACCAGGGAGAGGGCGACCTGGCCAACGACCAGGACGTCGCGCCCTCGACCGCGGCCACCCACCACACGGGTGCCGTCCACGGACGCGGCCACGTCGGATCGCGCCACATGCACGGCGGGCACGAGACCGGCGAGGAGAGCCGTGAGCAGCGTGAGGACCAGGGCCGCCAGCAGGACACGTGGCTCCGGTGTGAACGTGTCCACGAAGCTGTAGGGGAGGAGCGAGCCGGCGGCGTTGGAGAGGGCATAGGCGCAGGCCACGCCCGCGGCGCCGCCGGCCAGGGCGAGAACCAGGCTCTCGGCGAGGAGCTGGCGAACGAGCCTGCCTCGGCCGGCGCCCACCGCCACCCGGATCCCCATCTCCCGGCTCCGGGTCGTGGCACGGGAGAGGAGGAGCACGGCGACGTTGGCCACGGCGATGAGGAGAACCAGGGCCACCGCGCCCAGAAGCATGCGGCTCAACGCGGTGAGGCTCGCGGCGAAGCTCGGGTTGTACAGATACTGGCGCGACACCAGAACGCCCTCGCCCTCGGGCTTGCCCTCGTAGGCGTTCGCGTCGGAGAGGGCGCTGAGGTTGGCCTGCGCCGCCTGGAATGTGACGCCGGGGGCGAGGCGCCCCACCACGGACAGCCAGCTCATCCGGTTGTGGGGCATGCGCGTCCACCAGCTCTCGGTGGGCAGACGCGCGAGGGTCCCGAACATCGCCAGCGGGAGCCACAGGTCGGGAGCTCGTTCCGTGGGACTCAGGCCCGAGAACCCCTCGGGTGCGACCCCCACCACGGTGAAGCGGCGCCCGTTGAGGAGGACCGTGCGACCCAGGATACGAGGCTCGGCGCCGAAGGCGCGGCGCCAGAGCCCATAGGAAAGCACCGCGACGGGATGCGTGCCGGGATCCCGGTTCTCGTCGGGCACGAAGCCGCGGCCGAGGGCCATGGACGTGCCGAGGACGTGGAAGTAGTTGTCGGAGACGAACCCCGTCCGGACCTGCCCGACGGCCGCAGCGTCGGTGGAGAGCACGACCGACCGGGCACCTCCCCACGCGGCCAGACCGGACAGGGTGGAGACGTGGTCCCGGTAGTACTCGTAGTCCGGGTTGCCCAGCGAGCCGCCGCCCTGGCCGGGGGCCCAAGAGCGCCATATGCGCACCAATCGATCGGGCTGCGCGACGTCGGATGGGTGCCAGAAGAAGATGCGGTTAACCAGCGTGAGCACGGTGGTGGGCGCGCCGATGCCCAGGGCCAGGACGAGCACGGCGGTGAGGGCGAATCCAGGTTTGCGAGCCAGGGTCCTCACGGCGAAGCGCATGTCCTGCAGCACGTCGCGTCCCCATCTTCCCCGCCGCCCTCCTCGTCCGCTCGGTATCTGCGGGTGGTCCGCCGTGGCTCGGCCGATCTCCCCGGCACCCGTGGACGGGGCGGGGGAGGGTCGCGCGCCGCCGCTCAGGCGCCACACCAGCAGCGCTCCGAGCTCCCGCCACAGGTGGCGTCGGGCGGGTCCCCGGCCCAGTCGAGCCTCGCGTTCGCGGAGCGAGGCCTCGAGGTCCCCCAGGATGTCCTCCCGACGTCCGCGGGGAAGGACTCGACCCAGGAGCCAGACCAGGGGCCGGGGCAGCCCCGCCTGTGGGCTCACGACCGCGCGGCCCCCTCGGCCGACCACAGGAGCTCGCGAATCCGTCGGCTCTCCCGCAGCGCCTTCTCTCCTTGTGGTGTCACCGCGTAGTGGCGCTTCGCGCGGCCTCCGCGCGTCGCGGTGGGCTCGCCCAGCCAGGAGTCGGCGAGGCCCTTCCGCTGGGCGCGGTCCAGCGCCGCGTAGATGGCGCCCAGGGTCACCTCCCG
>JAJDNC010000167.1 GCA_022340865.1 Gemmatimonadota bacterium
GGGACGTTGTCTCGTCGGTCGGCGCGCAGGTCTGACGAGAGCGGCTCTGCTCCTCGGCACCAAGCCCGCTGACGGTCCACGCTCCGCGAGTCCCGGCGTGTCCGCCTCCCGCCGCCCCCTCAGCGTCTGGAAACGCAATGCCTCCAGGCCCGTGAAGAGCCTGGAGGCATGCTGAGTGGAGGCGGCGGGAGTCGAACCCGCGTCCGCGGATGGATCCTGTGGAGGCGCTACGTGCGTAGACCACTATTGGCTCTCACCCCTGGCGGTCAGTGGTCAACCGCTTCGGGGCCAGCTACCGGAGATCTCACCTACCGCCGCGGCAGCGACAGCGGCAGGCCAGTCCGACTCGTCGACGCTTCACGGACCGCCTCGGACGGGCAACCCGTGAAACGGGCCGGTAAGTTTACGCGGCCAGCGCCAGGTTTGAGTTGGCAGCTATCGAAAGTTCCCGGGGATTTTCGAGGTCCGGGACCTCGGCACGCTCCTCCACGCTCACCAAACACGTCGAAACCGTGACGCCCCCGGTGACGGGTGGGTCTGTCAAACAACCGTCATCTGAAAGCTACCCAGGGGATGGGGTCGAGGTCCACGGACCGCTCCCCCGCGCGCGCTCTCAGGCCGGCGACACCGCCCGCCGTTCCGCCAGGTATCCCTCCAGAATCCGCTCGACATCCCTGAGCTCCGTCACGTGGAAGAGCTCGGTACGCAGACGACGCCCGTCGGGAAGCCCCTTCGTGTACCAGCCCAGGTGCTTACGGAAGTCGATGACGGCACGGGCGGGATCCCGTTCGAAGGCGATGGCGTTGCGGGCGTGCTCCAGACAGATCTCGAAGCGTTCCTCCACGCCGGGTGTCGGAGGACTGGGGAGCCCATCCAGCGCCGCGCGGGCCTGAGCGAAGATCCACGGATTGCCGTGCGAGCCCCGGGCGATCATGACCGCTGCACAGCCCGTCTCGTCCCGCATGCGCGCCGCGTCCGCGCCGGTGCTGACATCGCCGTTGCCGATGACGGGGATCTCCAGCGCGTCCACCACCGCGGCGATCTCCTCCCAGCGTGCCTCACCGGAGTAGAAGTCGGTCCGGGTCCGCGGGTGGAGGCAGAGCGCCGCCGCTCCGGCGTCCTGGCAGCGCAGCGCGATCCCCACCGGGTCACGGGTGATCTCATCGTATCCGCTCCGGATCTTCACGGTGGTGGGCGCCGACGTGGCCGCGCGTACCGCGCGAATGATCCGCTCGACTAGGTCGAGGTCCCGGAGGCACCCCGAGCCTCCATTCCTCTTCACCACCTTCTTCGCCGGGCACCCGAAGTTGATGTCCACGAAATCGGGGCCGTAGACGTCCGTCACCAGGGCGGCGGCCTCCGCCATCTGAGAGGGATCGGCGCCGAAGATCTGGACGCCGATGGGGCGCTCGGCCTCGTCGAAGCGGAGGTAATCCCGGGAGCGCCTGGACCCCATGACGATGCCGGCCGCGCTCACGAACTCGCTCACCACGACGTCCGCGCCGAAGCGCCGGCACAGACGGCGGAACGGCGACTCGCTGACGCCCGCCTGCGGCGCCAGGTAGAGGGGTGTCCGGTCACCCCGCAGGAGTTCGAGCACGCTGGTCATGCCATGAACCTAGGGACCGGGGCCGGCGCCCGGAACCGCGGTGTTGGGGTCCCGGCGTCCCGGATGTTAACATAGACCGCTCGACCACCGACCCTTTGTATCGAACCGAAGCGATCTTCGGAGGCAATAGAATGCGGCTCAGAGAGCTCTTCACGGCGGACGTCGTGAAGCTCGAACTCGAGGGCGAGACGAAGGACGACCTTCTCAAGGAGTTGGTCGCCCTCCTCGGCCTCGACGAGAAGTCCGAAGCCATCCTGTTCAAGACCCTGAAGCGCCGCGAGAACCTCGGGTCCACAGGCATCGGCAAGGGGATCGCCATTCCCCACTGCCGTTCGCTCGTGGTCAACCGCCTGCGCCTGGCGTACGGCCGTAAACCGACTGGCGTCGATTTCAACGCCATCGACGGAGCCCCGGTCCACAACTTCTTCCTCATCGTGGCTCCTCCCCTGGAGGTGTCGAACCAGTACCTGCCGGTTCTGGGCAAGATCGCCCAGTTCGCCAAGGACCCGGAGGTGCCGGAGCTGCTTCTGGACATCGACGCGCCGGAGGAGTTCCTCTCCCTGCTGGACCGGAAGGCTCCGTAGCTCCGGCCGAAGCGATCCACGCAACCACTCGGGGCCCGCGCGAAACGCCCGCGTTTCGTGGGGTGAGTGCGAGGAGGGGCGCCCGTCATGCCGGGCGCCCCTCTCGTCGTAGACCCATTATGGACCAGGCCCGCAAGCCCGGGCTATTTGAGCACGTACATCCTCTTGTACTGGCTCACGCCGTTGACAGTGAGCTGCATGAAGTAGATCCCCGACGCGACCGGACGGCCATTGATGTCCTTTCCGTCCCAGAACGCCTCGTAGCGCCCCGGTTGGGTGTACTCCAGCTGCTTGAGCTTCACCCCTTCACCGGCGGGGTGGTTCAGGGCGACGGGGATGGCCACCATCTGCTGGAGCAGGTTGAAGATGCGCAGGGTCACAACGACAGGACGCCCGGAAGCGAAGAGCCCCTCTCCAAGCACGAAGGGGATCTTCGTCTCCGGATTGAACGGATTTGGATAGTTCTGTTCGAGCTGGAACCCGTTCGTCCGCCCCGACGTCGCCGGCTTCCCCGGCTCCTGGGCAGAAAGGGTGACCGACGCGCCAAACGTGAGGAGGAGGACGGACAAGACGCCCCACATGCGCCTCATCAGGACCTCCGCACAGCCATACCTGTGCCGTAGCAAATGATCGAATAGCACTCCCGGAAGCGAACCGCACCAAGCGCCGCGCGCTCGCCCCATGATACTCGAAAGTGAGTCCGGGGGTCAAGCGAAAAGGCTTGAAAGCCGCGGCTTCTCGGACCTTCTACTACAGTAGACGCTCAAGGGCGTCATTTGGTTGCCGGAGACGTCACGGCTCCGCCACATCTGTCGGCGGTGCGGGGGGCACGTCCCTGCCCTCCCCCCTGCGGACGGTGATGCCCACCCCGTCCAGGTGGAGGAGAAGGGGGATGAGGTGCTTCCTGGAGACCGGGAGCACCTCCCGGAAGTCGGCGGGGCCGAGGCCGGACCGCCCGGCGAGGTTGGTGCTCACCGCCTCGCCCGCCTGCCGGAGCGCCGTCGCGTCGATGAACAGCCCCTCGGCGAGGGTGTGGAGGACCCCCCGCCCTTCCATGTACCGGAGGATCTCCGGGAGGTCGACACGGCCGCGCAGCTCGGCAGGCAGCTCCGCCACCGTCGGGGGGGCGAGCCCGGAAGCGGCGTATAGCGCCGCCAGGCGGCCGCATGCCTCCTCCTGATCCGGAGATGGAACCGGCACGAAGCCCGGGCTGCGGGCGCCTCCGTCGGCGAGCTCCAGAGTGCCGGCCTCCGCCAGGCGGTGGACCGCCACGTCCGCGAGCACCGCCGGGGCCCAGGCCGGGACCGCAGCGCGGAGCCGATCCAGGGACACCACCGGACGCAGAGGCTCCCGCCGGTGCGCTTCGTCCAGGGCCTCGGCCACGCGGGCCTCCGCGCGGGCGACGACGGCGGGGGCGAACGCCCTGCCGCCAGCCGTGACGCCGCCGTCGGGCTGCCGGCGGGAAGCGGCCACCTGCGAGGGGGTGGCGCCGCAACGCACGGGGAGCTCCGCCGCCGGCACCCCCTCCCACCCGGCCAGATCGAGGACCCCCCGAAGAGCGTCCGTCGGCGACCCGTCCAGCACGCGTGCCAGGGCCGCGAGGTCGTCGTCTCCCAGCGACCTCCGTTTCGATGGACAAGGCTCGGCCACCTCTCCACCTCCCAGGGTGACGAGCGGCGAGTACGACCGCAGGACGAGGCGGTCGCGTGCCCGCGCCACCGTGGGCGCCTCCAGGCGGAGCTGTACCCAACCGGTCTCGCCCGGCCCCACCGGCCTTCCCTGAAGGAGCGCACACCGGGCGAGAACCTCCGCGGTCGCGAGATGGACGCGCACGCGCTGGTTGTGCTCGATCCCCCGGGGGGCGTCTTCGAGGACGCGCACGCGTGCCGTGAGCATCCAGGTCTCCCTCCAGCCGTCCTCCTTCACGACGGCGAGCCCGCGCGCCGCCAGCTCCCGACCCACGCCCGCCAGCGCCAGGGCGACACGGACACCCGCCTCGGCCCGGGGCACGTCGTGACCGTGTACCTGGACACCGCGCACCCGCGCCCCGAGGCCGCCGGGCAGGAGCCGGACACGCTCTCCGGGGGCCACCGAGCCGGACCAGAGCGTTCCGGTCACCACCGTGCCGGTGCCCTGCACGGTGAACGCCCGGTCCACGGGCAGTCGGGTGAGGTCGTCCACGGCACGGCGACGCGCCCTGCCGGCAGCGCCGTCGAGCTCCGTCAGGAGCGCCTCGATGCCCTGCCCCGTGACGGCGGACGTGGGGACGACGGGTGCGCCTGCGTAGGCGGTCCCGGCCAGGAGGGTCCGCACGTCCTCGGTGACGAGGGCGATCCATTCGTCGTCCACGGCGTCGCACTTCGTGAGGGCGACCACCACCTCCGGCACGGCCAGGAGCTCCACGATGTCGAGGTGCTCGCGGGTTTGCGGCATCACGCTCTCGTCGGCGGCCACCACCAGCAGCACCACGTCCATGCCGGTGGCTCCCGCCACCATGGTCCGGACGAACGCCTCGTGTCCCGGTACGTCCACGACGCCGAACGGCGTGTGCCCCTCCCGTGCCAGCTCGGCGAAGCCCAGGTCGATGGTGATGCCCCGGGCCTGCTCTTCCGGGAGACGGTCCGTGTCCACGCCGGTGAGGGTGCGCACCAACGCCGTCTTGCCATGGTCGATGTGCCCGGCCGTTCCCAGGATCGCCCGCGCCACCCCCTCACTCCTCCGGGTCCGGCGGGAGCACGTCGCCGAGGAAGCGCAGCGAGCGGAGAGGTCGGCTGGCCACGTGATAGGCCACGAAGTCCGAGACCAGGGCGAGGTGTCGCCGCGGGAACGTGATGGGTGCGTCGAGGCGGCCCTCCAGCAGCGCCTGCAGCTGGCTTCGAGCGATGGGACCCACCCGGGGCGACTGAGAGCCTTCGCCGCACCGCGCGCAGAGGATGCCACCCGCCGCCGCCTCGAAGCGTCCCACCTCGTCCTCTCCCAGCCGCTCTCCGCACCGGATGCAGGCCTCGAGCTGCGGTGCGAAGCCCAGAGCCTCGACGATGCCCCACACGCCTGCCAGGGCGGCGGCGGCCACGGCCTCGGATGCCTCCTCCAATCGGTCGAGGGCGGCTTCCATGGCATGGAAGAGAGTCGGATTCGGGTCGGACTCCGCGTGTGCCAGCACCAGCTCCGCCACGGTGGACGCTCCCGCAAAACGGAGGAGGCTGGCTCCCAGCCCTCCCCGGAGGCGCGTGCACGCGAAGTCCTTCATGGTCTGCAGCTCGCGCTGGGGCTTCACGTACACCGTGAGGACCCCGGACGCGAACGTGGAGACCGCCGTGACGCCCCTGCCCCCCTCGCCCCGTACCCCCTTGGCCATGACGCCCAGGAGTCCGTGGTCCTCGGTGAGGAAACGGAGCACGCGACTGGTCTCACCGTACGGGTGGGCTCGGAGAAGCACCGCGGAGGTGCTGACCGGCGCCATCCTACCCCAGGGCGCGGAGGCGTCGGAGCAGCTCCCGCCGCCGCACCTCGTACGCCTTACGCTCCTCCGGCGAGGGCGCTTTCCGGGCTTCGAAGGCCTCGTCGAGCTCCGCGACCTCCATGAGCAGGGCCTGGCGGGTGTTGGCGCTGCGCGCGGGTCTGGGCAGCCCACGTGCGGCCCCTTTCCTCAACGCCCACAAGGCCACGCCGGCCAGCAGCAGCGACAGGATCACCGCGTACCAGCGTACCGGCGGCGGGCGAGGGGCGGCGGCCTTCGTCAGCCGGACCACCCCGTCGCGCAGCTGCTCGGCCTCATAGTGTCGGTAGGTGGTACCGGCGTCCATCTGGATGGGCTCCTCGAGGGTGAAGCCCGGGGCGTTCAGCGGGGGGGCAGGCTCCCGCACCAGGATGTTGAGCTGCTCGGTGAGGCCGGGAAGGCGGAGGGTGAGATACGGGTCCGGCACCTGGTAGCGGGCCACGAACAGCTGCTCTCCCGGCGACAGGGGAGCGCGCACCACCAGGTCTCCGTCCTTGAAGCTCTCGGCGTCGGCGAGGACCCCCGACTGTGCCATCACGGCGTTGGTGGCACCTGCCGCCAGAGGATAGCGCCAGACCAGACCCCCGGGGTGCGCCACCAGGGTCTTCTTGCCGTCGTTGATGATCTGAAAGAGATCCGTGACGTCCCAGCGGCCGCTGTCCTGTTGGAGGAAGATGTTGCGCGTCTCCACCGTGAGCGGCGTACCCGTGGGGGCCACCATGGTCGTGTCCCAGGTGTGGATCTCGTACAGCGAGTCGAGCTGAACCGCCATCGTCAGCGCCGGGCCGAAGTAGAGGATTCCCGCGTACCGGACGGAGGCGAAGTAGATCTCCGAGTGTGCCGAGTCGGGCACCGTGGGCAGCTTGAAGGAGAACGTGCCGTCCCTGGCGATGCGCACCGAGTCCACCTCCCCCTGCGTATTCGGGGAGAGGTGGTGGAGCACCACCCTGCCCTGACGCAGGACGGAGTCACCGACGAAGACCTTGCCGTCGAGGACCGGCTTCGCCAGCACCTGGCCCTGGAGGGGGGACGCGCACAGCAGAAGGACTCCCGAAGCGACCAGCGCTACAGGGAAGAGACAGCGCCGCATGGTGCGACCTTCAGGGCGTGAACCGCCCAAAGTCCTCGGGGTTGAGCCGACGGAGATGCTCCTTGAGCTCCTCGGGGCCCATGACCTTCGAGGGTTCCTCTTCCCGAAGCGATTCCGTGGACTCGTCATCCGCGATCTGGATCGAGTTCTGCTGCAGGAGATCCTCCCGCGCGAAGATGCGGGCGTCCACCCTGAGCGCCACGGCGATGGAGTCCGACGGTCGAGCGTCAAGGGAGATCACCTCACCGTTCCTCTGGAGGATCAGCTCTGCGTAGTAGGTGTTCTTCTCTACCCGTGTGATGATCACCTTCTGCACGGTCCCTCCGAGTCCCTTAAGGACGGAGACCACGAGATCGTGCGTGAGAGGTCGTGCGAACTCCATGTCCGCCAGGTGCATGGCGATAGCGCTGGCCTCGCTCGGCCCGATCCAGATGGGCAGAACCCGGTCGCCTCCGAGCTCCTGGAGAATCACCACGGGCGTGTCCGATGAACGGTCCAACCCGAGGCTCTGCACCCTGACCTCGACCAGCACGGATGAAGTCCTCCGACGCGAGGAACGAACGGAAGGGCACCGGCCCCTCCGGACAATCCCCAACCAATACTCCGGAAGCCTCCGTGGGTTCTTCCTCTCCCGGCAGGGAGGGCGTCGCTCCCCTCAGGCGCCGAGGGCACGGCGCAGGTCGTCGGCCATGTCCGTGCGCTCCCAGGGGAAGCGCCACACGGCTTGACCCTGGGCCCCATCCCCCTGCTGCTCGGGTGTGCGGCCGAAGTGCCCGTACGCGGCGGTGGGCGTGAAGATCGGATTGCGCAGGCCGAGTCGCTGGATGATGGCCAGGGGGCGGAAGTCGAAGACCTTCTCCAGCGCCGCCACGAGCTCGTCGTCCCGCACGTCGCGCGCCGTGCCGAACGTGTCCACGTGGACGGAAACCGGCCGCTCGACACCGATGGCGTAGGCGAGCTGGATCTCGCATCGCCGCGCGAATCCGGCCGCCACCACGTTCTTCGCGGCCCAGCGCGCGGCGTACGCCCCGGACCGGTCCACCTTGGTGGCGTCCTTGCCGCTGAACGCTCCGCCGCCGTGCCGCCCCATGCCGCCGTACGTGTCCACGATGATCTTGCGGCCCGTGAGGCCCGCATCGCCGTGGGGCCCACCGATGACGAAACGGCCCGTGGGGTTGATGTGCAGCGTGCACTTCGAGGCGTCGTAGAGCTCCTCCGGCAGCACGGGTGCGACCACGTGCGTGCGGACGGCTTCCTTGAGGTCTTCCAGGGCCACGTCCTCGTCGTGCTGGGTGCTGACCACCACCGTGTGGATGCGCACGGGCCGGTCGCCGTCGTACTCCACGGTGACCTGCGCCTTGCCGTCGGGACGGAGCCACGGGAGCGCGCCGTCCTTGCGCATCTCGGCCAGGCGCCGGGTGAGCCGGTGGGCGAACAGGATGGGGGCGGGCATGAGCTCCGCCGTCTCGTCCGTGGCGTACCCGAACATCATGCCCTGGTCTCCCGCCCCTCCGCTGTCCACCCCCATGGCGATGTCCGGCGACTGCCGGTCCAGGCTCGTGAGCACCGCGCAGGTGGCGGCATCGATGCCGTAGCTCGCGCTGGTATAGCCGATGCGGCGGAGCGTGCCCCTCACCACCTCGGGAATGTCCACGTATCCGGTGGTGGTGACCTCGCCGGCCACCATCGCGACACCGGTGGTGACCAGCGTCTCGCACGCCACCCGGGATTTGGGGTCCTCGGCCAGGAGGTGATCGAGGACGGCGTCGGAGATCTGGTCGGCGATCTTGTCCGGGTGGCCCTCCGTGACGGACTCGGACGTGAACAGGGTGCGGCTCAAGGGACTCCCTCGATGTGTGGGGATCGTAGCACCGGTGAGGCGGGTGAAAGGCTATCCAATCACTGGGGAAGCGACAAGCTCCAGCGCCCGGCGAAGACCGTGAGATCCACCGAGTCGCCGATCCCCTCTACGAGACAGTGGACGACGTCCTGGCTCGTTGGCGCAGCCAATGCGCTCCGGGCGGCCCGCCGAGCGTCTTCGATCCGGATGTCCCGGACGAACTTCTTGATCTCGGGCAGTGACGGCCACGCCATGGAAAGCGCCATGATATCCAGGCCCAGGAGGAGAAAGGTCCCCAGGGGATTGGCTGCGAGCTCGCCGCACAGGCTCACCTCGATGCCCGCCGCGCGGGACACGCGCGCCACCTGGTGCAGCAGCCGTACCACCGCGGGATGGAAGGGATTGTACAGCTTGGCGAGGCGCGTGTTGGTGCGATCCACGGCCAGCGTGTATTGCACCAGGTCGTTGGTGCCGATGGAGAAGAAGTCGCAATGGCGCACGAGCTCCGCGGCGTCCAGCGCCGCCGCGGGGGTCTCGATCATCACGCCCAGCTTGTATCCCGAGTTGAAGGGGATCCCGTCCCGGCGCAGGCCCTCCTCCTCCTCTTCGAGGAGGGCGCGCACCTGGCGGACCTCGTCGACATCGTTCACCAGGGGAACCATGATGCGCACGTCGCCGTGAGCGGTGGCCCGCAGGATCGCCCGCAGCTGGGTACGGAACAGCTCGGGCTCGTCCAGGCACACGCGGATGGCGCGCCACCCCAGGAAGGGGTTCTCCTCCCGGGGCATGTGCAGGAACATGGGGAACTTGTCGCCCCCCAGGTCGAAGGTCCGGATGTAGACCGCCCCTTCGGGGAAGGCCTCGGCGACCTTCCGATAGGCTTCGTACTGCTCCTCCTCCCCGGGCATGGTGTTGCGGCCCACCACGAGGAACTCGGTGCGCAGGAGCCCGATTCCCATGGCCCCGTGGGACCGGGCCTGGTCCACCTCCACGGGAAGATCGAGGTTGGCGCGAAGCGCCACGGGCTGGCCATCCAGGGTGACCGACTCCTGCTCGGCGATGACCGCGATCTCCCCCTCCCAGTCCTTGAGGCGGGCCCGGCGCCGCTTGTACGCCGCCCGCTCCCGGTCGTCGGGATCGAGGATCACGCGTCCTACGCGGCCGTCCAGGATGACCTCCTGGCCTTCGCGTGCACGCTGCGAGACGGTTCCCAGGCCCACCACCGCGGGGATCTCCAGCGACCGCGCCAGGATGGCCCAGTGGGCCGTGCGCGTGCCCTGGTCCGTGGCCACGCCCAGTACGTGCTCCGGGTTCAGGTGTACGGTCAGGCTGGGCGTGAGGTTGCGCGCCACCACGATGACGCCGCTGGGCTCGCGGGCCAGGTCGGACGGGTCGTGGTGCCCCAGGAGGCGGTGGAGCACCCGGATCATCAGATCCTCGAGGTCGTTGAGCCGGTCCAGGACCATGGGCTGAGACGTCCGGCTCCACATGGCCTGCAGCTCGAGCATGCGCCACTCGAATGCGCGCTGGGCGGTGAGGTGGTTCTCCCGGATGTAGCGCACCGCCCCGTCCACGACGGCGGGGTCGTCGAGCATGAGGAGCTGCGGCTCGAAGATGCGGGCCTCGACCTGCCCCAACCGCTCCTCCGTGACCCCCTGCACCGCGCGAATGCGTTCCTTGGCCCACTCGCGGGCCTCGTGGAAGCGCTCGATCTCGGCGTCCACCTCCGCGGGCTCCACCGTCTTGTGGGGAACCACCGGGACTCCCCAGTGGAGAAGGAACACCTTTCCGGCGACGATCCCTTCCGAAGCCGGGGCACCGTCGAGGACGAGGGACATCAGAACTCCCTGGGCGTCATACGCCCTGGTGAGGGGGGCATCAGTACGCCTCCTCGAAGCCCCCGTCCACCAGTGTGACGAGGGCTTCCAGCGCCTGAAGAGCGTCGCTGCCCTGAGCCGTAAGACGCAAGCGGCTACCCTGCTCCGCCGCCAGCATGAGAACTCCCATGATGCTCTTGCCGTTCACTTCCAGGCCGTCCTTCTCCACCGTGATGTCGGCGCTGAAGCGTCCTGCCACCTTCACGAACTCCGCCGCCGGCCGCGCGTGCATCCCCGCGCGGTTGACTATCTGCACCTCACGCTCCAATCGATCCTCCCCACTCATGTGAGCAGTCCCCAGGTTGCCAGAAGGGCCACGGCCGCCACCACGACCACCGCCGCGGGGCGCCACAGGCGAGGTCCCACGAGGAGACCCGCCAGGAACGCCACGATGGCCAGGACACCCCAATGAGCCCCGGCCGCGCGGAGCCCGTGGTCCGCGGCCAGGACGATGCCGACGAGGAGTCCCAGGAGCCCCGCGGAGGCCGCGCGGACACGCTCGGTCCACACTCCCAGCGACGCGTCCGAGAGGCGTCGCCCCACGCCGCTCCCCTCCTGAAGGCCCGCCCGGAACCCCCAGGCACGCAGGCCGATGTGCCCCGCGTTGTAGATGCCCAGGAAGGCCAGCACCGCCACCCAGCCCGGGGCGCCCAGCCAGATGAGCGAGAGCGCGGCGACGGACACGGCGGGGAGCCAGGACGCCCACACCAGGGCGTCGCCGAGACCTCCGAGGGGCCCCCGGAGCGCCGTCTTGAAACGGCGCACCGTGTCGCCGTCCTCGCCGTCCGCCTCCAGCCGGAGGGCCGCGCCCAGCGCGACATCGGACAGGTACGGGTGGGCATTGAAGTGCTCCAGATGTCGGCGCACCGACGCGACCATCGCCTCGGGATCGTCGCGGAAGAGGCGGCGCAGGCCCGGCAGCATGGCGAAGGCGAAGCCCGAACCGAGCATGGTCCGGTAGTTCCAGGAGCCCTGGATCAGGAACGAGCGTGCGAAGGTCGCCGCCAGGGCCCGACGTGAGAGTGGGGCCATCACAGAAAACGTGCTCCGAGGATCCCCAGCGCGACCCCCGCCATGAAGTAGAGACGTCGCCGACGAAAGCCTCCCAGGCTCCGCAGGAGGATCCCCGCCGAAACGGCGCCCCCGGCCAGGAGCAGCCCCAGCGAGTTCCCCGGGTCCAGGGGCCATGCCTGTGCCAACAGACGGACCGCCGCCCGTGCCCCGACGATGCCCAGCCCCGTGATCAGCGTTCCCCGCAGGAAGTCCAGGCCCACGGCCTCGAGATGCGCCCGCGTCACCCGCTCCGGGCTGGGCGTCTGCGGACCCGGTACCAGCCGCCCGTTGAGGTGCCGCAGCCAGGTGATGGTCACACCTCCCAGCTGCCCCCAGACGAGCCCCGCCGCCACCGCGAGAGGGAGCGCGCCCGGGACGTTCGTGGCGGATGCGGCCGCCACCGCCACCACCGTCGCGGTGGGACCTTCCGGGAAGCGCGATCCTCCGGTGGGGAACGACACCAGGAGGTAGAGCTCGAGGAGCGCCCCGATGACGAGACCGGTGGTGGGTTCGCCCACGATCCAGCCGGTGAGCACGCCCGTCACCAGCGGACGGGACACCATGAACTGTCCCACGGACGTGGCGTCCAGGGCCAGCAGGCCACCCAACAGGGCGAGGGGCAGGAGGTCCATCAGCTCACTCGTCGGGGCCGTCGCGAGCGCCCTGGGGGAGCAGCGCCTTGAGCGGGACCTTGTGCGCGTCGGGGAGGTCCCGGGCCGAGACCTCGACGCCCTCCTCCTCCAGCGCACGCAACCCGGAGATGTCGTCCTCGGTGAGGTGCAGATAGGCCAACACCTGAAGGCGCCCCGGGCCGTGGTGGATGCCTCCCAGGTTGACCTTCTCGCCCCGCAGCAGCCCCCCCTGTGCCAGCCGCAGCATGGACGCTACGTCCCGTGTAAGCAGGATGGACCGTACCAGGTCCTCGCGCCATTCGGGGAGCATGAGTCGAGCCGCCTCCACGGAGGCGAAGACGATCTCGGAGTCTCCCGTACCGAGTCGGTACAGGTCCTGCTCCCACTCGCTGAGCGCCAGGTCGTCGTCCACCACCAGATAACGATGCGGCAGGAGCTGCCCGCCCCACCCGAGGACCACCTGCCCGTGGATGAGGCGCTCGTCGATGCGGTAGAGGACGATGGACATCGGTCGGTTAGCCCACGCGGGGAAGCGCCCGGATACCGTCCCGCCCTTTCTCGACCAGGCGGGGGACGAGCTCCTCCATGGGAAGGTCACGATGGAAGACGAAGTCCAGGAGCACCGGCAAGTTCACCCCGCACACGACGGCACCCTGGTCCGCTTCCCGGCACCCGGCGAAGGCCGCCATGCCGCAGCTCCCCGAGAGCAGGTCGGCGAAGACCACCACGGGCCCTTCACGGGCCAGCTCCTGAATGGACGCCTTGAGCTGCTGCGGGCTGCGCCCCTCGTTGGAGATGGGCACCAGGGCGTCGGCGACCCCTCCGGCGATGCGACGCACCGCATCGATGAGGCCGTCGGCCATGGATCCGTGCGCCACCACCAGGCCCCGCACCCCGTGAGGCGCCGAAACCCCCGGGGCGGCGGAAGGCTCCACCGCCCCTGCGGTGCCGCGGGTGGTGGAGCCGCCGTCACTCATAGTCCTGCTCCAGGTACTCGCGGATGGGCTTCATGCGCTCCTGAATGCGGCGCTCGAAGGCCTCCGCGGAGTCGATCCCCGAGTACTTCAGGAGGTGGTTCATGGCCACGACCTCGGAGACCACCGTGATGTTCTTGCCGGGGTTGAGGGGCACGGTGACCCGGGGCAGCCGGACGCCCAGGATCTCGATCTCGTCCCGTTCGAGGCCGGTCCGGCTGTAGGTGCGGTCCTGGTTCCAGAGCTCGAGCTGCACCACGACCTCGATGCGCTTCTGCTGGCGGGTGGCGCGCACGCCGAAGAGCGCGGATATGTCGATGATGCCGATACCGCGGATCTCCATGTGATGACGCTGGAGCTCGTGTCCCCTCCCGATGAGGACATCGTTGCCCCTGCGCGACACGAGCACGAGGTCGTCGGCGACCAGTCGATGGCCCCGCTCCACCAGGTCGAGGACGCACTCGCTCTTGCCCACGCCGCTCTCGCCCACGAACAACAGACCCACTCCGTACACGTCCGCCAGGGAGCCGTGCAGGCTCGTGCTGGGGGCCAGGACCTCCTCCAGGTACGGCTTGACGCGCTGGTAGAGGTCCTTCGTGGTGAGGTGGCTGAGGATCACCGGAACCCCTCGGCTCCGGGCAACCTCCAGGAAGAACTCGGGCACGTCCTGTCCCTTCGAGACGAACACCGCCGGGATCTCGAACGCGAAGAGCTCCCCGAGGTTCTCCCGCGCTTCCTCGACGGGAAGGGAAGCCAGGTACGTCATCTCGGTCTCGCCGAAGACCCACATGCGTCCCAGCGGGACACGGTCGGTGAAGCCCGACAAGGCCAGGCCGGGGCCGGACACGTCCGCGTCGAAGGCGCGACGGTCGAGGGACACGCCGGGTGTCAGCAACTCCAGGCCCAGCGCATCGCTCTTCGCGTCCAGGATCTCCTGGATCGTGATGCTCTTGCCGCTGTGCGAGTTGGAGCGGGAGGGGTCCGGGCTCACGGGATGAAGGCTATCCTTGCTGGTCTACTCGCTGCTCATGCGCTCGGCGGCGCGGGGACCCTGGTGGTCCCTCGCCTGGGAGCGCTGACGTCGCAGGATGCTCCGCAGGCGGTCGACGACCTTGTCCAGGGCGCTCCGGAACTCCTCGCCCTCTCCCCGGGCGATGACGGGCTCACCGCCGTGCACGGAGAGTATGACCTCGACGCTCCGGACCCGCTTTACTTCCTCATAGATTGCGTCCGCAGAGGCGATCCGTGGGTCATACTTCGCCAGGCGGGCGATCTGCTCCTCTGTTCGGGTGCGCACGGAATCGGGGATCTGACAGTGACGTGCCGCGACTTGGACTCTCAAGCTGCGCCTCCGGCATCGAGCGGAACCGTACGTGATATCAAGTTAGCCGGGCCACGAACCGCCGACCACCCGGATCAGGAAGCGCTCCATGGCCTCGGCAGACGTCTCCCATGAATACCCCTCTGCGAAGGAACGAGCCCCCGCGCCCAACCGGTCCCGCAGCCCGGGATCGCCCAGGACGCGCTCCAGCCCGTCCGCCAGCGCGTCGACGTTCCCGTGAGGCACCAGGAGCCCGGTGAGGCCGTCCACCACCGAATCCCGGAGGCCCGGCGCGTCGCTGGCGACGGTGGGGGTGCCGCAGGCGGCCGCCTCCATGTTGGCGATCCCCCACCCCTCCTTGGGGGACGTGAGCACGTGCACCCAGCTCCGCCGGAAGAGGTCGGCCTTCTCGGCGTCGGACACGAACCCCAGGAACTCGACGTGGTCCGTGACCCCGAGCTGGGTCGCCAGCCTCCGCAGCACCGGGAGGTGGTCGCCCTTTCCCGCCACGAGCAATCGCACCCGGCGGCCGCGGCGCACGAGAGCGTCCAGCGCCCGGAGCACCAGATCCACGCGCTTGTAGCGCTTCACCCGGCCCATGTAGAGCATGGTGGGGATCTCGAAGCGCTGGGCGGCCGGCCCCGGGCGGTACGCCCCCAGGTCGATGCCGTTGGGCACGATGTCGATGCGCTCCGCCGACATCCCGCGGGCGGCCAGATCGTCCCGGGTGCTCTCGGATACCGCCACGGTCGGCGTATGCCGGAAGACCCGGGGCACGGGCCGCTCCATCAGCCAGGTAGCGGTGGCCAGAGGGAGGGAGGCCTCCCGGAAGGCGGTGCCGCCGAACAGGTGGTGCACCACGAGAGCCACGGGAACCCGTGTCCACCACGGAGTGAAGAGCGGGACCTTGTTGAGATCCTCCACCACCACGTCCCAGGGTGTGGCGGCGAGATGCGTCCGGTAGTATCGCGGGGCCGCCAGGGAGAACGTGTAGCGTCGGCCGGCGCGGTGCACGGAGATCCCGTCCAGCTCGGCGGTGGGGGCGCATCCCGCCCAACCGGAGGCCAGGAGGGTGACCTGGTGGCCCGCGCCGGCCAGGCGCCCGAAGATCTCGTGGAGATGGGCCTCGGCGCCGCCGGCCTGGGGGTTCTCGCGGTCCTGCCAGTTCACCACGAGGATCCGCAACGGGGAGCGCCCGCCGCCGCCGGCAGGACTCACGCCCGGGGACCGGCCTGCGCCTTGTAGAGCGCGTCGAGGACCCCGTTCACGAAGCGGGGGGAGTCCGGCCCACCGTACATCTCCGCCAGCCGGATGGCCTCCTGGATGGACACCTTGGGGGGAACCTCTTCCACGAACAGGATCTCCGTAGCCGCCACGCGCACGATGGCGCGGTCGATGGTGGACAGGCGCTCCAGACGCCAATTCTCCAGCGCCTTCTGCAGGGCGCGGTCCACGGCCTCCGCGTTCTCCTCCAGGAGGGTGAGGACCTGGCGCACGTAGGGGAGCCGGCGGGGGGAAAGGCGCCGGGTGGCGGTTGTCGCCGCCAGCGACTCGCGCAGGGTTCCCTCCCGGCCACAGGCCTCCCAGCGGTAGTGGATCTGCAGCATCCACGCGCGGGCTCGGCTCCGGTCGATGCGCTCACGCTTCCCGAGGCCCTTACTCTCCGTCACCGCGTCTCCAGGCCGCGGTAGAGGGCCACCATCTGCAGGGCGCTGAGCGCCGCCTCGTAACCCTTGTTGCCGGGGCCCTCGGCGGCCCGGGCCAGGGCCTGGGCCCGGTCGTCGGTGGTCAGGACACCGAAAGCCACCGGCGCCTTCGAGCCCCGCGCCACGGCGCCGAGACCCCGATTGGCTTCGGCGCTGACATACTCGAAGTGCGGGGTCTCGCCGCGGATCACACATCCCAGGGCCACGACGGCGTCGTGGCGTCCCGCCTCGACGACCCGGGCGGCGGCCTGGGGAAGCTCCCACGCGCCGGGCACACGGTACACGTCCACGTCTCCCTCGGCGGCTCCGTGCGTGCGCAGGCACGCCAGCGCACCCTCCAGGAGGCGTTCGGTGACGTCCCCGTTGAAGCGGGCCACGAGCACGGCGACCCTCACGCCGGCGGCGTCGACGGACCCGCTCGACCGCTCGGCATGGCTTCCCTCGGAGCTCACAGGATGTGCCCCAGCTTCGTCTTCTTGGTGGCCAGGTACTTGTGGTTGTGCTCGCCCGGCTTGACGGTGAGCGGCTCCCTCCCGGTGATCTCGATGTCGTACCCCTCCAGGCCGACGATCTTCCGGGGATTGTTGGTGAGCAGCCGGATGGAGTGGAGGCCCAGGTCCAGGAGGATCTGGGCACCGATCCCGTAGTCCCGCAGATCGGGCTTGAAGCCCAGCCGCTCGTTGGCCTCCACGGTGTCCATGCCCTCGTCCTGCAGGGCGTAGGCCTTGAGCTTGTTCCCCAGGCCGATGCCGCGCCCCTCCTGCCGCAGGTAGACCACCGCGCCCGCCCCCTCCTCCTCGATGCGCCTCATGGCCGCGGCGAGCTGCTCGCCGCAATCGCAGCGCAGCGACCCGAACACGTCCCCGGTCATGCACTCGGAGTGCATGCGCACCAGGACGTTCCCCTTCCCCGAGATGTCGCCCTTCACCAGGGCGAGGTGCTCCCGTTGGTCCACGATGCTCTCGTACCCGATGACCTTGAACTCGCCCATCTTCGTGGGCAGGTCCGCCTCGGCGACGCGGCGCACCAGGCGGGTCTTGGTGAGGCGGTAGGCTACGAGCTGCGCCACGGTGATGAAGCGCAGGCCGTGCTCCTCGGCGAAGACCTCGAGCTGGGGGCGGCGCGCCATGGTGCCGTCGGGGTTCAGGATCTCGCAGATCACCCCCATGGGCGTGAGTCCCGCCAGGCGCGCCAGGTCCACGCTGGCCTCGGTCTGGCCGACGCGACGCAGCACGCCGCCCGGCTTGGCCCGGAGCGCCATCATGTGACCCGGACGGCGCAGATCCGTGGGCCGCGTCCGCGGATCGAGGACGACCTGGACGGTCTTGGCGCGGTCGTGGGCGCTGATGCCGGTGGTCACCCCGAAGCGCCGGTGCGCGTCCACCGAGATGGTGAACGCCGTTCCCTGGGGGTCGGTGTTCGCCTCGGTCATGAGCGGGAGGTCGAGCTCGTCGGCGCGCTCCTGCGTCATGGTCACGCAGATGAGGCCCCGGCCGTGCATCGTCATGAAGTTGATGTGCTCCGGCGTCACCTCCGCGGCCGCCATGACCAGGTCCCCCTCGTTCTCACGGTCCTCATCGTCGGCGACGATCACCATCCGCCCCTGGCGGATGTCCTCGATGGCGTCCTCGACGCGGTCGAAGGGCATGGTGTGATTCCTTCCTCAGGAACTGTTCCGAATCATGGATCGGGCCGTGACGGAGCACGTCGCCCCTGCGACCGGAGCGCCACGACCCGACATGTTGAAGGGTGCCAAGAAAGTCCCGGCGGCGCCACATCGGAGCGTGCCTGCCCCCGGAATGCGAGCCCTCCGCCCGGCCCTGGAATGGAGGGAGCTCATGCCTCCACCTGTGGCGTGTCGGAAGGGTCCCCCTGCTCGGTGGGGTCCGGAGAACCCCGCACCGAGAGGATCCTGCCCACGTACTTGCCGATGAGGTCTCCTTCCACGTTCACCGGGTCGCCCACCTCCAGGCTTCCCAGGTCCGTGTGCCGGTACGTGAAGGGGATGATGCCGATGCGCACGCCCGATGCGCCCACGAAATCGCTCACCGTGAGGCTGACCCCGTTGAGGGTCAGGGAGCCGTGGAGAACCGTGGTCCCGAGGACGTCGACCGGGAGGCGGAAGTCCATGAGCCAGAACTCCCCATCCTTTCGAACCTGCTCGAGGTGACCGATGCCATCTACGTGTCCCTGCACGAGATGGCCGTCCAGCCTGTCCCCCATCTTGAGGGCCCGCTCCAGGTTCACCGGGGTGTCCGGCGCGTAGCGTCCCGCGATGGTCCGGTCCAGCGTCGTGCCGATGACGTCCACGCTGAAGCCCTCGGGCTCCGTCCCGGTGACCGTGAGGCACGCGCCGTCCACCGCCACGGAGTCCCCCGGGGCGAGCTCCGAGGCGAACGCCGGCGCCTCGATGACGAAGCGCCGCGTGGTCTCCAGGTCTGCGGTCCGGGCCACGCGGCCCATGGCCTCGATGATTCCCGTGAACATCAGGGCGTCTCCCCCCTGTCCAGTACGATCAGCGTGTCCCGCCCGTGGAGGACGGGAGCAAGAACGGGCAGGAAGCTCCTCCAATCAAACGCATCGGCGTCGGGCGGGAAGGCCCTCACCCCCGACGCGCCCAGCGTGAAGGGCGCCAGGAACAGGTAGAGCCGGTGCGCGCGCCCCTCCCCGAGGAGCGAGGCGGCCAGCCGGGGGCCTCCCTCGCACAGGATGGAGCCGACCCCCATCTCGCGGCACGCCGCCAGCACGGCGCCCAGGTCGAGGCCTCCTCCCCCGCCCGCGCTCACGGGGACCGCATGCACGTGGGCTCCGGCTCCCTCCAACCGGGCCACGTGCTCCTCCGGCGCGCCCTTTCGCGTGAAGACGTGCACCGGGATCTGGGCGGCCTCCTCCAGGAGCGCGGCCGTGGACGGCAGGGAGCCCTCGGAGTCGAGGACGATGCGTCTCGGGACCACCCTCCCCGCTGGAGCCAGACGGACCGTCAGGCGGGGATCGTCGATGCGCGCCGTCCCTGCGCCCACCATCACGGCATCGAACCCGGAGCGCAGGCGATGAACCTCGCGTTCCGCTTCCTGGCCTGTGATGCGGGTGCGCACCCCTGGAGCCGCGGCGACACACCCGTCCAGGGTGAGGGCGAGCTTCAGGGCCACCCACGGCGACTCCCCGTGCGCGGCATGAAAGAACGCCGGATTCTCGGCACGTCCCTCCAAGGGGCTCCACACCGGCCCGGTGACCTCGACGCCGGCGCGGCGCAGAGTATCGGCGCCCCCGGAGGACTCCACCCCGGGGTCCGCCACGCCGTACACCACCCGGCGGACACCCGCGGCCACCAGGGCCTGGGCGCACGGCGGCGTCTTTCCCTCGTGGTTGCACGGCTCGAGGCTGACGTATGCCGTGGCACCCCTCGCCAGGGAACGTGCCGACTCCAGCGCCACCACCTCCGCATGGGGACCACCGAACTCCCGATGGTATCCTTCGGCTACCACGCGCCCGTCGCGCACCAGCACGCACCCCACCATGGGGTTGGGATGGACCCTGCCCCACCCCCGGCGTGCGAGCTGCCGGGCCCGCTCGAGGTGGTCGACGTCGGCCTGGGACACGTGCGCGGTCATCAGAACGTCAGGCGCAGCGCCAGGCTCCCGAAGAGTGTCCCCGCAGCCGGGTCGAAGTTGGAGCCCTGCTGCCCCGCCACCGCGGAGAACCCGTGGGCCCAGCCCGCTTCGGTGGAGACCTGGAGGATGAGGAAGTTGAGGGACAGGCCGCCGAAGATCAGGGAGCGGCTCTGGTCGTAGCTGTTGTCGGTGGCGGAGATGACGGTGCCCGTGACCTCCCTCTGCTGGAGGGTGGCGCGGCCCGAGTACCAGTCTTTTCCCACTCCGGCCAGCACGCCCACGCCCAGAAGGTCCTTCCCCACGGTCGCCCGCAACGAGGTCACGCTGGGTGCCAGCTCGACGCCTCCCCACGGCCCCGTCGCGCTCCCCAGGCGCACGGTCCCGAAGCTCCGGTGGGACACCGACACCGCGACGCCCGGCAGGGTGAACGACTCGCGGAAGACGCCGACGCGGACTCCCAGGGTGAGCGCCGCCTCGTGTCCGTCGAAGCCCTCTCCCGATGGGAGGAAGAGCACGCTGGTGCTTCCGAAGGCGTCCAGGGAGAGCACCCCTCCCACCGTGGGGACGATGGAGAACCCGTCGAAGACCCCCACCGCCACACCGGCCTCCAGGGTGGGGATGACGAAGGTGGTCTTCCGCGGAAGCTCGGTTCCCGCGTCGAAGAGATCGGGAAGCGCCACGTTCGCGAAGGCGAGGCGGAGATCGCCGGACACGTGCGGGGTGCTCTTCAGCCGGTGTCCGAGGGTGCTCGCGCTCCCCGCCACCTCGGACCCGAGGCCCGCCATGAGGCCCACGTGGCCCTGCAGGGAACGCGCCGTGATGGCGAGCTCCATGCACTTCGCCACCGACCCGCCCACGGCCGTGCACTTGGCGGTCAGCCCCTCGACGCTCTGGGCGCTCGCCGTCGGCACCAGAGCCAGGAGGCCCATGATGGACGCCACCAGGGCGGCGCACGGGGCCCGCATGGGGTGCGGGGTCATCGGCGGTATCGGACTCCGGCGCCGCTCTCCACGGCGCCGATGACGTGGACGGCCACGCCTCCGGCCTCGATGGCCCGGGCCGCTGCCTCGGCGTCCGAGGGGCGCACGACGACAACCATGCCGATTCCCATGTTGAAGACCCGGTCCATCTCCTGTCGCTCTACCTTGCCCGCCTCCTGAAGCGCCCGAAAGACCGGTGGCACCTCCCAGGCGCCACGGTCCAGCACGGCGCCCACGCCATCGGGCAGGATTCGAGGCAGGTTGCCCGGGATGCCACCCCCTGTGATATGCGCCAGGCCCCGCAAAGTGCCCGCCTCCAGAAGGGGCCAGAGGGGCTTCAGGTAGCTGCGATGGACGGTGAGCAGCTCCTCCGCGACGGTCCGTCCCGTCCCCGGGAGCTCGTCGTGCACGTCGAGTCCCAGAACGTCGAAGACGATGCTCCGGGCCAGGGTGTAGCCGTTGGTGTGCAGCCCGCTGGATGCCAGCCCCAGCACGACATCGCCCGGAAGGATGTCCCGGCCGTCGAGGATGCGCTCGCGCTCGACCACGCCCACGATGAAGCCCGCCAGATCGTACTCGCCGGGGGCGTAGAAGTCGGCCATCTGCGCGGTCTCGCCGCCGAGCAGAGCACACCCGTTCGCGGCACACGCCGCCGCCACGCCCCCGACGACGTCCGCCACCACGGCCTCGTCCATGCCGCCCGCGGCCAGATAGTCCAGGAAGAAGAGCGGCCGGGCGCCCTGTACCAGGATGTCGTTGACGCAGTGGTTCACGAGGCACTGGCCCACGGTGTCGTGGCGGCCGGCGGCGAAGGCGACCTTGAGCTTCGTGCCCACCCCGTCCGCGGAGGAGACCAGAACGGGGTGCGACAGCCCGTCGGGGACCTGGTAGAGGCCGCCGAAGAGCCCCAGCTCCGACAAGGTGAAGCGGTCGCGGGTGGCGGCCACCAGGGCCTTCAGGCGCTGCTTCGTGCGGTCGGCGGCGTCGAGATCCACCCCGACGTCGCGATAGCTGAGGGTCTCGTCAGGCACGCCGTGCGACCTCTTCCCGCGTCCGGAAGGCGGTCATCTCCCGAAACTCCTCGACCCGGCGGGCGACTTCCTCGGCGTCCAGGGCACGGAAGCGGTCGATGCTGAAGTCCTCCACGGCGAAGGAGCCCATGGTGGAGCCGTAGACCATGGCGCGGCGGAGGTCCTCCGGCGCCAGGGAGCCCGTGGAGGCGAGGTAGCCCATGAAGCCGCCGGCGAAGGCGTCACCGGCACCGGTGGGATCGAAGACCACCTCCAGAGGATACCCGGGGGCGAAGAACGCCCATCCGTCGGCGAAGAGAATGGCTCCGTGCTCGCCCTTCTTCACCACCACGATCTCGGGTCCTCTCTCACGGATCCAGCGCGACGCCTTCAGCAGGTTGGGCTCGTCGGCGAGCTGGCGCGCCTCGGCGTCGTTGACCATGAGGATGCGCACCCGCTCGAGAAGGGACACGAGCTCCTTCCGGTTGCCCTCGATCCAGTAGTTCATGGTGTCGCACGCCACCACCTCCGGAGCCTCGACCTGGTCCAGCACCTGGTGCTGGAGGGTGGGGTCGATGTTGCCAAGGAAGACGTAGCGCGCCGACCGGAACGCCTCGGGGATCTTCGGCTCGAAGGAGGCGAAGACGCCCAGACGCGTCTCCAGGGTGTCCCGGGAGTTCAGGTCGTAGTGATAGCGCCCGGCCCAGAAGAAGCTCTCCCCTTTCCTCCGCTCGATCCCCGACAGGTCGGCTCCGCGGCCCTTCAGGAAGTCCAGATCGTCGAAGGGGTAGTCGTCGCCCACCACGCCCACGATCTGCACGGGGTCGAAGAAAGTCGCCGCCGCCGAGAAGAAGACGGCGGAGCCGCCGAGCACCCGGTCGGCCTTGCCGAAGGGGGTTTCCACCGAGTCCAGGGCCACGCTTCCGACGCAGAGAATCGACATGGAGTGCCGAGGTACGGGGGTCAGGCGGGCTCGTCGGCCTCGGCGCGGTCCATGCGCCGGGGTGCCTCGATGCCCAGGAGTGTGAGGCCGTTGTTCAGGACGATCTGCACGGCGCGGGTGAGGACGAGACGCGCGGTGCGGAGATCGGGGTCGTCGGTGAGGACGGCAAGCTCGGGATTCCTCGCGGGATTCCCCGCGTGGTACCACGAGTTGGCCGCGCCCGCGGTCTGCTCCAGGTAGTCGCACACGAGATGGGGCGCGGCCTGCGCGGCCGCGCGCTCCACGGTCTCCGGGAACTCCCCCAGTCGCTTGATGAGCTCGCGCTCGTGGTCGTGGGAGAGGAGCGAGAGGTCGGCGTCCCGGCCCCCCGCGGAGCCCGGGGACACGTCCTCCGGATCCATGCCGGCCTTGGCGAAGATAGAGCACATGCGCGCGTGGGCGTATTGCACCTTGTAGACCGGGTTCTTCTCCGATTGGTCCAGGGCCACATCCAGATCGAAGACCACATGCGCGTCGGGCTTGCGCATGAGCAGGAAGTAGCGTGCCACGTCCACACCCACCAGCTCGTACAGCTCCCGGAGCGTGGTGTACGACCCGGCGCGCTTCGAGAACTTCACCTCGCGGCCGTCGCGCTCGACCCGCACCATCTGGTGCAGAACGTACTCGGGGTACCCTTCGGGAAGTCCCAGAGCTTGCAGCCCGGCCCGCACCCGCGGCACGGTGCCGTGGTGGTCCGAGCCCTGGACGTTGATGACGCGATGGTACCCGCGATTCCACTTGCCCACGTGGTACGCCACGTCCGGCAGGAAGTAGGTGGGCGCTCCGTTGGAGCGGATCATCACCCGGTCCTTCTGGTCGCCGAACTCCGTGGTGCGGAGCCATACCGCGCCGTCACGCTCGTACACGAAACCGGCATCGCGGAGCGCTTGCACCGTCCTCTCCACGCCACCGTCCACGTACAGGGAGGACTCCAGGTAGTACTCGTCGAAGCGCACCCGGAAGTCGGCCAGGTCACGGTCCTGCTCCTCGCGGATGACCTTCACGGCGAACACGCGCATGGCGTCCAGCGCCTCGGCGGAATCGTCTCCCACCCAGCGCTCGCCCACCTCGGCGGCGAAGGCCTCGGCGATGTCCGAGACGTACGCACCGTGATAGCCCCCCTCGGGGACCTCCGCCGCGCGGCCGAAGCGCTCTTGATACCGGGCCCAGACGCTCCGGGCCAGGTTCTCGATCTGTGCGCCGGCGTCGTTGTAGTAGTACTCCCGATGGACCTTCCATCCCGTGCGGTCCAGGAGCGACGCGATGACGTCGCCCAGTGCCGCCTGGCGTCCATGCCCCAGGTGCAGCGGCCCCGTGGGGTTGGCGGACACGAACTCCACCATGACCCGCTCACCGCCCCCCGCGTCACCGCGGCCGTACGACTCCCCGGCCCGGACGATGTCGTCCAGCACCGACGCCACCGCCCCCGACGTGAGGCGGAAGTTCAGGAAGCCCGGGCCCGCCACCTCCACCGCCGAGACCCCGGCGGCGGCCAGGTCGAGGCGGTTCGCGATCTCCTCCGCGATCTGGCGCGGAGGCCTCTTCAGGCTCTTCGCCAGGGTCATGGCCACGTTGGTGGCCAGGTCTCCGTGGTCCGGGTCGCGCGGCCGCTCCAGGCCCACCACGGGCTCGGCGACCCCCATCTCCCTCAGGAGCGACTCCAGGGCGGACCGGATGGCTTCGAGGGCCATGGTGGCCGGAGGCTCCTACGAGTCCTTGGGCTTCGCGGCGGGCTTCGGGTCGGCCTTCCCGGAGCTCTTCGGTGCGTCCCTGGACGCTGCGGCCGGCTCCTTGGACGGAGTCGCCTTCCCCTTCTCGTTCGAGGACTTCTCCTTGTACTCCTTGCTGCGGTGGTCGGTGATGTAGAAGCCCTCGCCCTTGAAGAGGAATCCTGCGCCGGCCGAGATCATCCGCTCGGCGGACTCCCCACATTCAGGGCACGTAGCGCCGGGCTCTTCCGAGATGCGCTGGAACACCTCGAATTCGTGCCCCCGGGGGCAGCGGTATTCGTACGTGGGCATGAGCGTGAATGAAGGATTGAACGGTTCGGGCCGTCGAGCCCTTGAAGCCCAAAAAGCTAACGGACGCTTCGCTGACGGACTACCGTACACTGCGCCACGCCACACTACGGATCGTACGTTCCCCACTCCGACCGCAGCGCGTCGCTGATCTCTCCGAGCGTCGCCATGGCCTTCACCGCGGCGATGATGGGGGGCATGAGGTTCGTCTCCCCCCGGGCGGCCTCCCGCACGGCATCGAGGGTCCGGCGCACCGGGGCGTCGTCCCTGCGGCGGCGCAAAGCGGCGAGCCTCTCACGCTGGCCGCGCTCCAGCCGCGAGTAGTCGGGCTGCCCGATGCGCGGCGGTCCCTCCTCCTCGGTGTGCACGTTCACGCCCACCACCGGCCGCTCGCCGGACTCGATCTCGCGCTGGAAACGGTACGCCGCCCGGTGGATCTCGTCCTGCATGTACTCCAGTGCCGCCGAGGCTCCGCCGAGCTCGTCGATGCGCCCGAGGTATTCCCGGGCGCGGGCCTCGATCTCGTCGGTGAGGGCCTCCACGTACCACGATCCCCCCAGTGGGTCCACTGTCCGGGTGACGCCGGACTCCGCCGCGATGATCTGCTGGGTACGCAGCGCCAGCTTCGCCGACTCCTCCGTGGGGAGCGCCAGGGCCTCGTCGTAGGAGTTCGTGTGCAGCGACTGGGTGCCTCCCAGGGTCGCCGCCAGCGCCTGCACGGTGACGCGCACCACGTTGTTCAGCGGCTGTTGGGCGGTGAGGGTGGAGCCGCCGGTCTGCGTGTGGAAGCGCAGTCGGGACGAGGCGTCCGAGGCGCCGAAGCGCTCCCGCATGAGGTGCGCCCACAGGCGGCGGGCGGCGCGGAACTTGGCCACCTCCTCCAGGAGGTCGTTGTGCGCGGCGAAGAAGAACGAGAGCCGGGGGGCGAAGGTCTCCAGATCGATGCCCCGGGCCAGCGCGCGCTCCACGTACTCGAGCCCGTTCGCGAACGTGAAGGCCACCTCCTGCGGCGCTGTGGAGCCCGCCTCGCGGATGTGGTAGCCGGAGATGGACACCGGGTTCCAGCGCGGCAACTCGCGGGAGCAGAACGCCACGATGTCGGCGATGAGCCGCAGGCTGTGCGCCACCGGGTAGATGTACGTGCCCCGTGCCACGTACTCCTTGAGCACGTCGTTCTGTACCGTGCCCGCGAGGGCGGTGCGGGACACACCCTGCTCATCGCCCACGGCGATGTAGAGCGCCAGCAGGATCGCCGCCGTGGAGTTGATGGTCATGGACGTGGACACCTCGTCCAGGCGGATCTCCCGGAGGAGGACACGCATGTCCTCCAGCGAGTCCACGGCGACGCCCACGCGGCCGACCTCGCCGTCCGCCATGGCAGCATCGGAGTCGTAGCCCATCTGGGTGGGCAGGTCGAAGGCTACCGAGAGCCCGGTCTGGCCCCGCTCCAGGAGGTAGCGGAAGCGCTCGTTGGTCTCCTCCGCCGTTCCGAAGCCCGCGTACTGGCGCATGGTCCACACGCGACCCCGGTACATGTCTGGATGAATGCCCCGGGTGAAGGGGAAGGCCCCGGGCTCATCCGGCCCCTCCCCCGCCGCCGCGGGGCCGTCGGTCCGGGAGGGATCCCGAGCCACCGGACCGTACACGCGGGCGGTGGGGATCCCGCTGTCGGTGAGGAAGCGCCGGTCGGCGCTCATGCCTCCTCCTTCCCGGTGCCCTCCGGGGCGCGGAAGTCCACGAGCACCTGGTCCTTCTCCACCGCCTGGCCCGTCTCCACGTGGACGCGGGCCACCACCCCGGCCGCCTCGGCCCGGAGCTCGTTCTCCATCTTCATCGCCTCCACGATGACCAGTCCCCGACCCACCTCCACCGTGTCGCCTTCGGCCACCTCGACCTTCACCACGAGGCCGGGCATGGGGGCACGCACCGGCCGCGGACCTGCCGGCCCCGAGCCGGAGCCGGTCATCTCGCGAATGGCCCGGGTGCGTTCGTCCACGGGCTCCGCGGCGAGGCGGCGGCCGCGCAGGTAGAGGTCCCAGCCCCCGCCGTCGGCGCGCGTCGCCACCAGCCGGTACGACGCCCCGTCGAGCAGCAGGCTGTGCACGTCGGTGCCGCTCACGTGGGCGAGATCGGCGGCGGCGCGGGTGCCGTCCACGGTCACGCCCTCGGCGCCGATCTCCACCTCGAAGGTTCGCTCCCTCACGGCGACATGGTAGCGCATCAGGCTTTCTCCCCGGGATCTCCTCGCCGTGTGAAGATGGCCACGGTCTCCACGTGGGCGGTCTGGGGGAAGAGGTCGAAGCAACGCACATCGGCCAGGACGTACGTGTCGGCGAGGCGTGCGGCGTCCCGAGCGAGAGTCGCGGGGTCGCAGCTGACGTAGATGAGCCGAGGCGCCGGCACCGCCGCGAGCATGGGGGGAACTCGCTCGTCGAGGCCCGTGCGCGGCGGATTCACGATGACCAGATCGGCGGGGAGGCACGCGCTCAGGCGCTCCTCCACACGCCCTTCCACCACCGAAAACCCGGCGGGCGCCCCGTGCCGGGCCGCCGCGCAGGCCTCGGCGTCCGACTCGATGCCCTGCACCCGCCAACCGGCCCGGGCCAGCGCGCGGCCATGCACGCCGACGCCGCAGAAGGCGTCCACCGCGCGCAACGTTCCGGCGGCGCCCGCCAGGGCCCGGTCGAGGACGTGGCGGCCCAGCTCGTCCGCGGCCTCGCGGTTCACCTGCACGAAGGCCCGGCCCCCCAGCGGCACGCGCTCGGCACCCACCACCTCCTCGGCGGGGGTGCCGGCCACCAGGAGCGCCGGACCCCCCTGGGGCTGGTGCCAGAGCGCCCGGCATCCGGGGATCCGTTCCAGGAGATCGCCGGGCTCCCACCCCGGCGCGCCCCCACGCACGAGCACCACCACACCCCCGTCCACGCTCCTCAGCGTGATGCGCAGATCCCCGGGCGCGGGAAGACGCTCCGCGGCCCGACCCCACGCCTCCCGGAGCCCCGACCAGGCCTGGAGAATCGGCCTCTCCGCCAGGAGGCACTCGTCTCTCACCTCCACCACTCTGTCGGGGCGCTCCAGCGCGTGGAAGCCCGCCACCACCCTGCCCCCACGCAGACGGCGGAGGATGAACGTCACCCGGTTGCGGTACCCCCACACCAGCGGGGACCGCTGCACCTCGGGAACGGACACGTCCACCCCCCCGATGCGCGCCAGGGCGTCGGCGACGAAGCGGCCCTTCCACGTGAGCTGGGTCGCATAGCCGACGTGCTGGAGCGTGCACCCCCCGCACGAGTCGTAAAGGGGGCAGGGCGGCGTCTCCCGCTGGGAGCTGGACGTTTCCACCCCCACCAGCGTCCCCGCGGCCCAGCGACGGTGGATCCGCTCCACGGCGACCTCCACGTCGTCTCCGGGGGCCGTGCGGTGGACGAACACGACGCGGCCGTCGGGAAGCTCGGCCACGCCCGCGCCATTGGACGCCAGGGACCGCACGTGGACCACAACCCGCTGGCCCGCCGCCACCGCGTCCGCCACGCTCACGCGTCGGTCCAGGGTCGGCCGCCCCGCCGCCACGCCGAGGGCGTCGTCGATCCAGGCCCCTGCGAGGCGGTTATGCGCGGCGTTCGGTGGCGCTGTCGGTCCTCGTCCTCGAGAAGGGCCGCCGCCACCGCCGCGGCCCGGAGGACCTCCTCGTCCCCCCCGCCGTTCAGCAGGTCGGGGTGCTCCTCGACGTAGCGGATGCTCAGGGCTCCCTGGCGGAAGTCCGGCTCGTCCATGACGCGGCGGTGGAAGGGCGCGCTCGTGTCCACGCCCCGGACCACCAGCTCGTCCAGTGCCCGCGCCATGCGCGCGATGGCGGCCCCGCGGGTGGGGGCGTACACGATGAGCTTCGCCAGCAGCGGGTCGTAGTGCAGGGAGACCTCGAAGCCCGCCTGGATGCCTCCGTCCCAGCGAACTCCGGGGCCCGAAGGGACCTGAAGGTGCGTCACCGTCCCGGTGGACGGGAGGAAGCCCCGATAGGGATCCTCCGAGGTGATGCGGCACTCGATGGCGTGTCCCTTGAGGGTGACGTCCTCCTGGGTGAAGGAGAGGGCCTCCCCGGACGCGATCCGGAGCTGCCATGCCACCAGGTCCAGCCCGGTGACCAGCTCCGTCACCGGGTGCTCGACCTGGATGCGGGTGTTCATCTCCAGGAAGAAGAAGGCCCCGTCCTGGTACAGGAACTCCACCGTGCCGGCCCCCACGTACCCCACGGCCTCCCCCGCCCGCGCCGCCGCTTGGCCCATGGCGGCGCGCAGCTCCGGTGTCAGGGCGGGAGAAGGGCACTCCTCCACCAGCTTCTGGTGCCGTCGCTGGATGGAGCACTCGCGCTCCCCGAGGTGCACGACGTGGCCCTGGGTGTCCCCGAGGATCTGGATCTCGACGTGACGTGGGCGGTCCAGGTACCGCTCCAGGTACACCGATCCGTCGCCGAAGGCCGCCAGCGCCTCCCGGCGGGCGGCGTCGAAGGAGCGCGGGAGCTCTTCCGGCTCCACCACCACGCGCATCCCCTTCCCGCCCCCACCCGCCGCGGCCTTGAGGAGGACCGGATACCCGATCTCCTCGGCCGCCGCCAGGGCGGCGTCGGCGTCGGCCACGGGATCCACGAGGCCGGGCACGATGGGGACGCCCGCGTCGCGCATGCGGCGGCGCGCCTCGGTCTTGTCGCCCATGGCCTGGATGGTCTCCGGCGTGGGGCCCACGAAGACGAGGCCGGCGTCGCGCACGGCGGCGGCGAAGTGGGCGCGCTCGGCCAGGAAGCCGTACCCCGGGTGGACGGCTTCCACACCGGCGGCGCGGGCCACGCCCAGGAGGCGCTCCACGCTCAGGTAGCTCTGGCTGGAGGAGGCCGGGCCCAGGCGGTAGGCCGCGTCGGCCTCGAGCACGTGGGGGGCGAGGCGGTCCGGCTCGGAGTACACCGCCACCGACCGGATGCCTAGCTCACGGGCAGCGCGCACGATGCGTACGGCGATCTCGCCGCGGTTGGCGATGAGAAGGGAGCGGATCATCGATTCAGGGCGGGCGAACCTCGGACGGCGCGGTGACTTCCGGCTGCGGCGCGGAAGTTAGAGAGGGCGCCACACGCGGGAAACCCCGGAGTGCCGGAGGGGAGCCCGACGGTGAACGCGGACGCACCCGGGCGGGGCAAGACGAAGAGAGGCGGAGACCTCGCGGCCCCCGCCCCACCGTGCGCCGACTTCACGCGCCCGCGGACCCCGCCCGTCCTCAGCCGCCCAGGTGGCCTTTGACGTCCAGGGCCTTCCCCTTGCGGATGATGTGGAAGTCGATGGGCTCGTTGCTGGAGTAGCTGGCCAGGATGCGCCGGGCGCGGACGGGATTCTCGGCCTCGCGACCGCCGATCCGAAGGATTACGTCGCCGGGTCTGAGCCCCGTGGTGGAGTTGGATTCCACGTCGGACACGAGCACGCCCTGATCGGTCTTGAAGTACGACGCGAGCCCGGGATTCAGCTTGATGAGCCGAAGCCCGCCGATGCACTCGTCGCTGCGGCTCAGGATCTCCAGGTCGCTGTCGCTGTTGCCGGGGCAGCGCCAGGAGGAGGCGTTGCTGGTGTCTCCGCTCGAGATCCGCAGCCTCCCGTTCTTGCCCGGCACGAAGATGCGCCACTGCCGATCCCGTTCCCCCAGGCTGTCGAGGTGCTCGCGCAGGGCGTGCATCCGGTCCTGGAAGATCCGTCCCTCGAGGCCCGGCAGGGAGCCGACGGTTGCCCAGGAGGACAGGTCGCGGGTGCGCACCGTCACCGTGTGGGCCGTGCCGTCCCTCAGATATCCCACCGGCACCCGGGCGTTCGGATCGAGACCGTGGACGATGCTCAGGAGCCGCTGCACGGGAAGGGACTCGTTCCTGTCGAAGCTCTTCTCCACGGTGGGATCCAGCTTCGCGGAGAGGCTCTTGCCGTCCACGCTGGTGATGATGTCACCCCGACGGATGCCAACCGAGTCCGCGGGCCCGTTCTCCAATACCGACTGGACGACCGCGCCCTCGGCGTCGTCGGCCGCATCCTGCGTGACGCTCACCGTGATGCCCAGACGGGCCCGGGCGGCGGGCTGCGCGAAGGCGCCCACCATGACGTCGCCCGGGCCGGGGACCCTCAGGCATGTGCAGTTCGGGAGGTCCTTGCCGCTGCTGTCCACGCACCGGCAGTCGGCACGTGGCGATCCGGGGGCACTCTGCTGCGCCGACGTGCCCGCCGGGGCTGCGGCCACCATCGCGGCCAGGAGCGCCCCACCGGCCAGGGCGCTCAGGCTCCGACCCATCGTCTTCATCTTCGTCTCTCCACGGGATGGTGTTTCTCTGCCTGCCCATCCCATGGGATGCTCCGCCGGCCGCTCCGGGTTGTCCTGCGACAGTCGTAGCGGAATCCGCTACAGGGGGATGTTCCCGTGCTTCTTCCGGGGGATCTCGTCCCGCTTGTTGCGGAGCATGTCCAGCGCGGAGATCAGCCGCGGACGGGTCTCGCGGGGATCGATGACGTCGTCGACGTAGCCGCGGGCCGCCGCGATGTACGGGTGCGCCAGCAGGTCGCGGTATTCCTGGATGTGGGCCTCGGTGACGGCCTCCGGGCTGTCGGCCTCGGCGATCTCCTTGCGGAACAGGATCTCCACCGCGCCCTTGGGACCCATGACCGCGATCTCGGCCTGCGGCCATGCCAGGTTCATGTCCCCACGGATATGCTTGGAGTTCATGACATCGTAGGCCCCGCCGTACGCCTTGCGGGTGATGACCGTGACCTTGGGGACGGTGGCCTCGCTGAACGCGTACAGCAGCTTCGCGCCGTGGCGAATGATGCCGCCGTGCTCTTGGGCCACGCCGGGCAGAAAGCCCGGAACATCCTCGAACACCACGAGGGGGATGTTGAAGGCGTCGCAGAAGCGCACGAAGCGGGCCCCCTTGTCCGAGGCGTCGATGTCCAGCACCCCGGCCAGGACCGACGGCTGATTGGCCACGATGCCCACCGCGTGGCCGCCCAGGTGGGCGAAGCCCACGAGGATGTTGCCGGCGAACTGACGGTGCACCTCGTAGAAGCTGCCGTCGTCCACCACGGCGCCGATGACATCCCGCATGTCATAGGGGCGATTTGGGTTATCCGGTACGACCTCGAGTAGCTTCTCGCTCTGTCGGTCGGAGGGATCGGTGCTCGGGAGGCTGGGTGGAAGCTCGGTGTTGTTCTGCGGGAGGAAGTGGAAGAGCTGCCGCACGGAGGCCATGCACTCGGGCTCCGAGTCGCACGCGAAGTGCGCGACGCCGGACTTCGTGGCGTGCACGTCCGCCCCGCCCAGCCCCTCCATGTCGATGTCCTCGTGGGTCACCGTCTTCACCACGTTCGGGCCGGTGACGAACATGTAGCTGGTACCCCTCACCATGTAGATGAAGTCCGTGATGGCCGGCGAGTAGACGGCGCCGCCGGCGCAGGGGCCCAGAACCACGCTGATCTGGGGGATGACCCCCGAGGCCAGCGTGTTGCGCAGGAAGATGTCCGCATACCCTCCCAGGCTCACCACGCCCTCCTGGATCCGGGCTCCGCCGGAGTCGTTGAGCCCCACCAGCGGCGCGCCGTTCTTGAGGGCGAGCTCCTGGAGCTTCACGATCTTCTCGGCGTGGGTCTCCGAAAGGGAGCCGCCGAACACGGTGAAATCCTGGCTGAACAGGTAGACCAGGCGTCCGTGGATGGTGGCGTACCCCGTCACCACGCCGTCGCCCAGGATCTTCTGATCGTCGAGGCCGAAGTCGGTGGAGCGGTGGGTGACGAAGCGGTCGAGCTCGACGAAGGAGCCCTCGTCCACCAGGAGCTCGATGCGCTCGCGTGCGGAGAGCTTGCCCCGGGCGTGCTGCGCCGCGATGCGCTTCTCTCCCCCACCCTGCTCCGACTCCCGTCTCAGGTCCTCGAGTCGCTTCAGCTTGTCGTGGATGGACATGGTGCGGACTCCGCGGGGTGGCTGGTGCTCCTAGAAGACGACGGGGATGAAGGCTCCGTGCTCGATGCGCACCACCTCGGTGCGCCGGACCACGCGGCCGTCCTCGACCGAGAGGATTCCGGTTGCACCCTGGACATCGTGCACGTGCTCCAGGGCCGCCGCCACCTCCGCGGGGGTCCGGGCCCCGTCCTTGGCCGCCTCCAGAAGCAGGATGGCGGCGTCGTACCCCAGCGCGGGCACAGGGCTGACGAGGGAGCGCTGGAAGTGCTCCTCGTAGGCCTTCTTGAAGCGCTCGTATCCCGGCGACCCCGGGCCCGCGCTCACGGGCATCGTGGCGATGACGCCGTCGGTGTGCCGGAACGGGATGCTGCTGAGCACGTCGGGATCGGTCCACCCTGAGGTGCCGAGGACCTGGATGCCGAGGGTGTCCAACCCGAAGAAGGTGACCTGCGGCGCCACCAGCTCCACGTCTCCCGGGGAGAGAGGCAGGAAGAGCGCCACGGGGTCAAGGGAATCGGGGTTCACATGAAGGGTGTCGTCCGGGGGGAGCTTGGCCCGCAGCGAGTCGATCTCCGCGCCTCTCAGGGCCTGCTGGGCGGCTTTAAGGGGCCCGCCGAAGCTGGTCTCGCCCGGGTCGTACTCGAATCGGCCCGCCAGCGGGACTCCGTCGGTCTGGAGCGCGGCCTCGAAGGCATCGGCCTCCTGAGAGGACTCCGCGGAGCGCGAGTTGACCACCGCCACGCGCTTGAAGCCCTGCTGGGCCGCGTAGTCGGCCATGGAGGCCGCCGCCCGGGGGTCGGCTCCCGACAGCGAGAAGACCCCGGTCCCCGAGGCCACCCGCGCGGTGGGCGAGATGAGGGCGAGCTCCCCCATCCGACCGGCCGCGGCGGCGGCGAGATCACCCTGCTCCAGAAACCCGACGGCGCCCAGGGCTCCGTCGGCCTCGAGCTCCTGCACCTGGCTGGCGGCGACGGTGGGATCGCCGGCGTCGTCGCGGGACACCACGGTCACCTGCGCCGACGGCCCCAGGTAGGACGCGGCCGCGACCTCGACGCCCTCCGCGATGAGCTTCGCGTAGTCGCGGAAGGCCGGGGATCCGCTCAAGGGCAGCACGCTCCCCAGGCGCACGTCGAGGGCCGCGGTGGGGGTGCCAGCGGCCGTATCGGGGGCGGCCGCTTCCGTCGGGGGAGCTTCCGGCGCGGCTCCACTGGCTCCGGGACTCGGCGCGGCGGTCGTTCCCCCGGGCCTGGGCCCGGCGGGCTGACAGGCCCCCAGGAGTGCGGCCAGGATGAGGAAACGCCCGGACACGCTGAGCGCCCGGGCGATCCGACGGAATCGGCTCATCGTTCCTGCCTCAGCCGGAGAGGGCGGGAAGGGGGCATCAGCCCTCCTTTTCCGCCTCGGCCTCCGCGTCGGTAGCCACGCCCTCATCCGCGCCACCCTCCTCTTCTGCTTCTGCTTCTTCTTCGTGCGTGTCCGTCTCCTCGGCGTCCCCTTCCTCGGCCGCCGCCGCAACGGGCTGCTCGGCGGCGGGTTCCTCTTCAGCCGCCTCCTCCGCGGCGGGCTCCTCGGCAGCCTCCTCGTCCGCGGCGGGCTCTTCGGCAGCCGCCTCCTCCGCGGCGGGCTCCTCGGCAGCCTCCTCCTCGGCGGCAGGCTCCTCGGCAACCGCCTCGTCCGCGGCGGGCTCTTCGGCAGCCTTGGCTTCCCGGGTGCCCTCCTCGCCTCCCTCCTCCTGGCTGCCACCACCCTCGGCGGCCAGGAGCGCGGCCTGCATGGCGTCGATCTCCTCCTGGGATTTCCGCTTGGGCTTGGTGGTGACCTCGAGGACGATGCGCCGGTTGGCGCTGTCGGACTCGATGACCCGGAGGTCCACGGCATCGCCGGCCCCGTAGTACTCCATGAGGCGGGTGGCGTCATCCACCCCGGAGTGCGAGGCCGGCACGAAGCCCTCGATGTCGTCGCCCAGGTCCACCACCACGCCCTTGTCCTGCACACGGGCGACGTGACCCTCGGGCTCGACGCCCGGAGCGAAGCGCTCGGAGATCTGCGGCCAGGGATCGTCCTGGAGCTGCTTGACGCCCAGCGAAATGCGCTTGTTCTGCGCGTCCACGTCCAGGACCATCACCTCCACGTCCTGGCCCTTCTGCACGACCTCGGACGGGTGCTCGACCCGCTTCGTCCAGCTCATGTCCGAGACGTGGACCAGGCCGTCGATGCCGGGCTCGATCTCCACGAAGGCGCCGAAGGACGTCAGGTTGCGCACCACTCCGGTGAGCTTGGTCCCGGTGGGGTACTTCACCGGGAGCGCCAGCCACGGATCCTCCTCGATCTGCTTCATGCCGAGAGAGATCTTCTCGTCGTCGGGATCCACCTTCAGGACCACCGCTTCGATCTCCTCGCCGATGGAGACGATCTTCGACGGGTGCCGCACGTTGCGTGTCCAGCTCATCTCGGAGATGTGCACCAGCCCCTCGACGCCCTTCTCGAGCTCCACGAAGGCGCCGTAGTTGGTGATGGACACCACTTTGCCGCGGACGCGGGAGCCCACGGGGTACTTCTTGTCGATGTCCGTCCAGGGGTACGGGAGGAGCTGCTTGAGGCCCAGCGAGATGCGCTCGCGGTTCCAGTCGATGTCCAGGACCTTCACGTCCAGCCCCTTGCCGATCTCCACCACCTCCGAGGGATGACCCACCCGGCCCCACGACATGTCGGTGATGTGGAGCAGACCGTCCAGCCCGCCCAGGTCGATGAAGGCGCCGAAGTCGGTGATGTTCTTCACCACCCCCTCGCGGACCTGGCCCACCAGGAGCTCCTTCACCAGCGTCTCGCGCTTCTTCTCGCGCTCGGCCTCCAGGATCACGCGCCGGGACACGACGATGTTCCGCCGCCGCTTGTTGAGCTTGATGATCTTGAACTTGTACGTCTCGCCGATGAGGTCCTCGATGTTGGGGACCCGGCGCAGCGCGATCTGCGAGCCCGGCAGGAAGGCGTCCACGCCCATGAGGTCGACGGTCACGCCGCCCTTGATCTTGCGCATGAGCGTGCCCTTCACCGGGCGGTCGGCCTCGTGGGCTTCTTTGATCTTCTCCCAGACGCGCAGGAAGTCGGCCTTCTTCTTGGACAGGACCACGACGCCGTCGTCGTCCTCCAGGCTCTCCAGCAGGACCTCGACCTCCTGGCCCGCCTCCGGCGGCTCCTTGAACTCGTCGAGGGCGACGGCGCCCTCGCTCTTGAAGCCGAACTCGAGGATCACCGCGGTGTCGGTGACGCGCAGGACCTTGGCCAGCACGATCTCGCCTTCGCGGATGTCCTGGAAGTCCTCGTGGAACTGCGAGAGCAGCGCCTCGAACTCCGCGCGGGAGGTGTCGAGGGGCTCCTCGCCGTAGGGATCGTGGAAGATCTCGGGGGAGATGCCCTCGGGATGCTCGGTCTCGGGCTCGGAGGCGACGGTCGTCACCTCGCCGGTGAGGGCGTCGATGGCGATACCTTCCTCGTCCGCCAGGTCTTCGGTGGTGAGATCGGCGTCTTGCGGAGTGGTGTTCTCTGTCATGGGTCTCGGCTCCCGCGCGGGAGCGCGGGTGCGAAAGGCCGGAGGTCCGGGGACGGAACGTCCGGGCGTGGGTGGAAGCAGGAAAGGCCGGGCGCACCCATCGGGCACCGCCTCTGGTCTTTCGGCGAACACTCTCCCGGGGCCGACCGGGTCGGTCCCGAGACCGTAAAGCTACCCGGGGTCGCGGGATCGGTCAACGCGAAGGCCGGCGGGGCGCGGGCTCGCTCGGAGCCAGCGTCACCACCTGATTCACCCGCGCGGGGGCCGGGCTACGACCTCCCGGATCGGCGCACCTCGCGCACGACCACCTCGACCTGCTCCTCCACCGTGAGGTGCGTGGTGTCCACCACCAGCGCGCCCTCGGGCCGGCGCAGAGGCGACTCGGAGCGGGTGCTGTCCCGCCGGTCCCGGAGCTCGATGGCCGCCGCCTCGTCGCGCAGCTGCTCGTCGGACGGACGGGCGACGCCGCGCTCCAGGAGCCGCCGGCGGGCGCGCTCGGTGATGTCCGCCACCAGGAAGACCTTCACTTCCGCGTCGGGAAAGACCACGGTGCCCATGTCCCGGCCGTCTGCCACGAGGCGTCCTTCTCTTCCCGCACTCCGCTGGAGACCAAGGAGGGCCGCCCTCACCGCCGGCAGCCGCGAGAGCTGCGAGACCTGGGCAGTGACCGCGTCCCCGCGGAGCTCCGGCCCGGGCACCCGTCCCGCGACGCGCACGTCGAAGCCGGAAGGCGTGGGGGCGACCGCCACGTTCAGCGCGTCGATCTCCTCGCGGGTCAGCCGGGGCCACGCGTCCGGCGGAGTGCCGGAGTCCAGGAGCGCGAGGGTGAGGGCCCGGTAGAGGGCACCGGAGTCCAGGTGGCGGAACCCCAACCGGCGCGCCGCCTCGCGGGCGGTGGTGGACTTCCCCGAGCCCGCGGGGCCGTCCACGGTGACGATGGGCCCGCCACGTCCGACGCTCATGCGCGCTCCTGCCGGGTGACGCTCCGAAGAAGCGCCCAGAACCCCGGGAAGCTGACGTCCGCCGCGTCGGGATCGTCCACCGCCACGTCATTGCCGGGAAGCGCCCCGAGCACCCCGAACGCCATGGCGATGCGATGGTCCCCGCGGGTGCTCACCCGCCCGGACAGCGGGCCTGCGCTCCCCTGCACCACCAGACCGTCGTCGAGCTCCTCCACCTCCGCCCCCAGGGCGCGGAGGTTCTCAACCAGGGCGGCGATGCGGTCCGACTCCTTGTGTCTGAGCTCCCGGGCTCCGGTGATGCGGGTTGCTCCCTCCGCCCGCGTGGCCAGGACGGCCACCAGGGGGACCTCGTCGATGAGCCCCGGGACCTCGTCTCCGCCCACCGACACCCCCGTCAGAGGCGACGGCGACACGCGCACGGTGCCCACCGGCTCCGCCGCCTCGGGGTCCTCGACCTCCGTGCCGACCTCGGCTCCCATGCGCCGCAGCACGTCCAGAAATGCGGTGCGGGTGGGGTTGAGGCCCACGCCCTCGACCACGAGGCCCTTGCGCGCGCCCCCGCCGGCTGCCAGCGCCGCGAAGAACGCCGCCGAGGAGGGGTCACCCGGAACGCGGAAGTCCAACGGCTCGATGCGCTGCGGGGGGTCCCGCAGCTCCACCTGCCAGCCCCCCTGGGCCGGGTGGGAGAGCACCGAGGCGCCGACCTGTGTGAAGAGCCTCTCCGTGTGGTCCCTCGAGCGCCGGGGCTCGTGGAGGATCACGAACGCCGAGCCGGTGAGCCCCGCCAGGAGCAGGGCGCTCTTCACCTGGGCGCTGGCTACCGGGCTGTGCCACTCCAGGGGGCTCAGCGGACAGGCCCCGCGCACCTCCAGCGGCAGCCGCCCGGCCTCCTCCAGGAAGGCCATCCCCGCCCCCATGAGCGAGAGGGGCTCGGTGACGCGAGCCATCGGACGCCGCCGCAGGGAGGCGTCGCCGGTGAGGGTGGCCCGCACGTCGCTCCCCGCGAGAGCGCCCAGGAGCAGACGGGCTCCCGTCCCGGAGTTGCCCAGATCCAGCGCCTCCTCCGGTTCCCGGAAGCCCCGTAGGCCGAGCCCCTCGACGCGTATCTCGCCCCCATCGGCCGGAAGGGGTCCGATGCCCGCGCCCAGCATGCGCAGGGCGCCGGCCGTGGACGCCGCGTCTCCTCCGAAGAGCAGTCCCGAAAGCCGGCTCTCGCCCTCGGCGAGGCTCGCCAGTATCAGCGCACGTTGCGTGAGCGACTTGTCTCCGGGTACCCGGATCCTCACGACCCCCTCGGTCACCGTCGTCGGACCACTCAGCCGGAGCGCGGACCCAGGACGTAGACCAGAGGCACCCGCGACAGCAGGGGATCCGCCCCCACCGCGGCCAGGAACCGCGCCTCCCGGGCGCGGTGACCCGGCAGATCCTCGAAGGGGACACCCATCTCCAGGAGGCCCCGCATCACGCCCCGGGTGCGCATCCCCATGAGATGCATGCGCACCGGTCCGCCGAACGCCTCCAGCGCGAGCTCCTGCGCCCGATACTGCGCGGCGCGAACCTCCCATCGGGCGACGCGCTCTTCCTCCGTGAGGACCTGTCGGAGACGCGACTCGGGTGCCTCCGGCACATCGCGACCGGAAGGTGTCGGGGGGAGCAGCGGGTTCATGGAGCCTCGTCTCCCCGGGCACCGCTTCCGGCGGGAGCCGCCGTGGCGTCATCGCGGTAGGCGATCTCCATGACGAGGCCGTCGTAGGCCACCCGACTCGCGGTGAACACCGCCCGTGCTTCCTCCTCCAGGGGATCGGGCTGGTCCGAGTACCTTGCCGAGAGGTGGGTCAGCAGCAGTCTCTTCACCCCCGCCTCCCTCGCTACCGCCGCGGCCTCCGCCGCCGTGCTGTGGAAGGTCTCACCCGCCCGATCGGCCTCGTCCGAGCCGAAGGTGGCCTCGTGGATGAGGATGTCGGCGTCCCGCGCGCGCTGCACCGTTCCCGGATAGGGCGTGGTATCCCCGGTGTAGACGACCAGGCGCCCGGGCCGCGGGGGGCCCACCAGATCTTCGGGGCTCACGACCTGCCCGCCCACCTCCACCGTCTCCCCGCGGTGGAGGCGCCCGAAGAGAGGCCCCTCGGGGATGCCCAGCGCGCGGGCGCGATCCACGTCGAAGCGACCGAGGCGGGGGCTCTCCACCAGGGCGTAGCCCACCGCGGGCACGCCGTGGTTCACGCCGAATGCCTCCACGCGGTACCCGTCGCCATCCACGCCCTCGCCGTCCGCGAGCTCCCGGATCTCGCACGGGAAGGCCGTGCGCTCGTTTCCCAGACCCACCGCCGCCCGAAGCACCCTCGACGAGCCTCTGGGTCCGTAGATCGTCAGGGGGTCCGAGCGTCCCTGTAGACCCATCGTGCGCAGCAGCCCCGTGATGCCGAGAAAGTGATCCGCGTGGAGGTGCGTGACGAAGATGGTCTGGATCGCAAAGCCCGTGCCGTAGCGCATCATCTGGCGCTGGGTCCCCTCGCCGCAGTCGAAGAGCATGAGCTCGCCCTCGCGCTGCACGGCGATGCCGCTCACGTTCCTGCCGACGGTCGGGCGGGCTGCTGCTGTACCCAAGAAGGTGAGGCGGATCATATCTTCGCTCGCGTCTTCGCTCGGCGTCAGCGGGGGGGTCCGTGGCGGGGAGGCGCGCTACACGACGGCAAGGTAGCCAAGCGCGCGTCGCGGTCCAAGTCGAGAAGGCGTTCGTGCGGCGCGATCCCGCGCGTCGGGGACTTCGGCCCTGTTCCCGCCCGTGTTCCCCGGCTCCGCCTCATTTCCGGCGGATCACGCCTCCGTCACGATGCGCGTACCGGCGTCTCCCCGGAGGATGGCTACCGCATCCTCCAGAGCTCCGATGGCCGCCATGCCCCCTGTCGCCCGTACGAAGGCCGCAGCGGCCTCCACCTTGGGACCCATGGACCCCGCGGGAAAGGCCCCCGAGTCCGCTTCCCCGAGGGTGAGCACGTCGAGGGCGCGCTCCTCGGGGGTGCCCCACCCCGCCATCACCGCACGGACGTCGGTGAGGAGGAGGAGCGCGTCGGCTCCGAGCTCCTCGGCCACGAGAGCGGCGGACCGGTCCTTGTCGATGACCGCCTCCACCCCGTGCACTCGGCCCCACCCGTTGAACACCACCGGAATGCCGCCACCGCCGGCGCAGATCACCACCGTCCCCGCCTCCACCAGGAGGCGTATCGTGTCGATCTCCAGCACCCGCCGGGGCGCGGGAGACGGCACCACCCGACGGATGCCCGCACCGTCGGGGGCGAAGTCCCATCGGCGCTGGGCGGCGAGGGCCCGCGCCTGCTCCGCGTCGTAGACGGGGCCCACCGGCTTGGTGGGGGCGCCGAAGGCCGGATCGGCCGGATCCACCTCCACCTGGGTGAGGATCGTCGCCACCCTCACCTCCGGCGCCTCGTTGCGAAGCTCCTGAGCCAGCAGATAACCGATCATCCCCTCGGTCTGGGCGCCCAGGACGTCCAGGGAGAAGTTCCCCGAGTTCGGCATGGAGGCATCCTGGAGGGCGAGCAACCCCACCTGCGGTCCGTTGCCGTGCGTCACCACCAGGGCATGGTCGCGTGCGACCTCCGCCAGCGACCTGGCGGCGGCCACCACGTTCCTGCGCTGGGCCTCGCCGGTGAGGGGCTCGCCCCGGCGAAGCAACGCGTTGCCGCCCAGCCCGACCACGACCTTCATACGACGGACTCTCCGGTTCTCGTTCCTTTGTTCGCGGCTCCGAGGGTTCCCCGCGACGGGGGGGGAGGCGGCGGAAGGGAGACGCCTCGCGGGGCCATGGGCCATTCCTCGGTGCCGTCACACGGAGGGAGCCCCAAAGCTAGAAGAGGGACTGTGGGCGAGGAACCCCACCCCGCTGTCGCGCGACCCGTACGTTCGTATACTTCCCGCCGGAGCGGCGAGATCTCGACCGCCCCCTCATCACCCTCCACCCGGCTTCCGTGGGAGCCTCCTCTTGCGCGACTTCCCGCTCTTTTTCGTGTCGCTCTTCTCCATCGTGAACCCGCTGTCGACCATTCCCGTCTACCTGGGCCTCACCACGGACATCCCTGTGCCCGAGCGGAAGCGTCTGACCCGACAGGCTTCGGTGACGGTCTTCGTGGTCCTGGCCGCTTCGTACCTCGCGGGAAAGGGGCTCCTGAGCTTCTTCGGGATCAGCGTGGCTTCGCTCAAGGTGGCGGGGGGGCTGGTCATTCTCGCGATGTCGTGGAGCATGCTCCAGGCGAGGATGAGCCCTGCCAAGCAGACGCCCGAGGAGGCGCACGACGTGGAACAGCCCACCGGCGAGGGTCCCAACATCGCGGTGATCCCCCTGGGGATGCCGCTGCTGGCGGGCCCGGGCTCCATCAGCGTCATGATCATCGCCGCGGGGAAGACGCAGGGCCTGGCCGGGCACGTGAGCGTGCTGACGGCAGCCGCGGTGGTGGCGGCGATGTGCTGGGTGACGCTCATGGCGGCGATGCCCATCGGACGAGCCCTGGGACGCACCGGCATGAACGTGGCGACCCGCTTCATGGGGCTGATCCTGGCGGCCATCGCGGTGGAGTTCATCACGTCGGGGCTGGCGACGATCTTCCCCGGGCTGACATAGTAGCCGACCGGGCAGTTCGAGAACGGGAGGGCTCGCATGGACCTGATGCGCGCGGGGAGCGTTCCGGCGTCTTCCAGCAGGACGAAGCCCTGGGGCCCGGAAGGTTCAACCCGTCTCCAGGGCGCTTTCGGCGGTGCGACGGTGGCCCTGAGCGCGGCGGCCGGCCTGCTGGTGGGGCTCCGCTCGGTGGTGGCGCTGGGTGCGGCGGGCGTCCGGCCGCTCCTGGCCCTCCCACCCATCCCCCGCGAGGGCATGGGGATCTCCTGGACGCCCGAGGTCGTCTGGCCCACGCAGCTCCAGCATGTCGCCTTGATCCGCATGGCGGCCGTGATCCTGGGCCTCTTCCTGGCCGCCATGGCAGTGGCGGTGCTGAACGCCCTGGTCCTCCTGGCGGACGCCGGCGCCTCTCGGCGTCGTGAGGTGGCGGTGCGCTCCGCCCTGGGTGCGCCCCCGCGTACGCTCCTGGGCCTCTTCCTCGCCGACGTGGGGCGGCTTCTCGCGTTGTCTCTGGTCCTGGGTGTGCTGCTGGGTCTCGCGGGGGGAGGCGCCCTGCGGGGCCTCTGGCCCGGGGAGCTCGCGAGGCTCGGCGGAGTGGGTGCCGCGGGGACGGTGGCCCTGGGGCTCCTCGGTGTCGCGGGGATCGCGGCGGTGGCCTACGTGTGGGTGGGGCTCACCGTGGGGCGCAGCACGGGTCTCTCCGCCGAGCTCGGTGCCGGCGAGCGCGCCACGGAGGAACCTGCGGCGATCTTCCGGAGGCGCGTGCTGTCGGCGGTGCAGACGGGAGCGGCCGGGGCAGTCGCGCTGGCCACCCTGGCCCTGTCGATGTCGGTGCGGGCCCCGGGGGCTGCGACGGGCCCGGGCACCACGACGGTGATCCCGGTGACGGCGCCGAGCGCACCCGCCGCGGGGGCGGGAGGGTCCGGCGACGCCCCGGGCCAGGGGGCCGTCTGGCAGGCGCTCCTGGACCGCCTGGCCAAGGTCCCGGGGATGGAGGCGGAGAGCGTCGCCACGCCCGGCACGCTGGTGGGGCTGGGGGTGCGGGACCATGCCACCGCCCAGTGCGGCAGATGCTTCATCGGCCAGCTCCCGATGCCCCTCTGGAGCGTGCTGGCGGACCACTACGCCGTGGGACCGGGGTACTTCTCCCTGGCCGGACGTCGCCTGGTGTCCGGGAGGGGCTTCGGCCCGGCCGACGGGCCGTCGACGAAGAAGGTCGCGGTGATCAACGAGACCTTCGCACGCACCGCG
>JAJDNC010000010.1 GCA_022340865.1 Gemmatimonadota bacterium
TGGACGATGTGGATGCCCGCGCTGTCGCGCGTGGCCTCGCTGGTGGCGGAGGAAGGGCTTCGTTCGCAGGAGGCCGACGCCAGAGCGCAGCCCACGGTCAACGTCACGACGATCCTGAATGTCATGCGACCCGAGTCCATCTCCATTCCTCCTCGATCCGAACGCGGCGTGGGCGACGCTTCTACTTCCCCGGCAGCTCCCTCACCACCGTGAGCGGCGCGTCCGGAGCCATCCCCGCCTTCACTTTGGCGTCGCGCACCATCTTCGCCACGTCGTCCAGGAGCTGGCGGGCGTCGTAGACGATGCCGTCCTTGATGGTCCAGCGGACCCCGCCCACCCGTTCGACCTTCCCGGTCTGGTCGTTCAGTCGCAGCGTGCCGGTGCCGTACAGCACCTTGAAGTCCTCCAGGGGGTTGTACTCGGTGATGACCAGGTCGGCGCGCTTGCCGGGCTCCACGGTGCCGAAGTCGGCCTGCTTGCCCTGCTGCTCGGCCAGGAGCTGAGCACCGTACATGGTGGCCGAGCGCACCACCTCCAGCGGGCTGAAGCCGGCCTCCTGGAGGAGCTCCAGCTCGCGGATGTAGCCGAATCCGTAGAGGCTGTAGATGAAGCCCGCGTCCGAGCCGGTGGTCACCCGCCCGCCCCGGTTCTTGTACTCGTCGAGGAACGCCATCCAGAGCTTGAAGTCGTGCTTCCACTCGATCTCGTCCTGGGTGGTCCAGTGGTACCAGTACGAGCCGTGGCTCTCCCGGCTGGGCTGGTAGAACTGCCACAGCGAGGGCAGGGTGAAGATGTCGTGCCACTCCGCCCGGCGGGCGCGCATGGCGTCCCGGCTCGCCTCGTAGATGGTCATGGTGGGGTCGATGGTGAAGTGGAGCTTCAGCATCTCGTCCATGACCGCGTTCCACTTGGGGCTCCCGGGCCTGGCGGCCTGCTTCCAGAGCCTGCCCGCCTGCCCGAAGCGGTCGTACTCGTTGTTGTAGTTGTACGTGGCCGGGAAGTCCTGGATTGTGCGGTCGTCGAAGAGCGCCTCCGGCAGGCCGTAGTAGTGCTCCATGGAGCCCAGCCCCATGCGGGCGGCGTCCAGCGCGTTGACGCGTGCCACCGCCTGTTGGCTCAGGTGCGCCATGGAGCCGAGGTGCAGCTTGTTCGCCTCGTCGATGACCGCCGCGATGACCGTGGGGTCGTTGGAGACCGGGTACGTGCCGGGGATGAGCTTCATCCCGTCCACTCCCTTGGCGGCGGCCCAGCGCACGTACTCCCGGGCCTTCTCCGGCGTGGTCACCGGCCCGCCGTCCCATCCCGTGCCGACGAACGCGTACACGTAGATGTGCGGCGCCACGATCTCGTTCTTGGCCGAGCGCTCCCGCGCCTCGAGCTCCCAGTCGACGCCGTTGCCCGACCCCGGGTCGCGGATGGTCGTGACGCCGTGCGCCATCCACAGCTTGTACACGTACTCCGCCGGCGTGCCCTGGGCGAGACCGCCGGTGTGGGCGTGGACGTCCACGAAGCCCGGGAGCACGTACATGCCGTGGGCGTCCAGCTCCTTCGTGGCACCTCCTGGCCGTCGCTCGGAGCGGATGGGCACACCCGGTGCGCCCACGCTCCGCACCTCCACGATGCGGCTTCCCTCCACTACGATGTCCACCGGCCCCACCGGCGGGGCACCGGTGCCGTCGATGAGCGTCGCGCCGCGGATGATGAGGCGCTGGAAGGGGCCCTGGCCCTCGTTGCCCCGGGGTGGGGCGTGGGGGACCTCGCGCCGCTGGGCCGCCACGCCGACGGGAGGGATCAGAGCGAGGAAGAGGGCCGACAGCAGGATCGCGGAGGCGTGTCTGGTCTTCATGGTGTGGTTCCGGTGCGGCTGGTACGGGCGGGGCGCGTGGGACCGACGACGAATGTGCGGAAGCGGCGCGCGCACGGCCAGACTACGGACGTAGGTATATCAGCCTGTACTCCCAACGTCCTCAGACGGTCGCGGTTCTGCCGAAAGGCCCACCATCTCCGGCATCCTCCCGAACCAGGGCCGTGCCCGCTCGAGCTGGCCTGCCAGCCGGAAGAGCGTCGCCTCGTCCCCCCACCGTCCGACGAGGTGCGTGCCCACGGGAAGCCCGTCCGCGTTCCAGAACAGCGGTACCGACATGGCCGGTTGCCCGGTGGCATTGAAGACCGGGGTCCAGGGGATGAACGAGAAGGCGTCCGCCGCGGCCTGGTCGATCAGCCCCACCGCCTTGAGGAGGCTGCCCGAGCCCACGGCACCGAGCAGGCTCAGCAGTCGCCGCTGCCAGGCGGGTGGCTGGAGCGCGCCGATGCGCGGCGGGGGTGACGCCACCGTCGGCGTCAGGTAGACATCGTATCGCTGGAAGAAGGGCGCGAGGCGAAGGCCCACGGCCTCCAGCGTGCGCAGCGCCGAGGCGTACGTTTCCGCGCTCACGGCGCGGGAGAGGAGCGCGACGGCCCAGGTGGCGGCCTCCATCTGGCTCCTTCGGGGCCGGCGTCCGGTGTGCGTGCTGTAGTCCGCAAGGTCGGCTCCCAGCTCCCCCGCCACCACGGTGAGGAATGCCTTGGCGAAGGCCGGGGCGTCGATGGTCGGCGTGGCTTCCACCACCTCATGGCCCAGATCGGCCAGCAGGCCGGCCGCATCTTCGACGGCGGCCACGCAATCGGCGTGCACGTCCGCCTCCAGGAGCGGTCGCGCCGTCCACGCGATGCGCAGCCGGCCGGGGTCCCGCTCCACCTCCGCCAGATACGGCCCCTCCGGCGCGGGGATCTCGAACGGCGCGCCGGGGCTCGTTCCGTGCGTGGCGTCGAGCATGGCGGCGCTGTCCCGCACCGAGCGTGTGAGGACGTGCTCCTGGGCGGCGCCGCGCCAGAAGGTCGCGTAGTCCGGGCCGGTGGGGACGCGGCCCCGCGTCGGCTTGAGGCCGAAGAGCCCGCAGCACGACGCCGGAATGCGGATGGAGCCTCCTCCGTCGCCGCCTCCCGCCATGGGCACGATCCCCGCCGCCACCGCCGCGGCGGATCCGCCGCTGGAACCCCCGGTGGTGCGCTCCGGATCCCAGGGGTTGTGGCACGGTCCGAACAGCTCGGGCTCGGTGTACGGCACCAGCCCCCACTCCGGGAGGTTGGTCTTGCCGAAGACCACGAGGCCGGCGGCTTTGACCCGGCGTACGAGATCGGTGTCGTGGTCCACCGGAACGTCCACCAGGAGACGGCTACCGGCGCTGGTGGGGTGGCCGGCGTAGCCGCTGGTCAGGTCCTTCGCCAGGAAGGGCACTCCGGAGAAGGGCGCTCCCTCCGGAGGCGAGGAGGCCGCCCGCCGGGCGTCCTCCTCCATGAGGCGCACCACCGCGTTCAGGCGCGGGTTCAGCGACCTCACCCTCTCCAACGCGATCTCCAGGAGCTCGGGAGGCGTGACGTGTCGGTCACGGACCAGCTGCGCGAGGCCGAGGGCGTCGTGCGACAGATACTCGTCGTGGGTCATGGTGGGCTCGTCCCGTTCGTGGAGGCACGCGGGGGGGGCGCCTGTCGAGGTACACACTGGCGGTGGGGAGCCGTCTTCGCGAGAGTCGGTACACATCCAGAATCGGGGGAGCGCCCCCGAGCCTTTCGTCATGTCCCTGGTGATGCTCGAGAAGGCCAACCCTTTCACATCGGAGCAGTCATGAGACGACTCGTCGCAGTGATGGCGGTCTCGGTTGCCGTCGCGCTTCCTTCGACGGCCGCGGCACAAGCGCAGGCGACACCGGGGACGACGCCGGTGTCCCTCGCCCGCCGCGCCAACCTCTGGACGGCACCAGCCCCCCAGGAGAGCGGTGCCGCGACCGAACGGCCTGTCCAGGTCGCGCTCTTCTTTCCCGTCCAGATCTTCCCCGAGACCACTCCCATCCAGGGGGTCCGCCTCAACCTGCTGTACGGCAAGAGCGCCGACGTGACGGGCCTCGACCTGGGGTTGGTCAACCAGACCACCCACTCGTTCCTGGGTGTCCAGTTCGGCCTCGTAGGCGTCGCCCAGGGGACCTTCACCGGCGGGCAGGTCAACTGGATCAACGTGTCCCAGGGCACCTTCGAGGGCATCCAGTGGGGCGGCATCGTCAACTCGTTGGAGCAGGGGCGCGGTGCACAGTTGGGCCTGGTGAACGCCGCTCAGCGGTTCCGAGGTCTGCAGTTCGGCCTGGTGAACTACGCCAAGTCCATCAACGGCGTCCAGCTGGGCCTCATCAACATCATCAAGCAGGGGGGCCAGTTCCCGGTGATGGTGTTGGTCAACTGGGGCAAGGGGACCCTCGAAGAGTTGGAGAAGGGGTGACGGACCGGACCTTCCCGCGCCGATGACCTCCGCACCGGCGGACGCGCAGCCTGGATGGCGGCGCGCCCGACGGTGCGGTCACGCGGGGTCTTCCACCCGGCACCAGGCCGCCACCACGGGCCACGCCACCAGCGTGTGGCCGCCGGCGACGGCGACAGTCCGCAGATCGTTCTCCAGGGTGTCCACTTCCGCCACCGTCAAGCCGGTGACGCCCAGCCGCTCCGCCAGCGGGAGCATGCTGCGCACGCTCTCCGCGCAGTAGCGGTAGAGGAGGCTGTCCGCTCCACCTTCCACCGGGGCCTCCAGGCGGGTGACGGGGCTCGGGAGCCCCGCGCCCGCGAACGTCGCCCGCAGGCGGAGCCCGGCGTGGAGGTCGGCGCCTCCCGCTTCCACCGCCGCGCAGGTCCAGCGCACCACTCGATCGTAGAGGGGGCACGGGGGCTCGGAGCTCCTGCTCTCCAGGAGGGCGGCCATGACCGACTCCACCATGACGATGCTCCCTCCCGGGCGCACGAGTCGGGCCGCCTCGGCCAGCGCGGCCGTCGGGTCGCGCTGGTGCATGAGGACGAAACGGCCCACCAGGGCGTCGAAGGACCCGGCGGGCAGGGTCCCCGCCCCGGAAGCTCCGCGATCCGATCCCGGACCGGTGATGCCGGCGACGTCGGCCTGGACATACGCGACATTGGTCACGCCCAGGGACCGGGCGCGGGACCGGGCCGCCTCGAGGGCTTCGGGATCACGGTCGATGCCGGTCACGGATCCGGTGGAACCCACCAGCTCCGCCGCGAGGAGGCTGACGGAGCCGGTGCCGCACCCCAGGTCCACGACGCGCATCCCGGGTCCGACGCCGCCGTCCACCAGGGCACGGCGTGTGACGTCGGCGTAGATCAAGGCCTGGACGTCGAGCCGTTCGCGCTCCCGGGAGGTGTGGCCGCAGACGTAGGGACGTTCCTCGCTCACAACGCCCGCTCCCACGTCTGCTCCACGAGATCGTCCTTGCCGAACGCCTCGTGGGGGCCCTGGCGGACCAGGTGGAACCCCTCGGCCTCGTAGATGCGCCGGGCGGAGACCAGGATGTCGTTGGTCCACAGGGTCATCTTCCGATAGCCCCGGGAGCGGGCGAAGCGAATGCACTCCCGCACGAGCCTGGTGCCGATGCCGAGCCCCCGGGCGGAGGGGTCCACCAGCAGGCAGCGCAGCTGCGCCACCGTCTTGGACTTCGCGACCGTGAACACGCACCCCACGTTCACGCCCTCGCGCTCGGCAATCCAGCAGCGTTCTCGTTTCGGGTCGAAGTCGCGGACGAAGCGGGCCACGATCTCCGCCACCAGCGCCTCGAACGTCTCGTCCCACCCGTACTCCTCCGCGTACAGCGAGGCGTGGCGCTGCACCACCCATCCCAGGTCCCCGGGGCTCGGATCCCGCAGGATGTAGGGTACACCGCCGGCCGGCGCCTCGCCCAGAAGCGCTCGCACCGTGGTCAGGGCGTCCACGAGCCGCGCTCGCTCGGGCTCGCTCAGGCGCTCGAGGAGCGCGCGGATCTCCGTGCGCGACGCCTCGTCGAGCGTGTGGAACGCATCCCGTCCCTTCTCGGTGAGGGTGAGCACCATCCTGCGCTTGTCCTCCTCCGAGCGCGTCCTCCGCACGATGCCTTTGCGCTGCAGATTCCTGAGCAGACGGCTCAGGTAGCCGCCGTCCAGGGAAAGCGCCGCGGCCAGCTCGGTGGCCGTCACGCCGTCGTGCTGAGCGACCTCGTAGATCACGCGCCCTTCCGGAAGCGAGAACGGCGTGTGCAGGAAGCCCTCTTCGAGAAGGCCGATCTCGCGGGTGTAGAAACGGCTGAAGCGGCGCACCGCTTCGACCTGGGCCGGCTTCGCGGGCATCTCCGGTTCCTCACCGTACGCGGGTGGCGGGGCATATTGTTGCCTAGATACATATAAGTACTTGTCTAGAGCAAGCATTTCTCGCTCCGCCCGCATCCCCGGGGCTTGTGCAACCGCCCCGCCTCGCGCCACCGTGCCTGCGCCATGACGCCACCGACCCTCCTCTGCCCATGATGCCCGCGCCGGTCCCGCCACCCCTGGAGTCGCTCCACGCGCTGCTGTCGGCCCCGGCGCAGGTGGCCGGAGCGCAGGGCGGTCTGAGCGCGTCCCTGTCGGGCCATCCGCTTCTGGCGCTGGCCACGCTCTTCGGCGCTGGAGTGGTCACGAGCCTGACGCCGTGCGTGTACCCGATGATCCCCATCACCGTGTCGGTCATCGCGGGGACGTCCAGGGAAGGGCAGGGACGGGGACGCACCGTGGCGCTCACGCTGACGTACGCGCTGGGCCTGGCTCTGGTCTACGCATTCCTCGGCGCGCTGGCGGGCGTCACCGGATCGCTCTTCGGCGGCGTGAGCGCGAGCCCGTGGGCGCGTCTGGCCGTGGCGAACCTCCTGGTCCTGTTCGCGCTCGTGATGCTCGACGTGCTCCCCGTGCCGGTGCCCCGCCGCCTCATGGCGTGGGCGGGCAGCCGGGGCGGCGGATCGTACGGCGCGTGCCTGCTCATGGGTGCCACGTCGGGGGTGGTGGCGGCGCCGTGCGGCGCCCCCGCCTTCGCCGTCGTCCTCACCTGGGTGACCGCCACCGGCGCCGGGCTCATGGGCTTCGTCTACCTCTTCGTGTTCTCGCTGGGGATGACCGCGCTGCTGGTGGCCGTGGGGCTCTTCTCGGGAACACTCGCGCTGCTCCCGCGTTCAGGTAGGTGGATGGTTTGGATCAAGCGCGCCGCCGCGGCGATCATGCTCGCGATGGCGGAATACTACCTGGTGATGGCGGGATACAATCTATGAATGACCGTTCTGCCCGACGGTCACGTGCGCTGACGCGACCGGTGCGGGCCTCCCACGGAAGGGTGCCGGCGGGTGCCCGACGCATACACGTATCATGGCCGCGGGCTCTCCTGGTGGCTGCCGGAGGCGCCGCCCCGGTGGCGGTCGCGGCTCTTCTCCTCGTGCCCACGGCTGCAGCGGCGCAATCCGCCGAAGGCGAGGTGGGGCCTCCCATCGGCTCCCCGGCGCCGGCGGCCACCCTGGAGGATCTGGACGGCCACCCGGTCCAGCTGCTGGACTACGTGAAGAAGGGAGAGCCGGCCCTCATCGAGTTCTGGGCCACCTGGTGTGAGAACTGCAAGGCCCTGCAGCCGCAGATGGACCGCATCGAGAAGACGTACGGGAAGCGCTTGAACGTGGTGGGCGTGGCGGTGGCGGTGGCGCAGACCCTGCGCCGCGTGAAGCGACACGTGGCACGGCACGATCCGGGGTATCCGTACCTGTGGGACGGAAACGGGTCGGCCGTACGTGCCTACAATGCGCCCACCACCTCGGTCGTGGTGATCGTCGGGGCCGACGGCAAGGTCGCCTACACCGGCGTCGGCCCCAAGCAGGATCTGGTGGGTGCCGTGAAGAAGGTGCTGGCCGCGGACTGACGGCAGCCGGGAGCGGACGGGCGGCGGCGGTCCGCGTGCTCTCTCGGAGCGACGCGCCGCCGTAGCCTGCCGACCGAAGCCCTGCGACGCCTAGTTGGCCGCCGGCGTCACCTTGTCGATGATGGCCGCGAGGTCCTTGTAGGCCTGGGGGTCCACCTGGTTGAACTTCGGGATCACCCCGGCCACACGGCCGTCGGGGCCCACCACGATCACCGTTCGGCTCTGCGGCATGCCGTTGCCGCGCACCGTGCCGCCGAACTTGGCGTAGGTGGCGCCGTGGTTGGCCTTGTCGCTGGCGAACACGAAGGGGAAGTCCGCGTCCTTGAGCCAGGATGCCTGGGACTCCGGCGAATCTTCGGAGATGCCGAGGACGACGACCTTGCGGCCATCGTGGAAGAGGCTTGCGTACTGATCACGGTACGCTGTCATCTGGACCGTTCAGCCAGGCGTCCTGACCTCGAAGAAGAATGCCAGGACGACGGTCTCTCCGCGGTAGTCGCTGAGCTTCACGGGGTTCTTGAGGACGCCGTACCGGGTCGCGCCGGGAAGCGTGAAGTCCGGCGCCATCTCGCCCACCGAGATGAGCTTGGAGGCGGTGTCCTGGGCGGTGGCCGGGGCCGCCGCGCCCGTGATCAGCGCTCCCGCGAGGAGAGCGATCGCGGCCATGCGGCGCATAGGTACTCCTGAGTGGCGGGAAGGTCGACCGACTCGGTCAATATTGAAGCTCGTCGCCGGCCGGACCAGGGGGGGCGGCGGAAGCCCCGGTGCGGCGCCCTTCATCCGCGGACGCAGGTGAGGGGACGGTTCCTGCGGAGGCCGGGCCCTCTGTCCTCCGGATCCCTTATCCCCTTCCCCCCTGAGGCGGGGTGATCATGATGTGCGCTCCGGGCGTCCCCGGGAACATGAGCCAGGGACCGCCCGCGCTGGGGGTGGTGGACAGCCCCGTGCTCTCCGGGGTGGCCCCCGGTGTGTAGATCGTCCAGCGCTCGTAGGGATCCGTGATGGTGCCCGTTCCGGGATCGAAGCCGCTCCCGGTGAGGATGCTGTTCACCGTCCCGAAGGGGATGGGTAGGGTGCCCGCCGCGTTCTCCTTCCATCGGGTCTGCACGACGTCGCTCTCCGCCATGCCCTGGGCCCTGAGCTCGCGTCCCCGGGCGAAGAACGCCTCGAGTCCCGCCTGATGGCACGACACCTCGAGCCGCTGCGCCTTCGGGTCGGGCGCCATGCAGATCAGCGGCTTGGTGCCCTCCCTGAGCGTGACGAAGGCCCCGGTGGAGTCGTATCCCTGCACGGTGGCGCCGTCACGGAGCTCCGTGGGCGCGGCCTGGAGGGCGAGGCGGATCTGCAGGGCGGGCGGCAGCCCGCTCCACGCTTCCTGGGCGACGACGGGCGTCGAGGACAGGGCGGCGATGAGGCCGAGGGTGGCGGCTGCCTGGAGCGGTACGTTCATGGAGCACCCCGGGGTTCGGACGGTACGGAGCGCCGGTGGCGGCGGCCCAGCAAAGTTGTGTGCGAGCGGGTGAGGCATACAAGGTCCGGTCGCCCGCGCTGTACAGCCACGACGGCGAAGCCCATGTTGGCGTCGTCCGCCCGGGCCACGAGTCACGTCGGTTTCCCACACCATGGATGTCATGAGCCCACGACCGTCGAAGTCCCGTGGTCCGCCGGCCGCGTGTGGCGTCCCGGGGAGGTGTGGGGGTTGACCCGCTCCGGGAAACGTGTCCGGGCCCTGGGGATGTGGACCGCTCTGGCGCTGGTGGTGGGGAACATGGTGGGGTCGGGCGCCTATCTGCTTCCCTCCTCCCTGGGGAGGTATGGGCCCATCAGCCTCCTGGGGTGGCTCGTCACCGCCGTGGGGGCGGTGTGCCTGGCGCTGGTGTTCGGGCGCCTGGGGCGCATCATGCCGGCTACCGGTGGGCCGTACACGTATACCCGGGTCACCCTGGGAGACACCTCCGCGTTCTTCGTGGCCTGGGGGTACTGGGTGTCGGTCTGGGTGGCCAACGCCGGCATCGCCACCGCATTCGTGGCGTACCTGACGCCTTTCTTCCCGGCGTTGAAGGCATCACCCGTACTCTCCGGCGCCGCGGCGGTGGGCACCATCTGGCTCCTCACGGCGGTGAACCTGAGAGGGGTGCGCGAGGCGGGCATCCTCCAGCTCGTGACCACGGTCCTGAAGGTGCTCCCCCTCGTCGTGGTGGGGACCCTGGGGCTCATGGCGATGAACGCGGCGAACCTGACCCCCTTCCATCCCGGGGGCGGCTCCGGCTTCTCCGCCATCACGGCGTCGGCCACGCTCACCCTGTGGGCGTTCCTGGGCCTCGAGTCCGCTACCATCCCCGCGGAGCAGGTGCGGGATCCCGAGCGCACGATCCCCCTTGCCACGGTCATGGGCACGGTGGTCACCGCGGCCATCTACCTGCTGAGCTCCCTGGCCGTCATGGGGGTGCTCAGCGCGCCGGAGCTGTCGGCATCCTCCGCTCCCTTCGCCGACGCCGCCACCCGGATATGGGGCTCGGCCGCAGGCAAGATCGTGGCCGCCGGCGCCGCGTTGGCGGCCTTCGGAGTCCTCAACGGTTGGGTGCTCGTGCAGGGTCAGATGCCGCTGGCACCGGCGCGGGACGGGCTGTTTCCCAGACCCTTCGCCCGGCTGTCACGGCGGGACACACCCGCCTTCGGCCTGGTGCTCTCCAGCGTTCTCGCCACCGTGCTGGTCGCGGCCAACTACACCCGGGGCCTCGTGGGCCTCTTCACGTTCACCGCGCTGCTGGGCACGGTGACCGCGCTCCTGGCCTATGTGGGCTCGTCGCTGGGGCAGATCCTCCTGATCCTCCGCGAGCCCGCACGCTTCGGTGGCAAGGGAGCGCGCCGCGCGGTGGTGATCTCCGCCGTGGCCTTCGTCTATTCGATATGGGCCATCGCCGGGGCGGGGTGGGACGTGGTGTTCTGGGGTGCGGTGTTGCTGGCGATGGGGATGCCCGTGTACCTGAGCAGCGAGTCCCGCCGGGCGAGCAGAGCGATGGACGCTTCCGCCACCGGCGCACCGGCTTCCGCACGCGAGTGAGACATCCGTGATCGCAGACTCCACGTACCAGTCCGACACCGCTCCCCTGCGGCGGGTTCTCCTCCGGCATGCCCGGGACGCCTTCGTGGACGCAGCGGCCGCGGCCGCCCAGTGGCGCGAGCTCGGGTACCTCGGCCCCCCCGACGTGGACGTCGCGTGCCGTGAATCCGATGCCTTCGCGGGGCTTCTCCAGGAGCTGGGCGTGGACGTGACGTGGGCCCCTCCCGGCGATCTCGGTCTGGACTCCATCTACGTGCGCGACGCGTCGGTGCTATGCGACGGCGGAGTCGTGCTCTGCTCCATGGGCAAGCGGGCGCGCAGGCGGGAGCCCGGGGCCCTGAGAGGCGTATACGATGCGCTCGGTGTCGGGCTTCTGGGTGCCGTGGAGGGAGAGGGCCGGCTGGAGGGAGGCGACGTGGCGTGGGTGCGTCCGGGGACGCTGGCCGTGGGGCGGGGATACAGGACCAACGACGAGGGGATCCGCCAGCTCCGCACGCTCGTGGGCGGGAGCGTGGAGGAAGTGCTCGTGGTGCCGCTCCCCCACTGGAAGGGTCCCGACGACGTTTTTCACCTGATGTCGATCTTCAGCCCGCTGGCCGACGACCTGGCCCTCGTCTACTCCCCTCTGATGCCCGTGACCTTTCGCGATGCGCTCCTGCGGCGCGGCCTCGCCCTCGTGGAGGTGCCGGACGAAGAGCTCGAGTCCATGGCGTGCAACGTCCTGGCCGTCCGCCCGCGGGTCGTCGTCGCCCTCGAGGGGAACCGGGAGACACGACGGCGTCTGGAAGCGGCGGGCGTCGAGGTGCACACCTATGCCGGAAGGGAGATCAGCGTGAAGGGGTCGGGCGGGCCCACCTGCCTGACCCGGCCGCTGGAGCGGGAGCGGACGTAGGAGGCGGGCCGGGAGATCCTCGGCCGCCCCTCTCTCATTTGACCCTGAGCAGCGCCCCCTCCGGGATGGGCCCGACGGGGCCTTCGCCCTTGCCCATCTCCAGCTTCAGGTCCTTGTCCCCTCCGCTCTGGTAGTAGAGCACCTGGATGGGGTGGAGCCCCTTCGCCAGGGCGACCTCGGCCTCCTTCGCCACGCTGGCGTGGGGGCCGTCGTTGTCCAGGACGGTCTCCCCTCCGAACCGGAGGACGGCGCCGTCGTCGGCCGTGAGGCGGAAGGTGTAGACCCCGTCCTCGGGCACCGAGAGGTATCCCTGGAAGCGGAGGGCGAAGGTGGTGTCGGGGGCCCATGCCGGAATGGCGACGCCGGCCACGGAATCCTGACGGACGACGTCACCCCGATCCAGGTCGGCGATCCTGCGGAAGCGGCCCTGGAGGAGCGCGACGCGGAGCCCAGGTGCCAGCGGGGCGTCCACCAACGCGGCGGGGCGGACGGTGACCCGCCGGAAGGTCGCGCTCCGCACGGGACCCTGGCGCCCGTCCGGGAGGATCATACGCGCGGTCAGCTTCACGGGCCCGTGCTCGACGTTCAGCTCCAGGGGTCCGGCATACGCTGCCGACGACGGACCCGGCTCCGAGCCGTCCAGCGTGTAGCGGATGGTCCCGGGGGCCGGCGCGATCAGCGAGGCCTTCACCTTCTTGTCCAGGGTGATCCGATCGTGCTCCAGGCCCACCACGTCGGGGATGCGGTAGTTGATGCCCATGGCGTCCAGGCGCTCCAGGTGCCATGGAAGGCGGCGGGCGAAGTCCTTGAAGCTCTTCTCCGAGGGGTTGGTCCAGTCCACCTCCGAGAGCGCCAGCAGGCGCGGCAGCAACATGTACTCCACGTGGCCGGGGGTGGCTATGTACTCGGTCCACAGGTTGCCCTGGGCACCCAGGACGTGGGTCGCCTGCTCCGGCGTGAGGCCCGGCGGTACCGGCTCGTAGGCGTAGACCTTCTCCAGCGGGTTGTAGCCTCCGATGGCCATGGGCTCCGTGCTGTCCGGGCCCTGGTAGTGGTCGAAGTAGAGAGGGCTGCCCGGCGTCATGATGACGTCGTGGCCTTGCTGCGCCGCGGCGATGCCGCCCTTGACCCCGCGCCACGACATGACCACGGCGTTGGGCGCCAGCCCTCCCTCCAGGATCTCGTCCCACCCGATGAAGGTCCTACCGTGCTCGTTGAGGAACTTGCCGATGCGCTGGATGAACCAGCTCTGCAGCTGGTCCTCGGTCTGGAGTCCTTCCCGCTTCATGACCTCCTGGGCGGTGTCGCTGTGCTGCCAGCGCACCTTGGGCACCTCGTCGCCGCCGATGTGGATGTACTTGCCGGGGAAGAGGTCCATGACCTCGGTGAGGACGTTCTCCAGGAAGGTGAACGTCGCCTCCTTGGGACAGTAGATGTCGCTGTAGACCCCCCAGTGCGTGCCCACATGGAAGGGCCCGGGCGTGCAGGCGAGCTCCGGGTAGGCGGCGAGGGCCGCCTCGGAGTGGCCCGGCATCTCGATCTCGGGGATGATGGTCACGTAGCGCTTCTTGGCGTACGCGACGATGTCCCGGATCTGGTCTTGCGTGTAATATCCGCCGTACGGCTTACCGTCGCCCACGTACGGGTCGAAGTTCTTGCCGACCTGCGTCTCCGCACGCACCGAGCCGATCTCCGTGAGCTTCGGATAGCGCTTGATCTGGATGCGCCACCCCTGGTCGTCGGTGAGGTGCCAGTGGAAGTAGCGGATCTTGTAGCGCGCCAGCAGGTCGATGTAGCGCTTCACGAACTCCGGCCCGAAGAAGTGCCGCACCACGTCCAGGTGCATGCCCCGGTACGGGAAGCGCGGGGCGTCGTCGATCTGCACCGACGGGACGTGCACCGGGCCGCTCCCGGTCCAGCGGGGGGGGAGCAGCTGGTTGAGGGTCTCCATGCCGTAGAACAGGCCGGCGTGGTCGTCGCCGGTGACGACGACCCGCTTGCCGTCCACCCCGAGGTGGTAGCCTTCGGCGGCACCCACGCGTCCCACCCCGAGGCAGATCTCGTGCTTCCTGCACTCACCGGACCGCACCGGGAGCGCCCATCCCGTGGCGGTGCGCACCGGCGCCGCCCAGAAGTTCGCGATCCGGCTGAGCTCGGGATCGGTGGTGTCGGCCACCACGATGCGCGTGGACGGACCCAGGGTGAACGAGCCCTTCTCCGGCGTCAGCGCTCGCGGCTTCGGAATGATGGGGTAGCTGGACGGGGGGTTCATGGTGGCGCAGCCCGCCAGGGCGGTGGCGAGCGCCAGGAAGGCCAGGGTGCGGAATCGGGACACGGGAATGGCTGCCGGCTCGGGAAGATGGAGACCCGGCGAAGTTGGCGCCGGCGGGGCACCTCGGGCAAGGCGGATCCGGCCTGGAGTCCGTCGCCGGAGCGGGTGGCGCGGCCGGGCGATTCCCGGCGCACGCCGCCTGGCGGGGACGCTCCGCTAGAGTCCTCCGCCGAGGTAGCGCACCAGGAGCACGTAGAGCACTCCGGCGATGAGCAGGACGATGGCGACCTTCAGCAGCTTCTTCAGGATCGCGAAGATCAGCACCGCCACCAGGAGCAGGAGGGGCACGAGCAGGATGGGCGTGTGCAGCAGGTACTCGAGGATGCCGTTCACGGGGTGATCCTGGTGGGGTTGCGCCGAATCGCCTCAATCAATAGGGGATGCGCGCCGGATGTAAAGCGCCTCGAGCGGCGCGCAGTCGCCTCGCCGTCTTCCCGGCGAGCTCCATGGAGCAGGCGTTTCGGTGAGGACGCCTCATTCGCTCCGCAGGACCACGGCGGGGTCCGTGCCTCCGGCCCGGAGCGCGGGCACCAGCGCGGCCAGCACTCCGGCGACGATGAGCACGCCCGCGGCGGCACCGAAGCTCACCAGGTCCGTGGGCGCGACGCCGAAGAGGAAGCGCGCCAGGAAGGACGAGGCCATCCACGACAGGCCGACCCCGCCCACGACGCCAAGGAGGACGGGGACCAGGCCGGCAGCCACGGTCTCACCCACGAGGCGCGCGGGGCGGGCGCCGAGCGCGAGGCGGACTCCCAGCTCGGCACGACGCCGCTGCACGCCGAACGACACCACTCCGTATACGCCCACCGTGCCCATGACCAGGCCCAGTACGCTGAACAGGCCGAGGAAGAAGCGCAGGCGCAGAGGCTCGGCCATGGCGGCGTCGAGGACGTCGTCCATGGTCTCCACGCGGCCCACCGTCATGCGCGGATCGACCTGCGTGACCAGCTTGCGGACCGTGGCCGCGAGGGCCGCGGGATCCGTCTCCGTCTTCGCTACGAGGATCCCGTATGAGGAGCCGTGCATGGTCTGGGCCCAGGGGTAGTAGACCGCCGGGGGCCTCTCGCCCACGAGCTTGTCCACGGCGATGTCGTGGACCACGCCCACCACCTCGATGGGCCCCTCGGTGAATCCGTTGTCCGTGATCGTGCGACCGACGGGGTTCCGGGTCCCCCAGAACCGTCGGGCGAACGCCTCGTTCACCACGGCGACCCTTCGGGAGTCGAGCCGGTCCGAGGGCAGGATGCCGCGGCCCCGGACGATATGCGCTCCCAGCGCCGCGAATGTCCCCGGCGTCACAGGGCGATAGTACGCATTGGGTCGCTGTCGGTCGGCGAGGTCGGGCCGGTCGGCGACGGCCACGGTGGCCTGCCATCCGCCGCCGCGCGCCGGAACGCGGTTGATGAGACCGGCGGCGCTCACTCCCGGGATCGCCCGGGCACGCTGCAACACGGAGTGGAGGAGTTGGTCACGCTCGACACTGTCGGTGCTCGCCTCGGGCAGAAGGAGGTCCACGGTGAGCACGCCCTTCGGGTCGAGTCCCGGGTCCACGTCGCGAAGCCGCTCCACGCTGCGCACGAGGAGGGCCGCGCCGGTAGTGAGGACGACGGCGAGGAGCACCTCGGCCACCACCAGGGACGTCCTGAGGCGGCCGGGGCCTCGGCGGGCCCCCGACTGGCGGCGTTCTCCCAGGGCGCTCCCCGAGAGATCGCCGGCCAGGAGGCTTCGCATGGGCGCCAGGGAGATCAGGCTCCCCGTGACCACCGCGAGGCCCATGGCGCCCGTGAGGGCGGTCCAGTCGAGGGACAGCGTGTCGGCGAAGCCGTTCTGCAGCGGCAGGCTCGCCACGAGGACATGGAAGAGCGCGGCCGCGAGACCCATCCCCAGTGCTCCGGCACCCGCACCGAGCATGACGGACTCGGTGAGGATCTGTCGGGCGAGGCGGGTACGGGAGGCACCCAGAGCGGTCCGCATGCTCATCTCGCCGGTCCGGTCGGTCGTGCGGGTGAGGATGAGGGCCGCGACGTTGGCGCACGCCATGAGGAGCACGAGGGCGACTGCCCCCAGAAGCAGGAGGAGCGCGGGCCGGACGCTTCCCAGGACGTACTCGCGCAACGGCGTGACGTGGGGGCTCCTGCTCTTGTCCCACGCGGCGGGGTAGCTCCAGCGCTGGCCCATGGCGTGGGCCAGCGCGGTGACGTCGTCGTGGACCTGAGCGCCGGTCACGCCTGGGCGGATCCGCCCCACGAGGACGAGCCATCCGTTGCTCTGGTAGGTCTGCGTGCTGGGGTCCAGGTCCAGGGGCACCCACGCCCTGGCCTCGGGTGTCGGGAAGTAGAAGCCCCTCGGCATGACACCGACGACGGTCGTGGACCGCCCGTCGACGCCGACGGTGCGGCCGATGACGGTGGGATCGCCAGCGAAGCGCTGCTGCCAGAGGCCGTAGCTCAGAACGATGACAGGGTCCGCGCCGGGGCGGTCCTCGCCGGACCGAAACGTCCTGCCGAGAAGGGGCTTCACCCCCAGCACGTCGAAGAGCTCGGCCGACCCGATGCAGGAGAGCACGAGAGACGAGCCGGTAGCCGTCCGCAGTGTAACCGCGTCCATGGAATATGCCGCCAGCGACGTGAACGCCTTCACCCGGTCCCTGGCGAAGTCGAACTCCACACCTCGCCAGTCGTAGTCCATCCAGAAGACCCGGAGACCGGCCTCATCGCGGACCGGCATGGGACGCAGCATGAGGCCGTCCACGACCGAGAAGAGCGCCACCGTGCCGCCGATGCCCAGGGCCAGGGTGAGCACCGCCAGGGTCGTGAACGCGGGGCGGCGCCGGAGCTGGCGGGCGGCGAAGCGGATGTCTCCTCCCATGTCCTGGAGCCAGCTCACGCCCCACGAGCGCCGGGACTGTTCCTTGAAGCGCTCCTCGCCGCCGAATCTCACCCGGGCCAGGCGGTGGGCCTCCTCCGCGCCCACGCCGCCGGCACGGTACTTCCGCTCTTCCATCTCCAGGTGGAACTCGATCTCGTCGGCCATGTCGCGCTCCATGCGCCGACGGTCCAGGAGAGCACGCAGACGAAACCGCAGGTTGCCGATCCAGCGTATCATGGCCGTCTTCCGGGATCCCGACGCTGCGAGGCAATGTCCATCTCCCGACGCGCGCTCGGTGGCATCGTGGCTCCCCTCCTCATCCCAGGGCCAGGATCCGGCCCACGGCCACCGACAGCCTCGTCCAGTGGTCGGTCTCCAGGCCGAGCTGCCGCTCCCCGGCACGCGTCAGGACGTAATAACGCGCCCGCCGGTTGTTCTCCGTCGTGCGCCACTCCGAGCGAATCCACCCCTGACGGGTGAGACGGTGCAGGGAGGGGTAGAGGGAGCCCTGGTTCACCTGGAGAGCGTCCGCGGAGACCTGCTGAATACGCTCGCCGATTCCCCAACCGTGCATGGGCTCGAGCGAGAGCACCTTGAGGATGAGCATGTCCAGCGTGCCGCGGATCATGTCGGGCTGGTTCTTCGACATCGGTGGTGACTCCCTCCTTTCTCTCGGAAAACGAGAGGAACACCTACCTAGACGAAACGAAGCCCCGAAAGGTTGCAGGGAGCTGGCGGACGCGTTTCGGCCGGGATCCGACACTGCTCCGCGGTCCGTCCCGGCGCCCTCGCCGGCGAGGGACGCCACGTGTCCCACCGGGGCGCCCATGCCGCCAACGCGAGGGCGCCGGATGCGGCGACCCTGCGCATGGTCGGCGCAGCGGAGGAGGGCCGGTCCTGGCGCCGGATGCGACCACGCGGCTATCCTTCCGTGACCCCTCCCGATGCCCGGAATGACCTCGCCCAGGCGTTCGTAGCGGCGGGCAGCGACGCCGAACTCCACCTCACCCAGTCACGGGAGATGCGAGCTTGAGCACCGAGACGGCCACCGCGAACGGGGGGCCCACCTTCTTCGGCCACCCGCGGGGTCTCGCGACCCTGTTCTTCACCGAGATGTGGGAGCGCTTCGCCTACTACGGCATGCGTGCGCTCCTGGTCCTCTTCATGACCGCGACCACCACCCACATGGTGGTGTCCGCGGAGGGGACGCCGCTGCGCCCCAACCCGGGACTGGGCTTCGACGTCGCCACCGCGACGGCGATCTATGGGCTCTACGTCGGCCTGGTGTACATCCTCAGCCTGCCGGGTGGCTGGGTGGCCGACAACCTGTGGGGCCAGCGCAAGGCGATCTTCGTCGGCGGCTGCTTCATCGCGGCGGGGCAGCTCAGCATGGCGCTCCCCTTCAAGGCCACGTTCTTCCTGGGCCTCTTCTTCATCATCATCGGTACGGGGCTGCTGAAGCCGAACGTGAGCACGGTGGTCGGAGAGCTGTACCCCGAAGGTGGCGCCCGTCGGGACGCGGGCTTCAGTGTCTTCTACATGGGCATCAACCTGGGTGCCCTCCTCGGCCCCGCCCTCACCGGTCTTTTCGGTGAGCAACACAACTGGCACTACGGCTTCGGCATCGGCGCCCTGGGCATGATCCTCGGGCTCACGCAGTACAAGCTGGGCGCCAAGTACCTCGGCGATCGGGGGTTCCTGAAGACCACCGACACCGCCGAGCAGCTCCGCGCGAAGACCCTGAAGTTCTACGGGATCTTCCTGGCGGTAGTGGCGGTGCTGGCCGCCTTCGGGTGGTCCGTGTGGGCCGGCGTCGTCCCCGTCACGCTGACCCAGATCGCCGAGCGGATGGTATACGTCGTCGTCGTCCTGGTGGTGCTGTACTTCATCTATCTGTGGGTGTTCGGCCACCATACCGCGGACGAGAACAAGCGGCTTTTCGTGATCTTCTGGCTCTTCATCCTCATCGCCATCTTCTGGTCGGGCTTCGAGCAGGCGGGCACGTCGTTCAACCTCTTCGCCCGGGACCTTACCAACCGGGACATCTTCGGGTGGAGGATGCCGGCCGCGTGGCTCCAGGACGTCAACCCCATCTTCATCATCATCGGCGCGCCGCTGTTCGGGTCGCTCTGGCTGTGGCTCGACAAGATCAAGGCGAACCCGTCGCTCCCCCTGAAGGCCGGCCTGGGCCTGCTCTTCCTGTCGGTGGGCTTCTTCGTCATCGCGTGGGGGGCCACGAACGCCACCAAGGAGCAGCCGGTGACGATGGCGTGGCTGGTGGTGACGTACTTCTTCCACACCGTCGGCGAGCTGTGCATCTCGCCCATCGGGCTGTCGGCCATGACGAAGCTGTCGCCCGCCAAGCGGGTGGGTCAGATGATGGGCATCTGGTTCGTGGGGGCGGCGCTGGGCAACGTCATCGCGGCTCTGGTGGCGGGGCGTCTCGAGAACCTGCCGCCCGCACCGGTCTTCCACCAGGTCGCCATGACCGTCGGCATCGTGGGGATCGTTGCCGTGCTGGTGAGCCCCGGAGTCAAGAAGCTCATGGCTGGCGTGAAGTAGCCGCCCGCATCACCTGCTGGACGAGGGAGGGCACCGAGGAGGCGTCCATCTTGTGCATGAGGCGCGCTCGATGGGCCTCCACGGTGCGCTGGCTGATGCCCAGGGCCCTGGCGATGTTCTTGTTGTGCTTGCCCTCCACGACGAGGGCCAGGACCTCCCGCTCCCTGGGTGTCAGGGAGTCCAGGTGTCCGCGGATCGCCTCCAGCCCGGCTCGCTCGCGACGCCGCCCGGCGTCGAGCTCCAGCGCCTGGTGGACCTTGTCCAGCAGCTTCTCGTCGGTGAAGGGCTTCTGGATGAAGTCCACCGCCCCGGCCTTCATCGCGGACACGGCGGTGGGGACGTCGCCATGGGCGGTGACGAAGATGACGGGGAGGTGGGAGTCCATGGACCGGAGACGGCTCTGCAGCTCGGCACCGCTCATCTCCGGCATCCTCAGGTCGAGGATGAGGCACCCGGACGCGTCGGGATCGTAGGCGTCGAGGAAGGCCGTGGCGGAGGCGAAGCCGCGGCTCCTCAGGCCGTCGGAGCGCAGGAGGAGTCCCAGCGAGTCCAATACTCCCGGGTCGTCGTCCACGACGAACACCGTGACCTCTCCGTCGCCTCGCATCGCCCTGGTCCCGATCACGGGTCGTGGTCCACGATCTCGTCGAGGACGGGCAGCGTGAAGAAGAAGGTGGATCCGCCCCCGGGCCTGCGCGCGAATCCGATACGCCCCTGGTGGGCGGTCACGATGGATCTGCTGATGGAGAGGCCCATCCCCATGCCCCTCTTCTTGGTGGTGAAGAAGGGGTGGAAGAGCTGGCGCTCGACCTCGGCCGGAACTCCGCCCCCCTCGTCCTCCACGCTCACGCGCAGCGTTCCGGGTCCGTCGGTACCTGTGCGCACGCTGACCTCGCGGCGCTCCGGATGGGCCTCCTCCACGGCGTCGATGCCGTTGCGGATGAGGTTGAGCACGACCTGCTGGATCTGGACGCCGTCGGCCAGCACCGGAGGCAGCCCGGAAGTGAGATCGAAAGACAGACGGACGGCGTGCTGGTGAGCGTCCACCGCCGCCAGCGGCGCCACGTCACGGACCAGCTCGTTGAGATCCGCTTCCCTCCAGCGGCTCTCCTGGCGTCGCACCATGTCCCTCAGGCGGTGGATGATGTCGCCGGCCCGGAGGGCTTCCCGGGCGATCCGCTCGAGGACGTCCTGCACGTCCGCGAGCCCCACCTCGCCGGCGTCGATGAGGCGGCGGCACGCCTGCGCGTACGTCGCCACCGCCGTGAGGGGCTGGTTCACCTCGTGGGCGATGCCCGAGGCCATCTCGCCCACGGTGCTGATCCGCGTCAGGTGCGTCAGGCGGTCACGGAGGTCCCGCTCGCTCGCCCGCAGACGCTCCTCGACCTCCTGGGCGCTCCGCCGCAGCTCCAGGGCGGCGCGGAGCCACTCGGTGACGTCCACGAGGACGACGGCGTGCCCGGTGATGGCGTCATCCGGGCCGCGGATGGGAGACGCGCGCAGGGAGACGGTCCGCGGCTCTCTCCCGCCCGGCCGCACGACGATCTCCACGGAGAGGTCGCCACCTCCGTCGCCGGACGCCCTCCACAGTCGGAGCACCGCGTCGCGATCGTCGGGTGAGAGGTCCCGCCGCCAGCCCTCGTCCCTGGCCTCGGCCTCCGACATTCCCAGGATCTCGCAGGCGCCGCGGTTGATGAAGACGCACCCTCCCCTGGCGTCGGTGCGCAGGATCCCCACGGGCAGACCCTCCACAGCGCCATCGAAGCCCGGGGAGATCGTCATCGTCGGACCGGCGGCCACCGGCCGGATGGAATTCTGACCGGTATGCCTGTGTGAAAGATCCGCCGCCGAGGCGGCAGGTCCAGGGGTCGCGGGGCCGCCCGTGCGTACAATCCACAATACCGCGCGGGCGCCCGGGAGCGGAGAATTCCAGGAAGAGCTCACCCGACGGCGGCATGCCGCCGGCGCAAGCCCGGTGGAGGACCCCGTGGAAGCTGCGCCCGATACCCTCGGCACCGACGGCGCGGGACGTCGCACGGTTGCCGTCGTGGACGGCGACGAGGCTGTCCGGCAGAGCCTCGAGCTGCTCCTCGGGAGCCTCCACCTCCGGGTGGAGACGTTCCCCACCGGCGAAGCCCTCCTGAACCACGTCGAGGAGCTTCATCCCGACTGCATCATCACCGAGGTGTTTCTCCCGGGCATGAGCGGCATCGAGCTTCTGCGGGAGCTGGCTGCGCGGCGCCGTACCGTACCCGCCATCGTGATGGCCACCCATGCGGACGTCCCCCTGGCTGTGGAGGCCATGCACCTCGGCGCCCTGGACTTCGTCGAGAAGCCGGTCATCGACCGGGTCATCGTCACACGCGTGAGGGAGGTGCTTCGAACCGATGAACACTCCTGACGAGGCTCGACCCGCCAGCGGCGGGACGGTCTTTCCCTGGCAGCACACGGACCCCAGGCGCTCAGGCTCGAAGACGCGGCTCCGCTGGAGCATGGTGATCGGGCTGCTCTTGGTCTCGGCCTTGCCCTTCGTCGTCATCGGCGGCGGCGCCTGGTTCGTGTTCCGGAACCTGGCCATGCAGGAGGCGCTGACGCTCTACCGCAACATGGCCCGAGCCCACGCGACGGCCGTGGACTCCTATCTCTCCGAGCAGTTCCGCACCCTGGAGACGCTCGCCCGCACGCACACCGTCGACGAGCTGCGGGATCCGAAGACCCTCGCACAGGTCTTCGCCACGTTGTCCGAGGTGCAGGGCAACAGCTTCGTGGACCTCGGGGTCATCGACGAGAACGGACGGCATCTGGCCTACGTGGGTCCGTACGATCTCATGGGGCGCAACTACGGGGACGCAGACTGGTTCCGCACCGTGATGAGCCAGGGCGTCGCCGTCAGCGATGTCTTCCTGGGCTTCCGGCAGAGCCCCCACAGCGTCATCGCCGTGCGCCAGCCCTCCGCCCAGGGGTGGTGGATCCTGCGCGCCACCCTGGACAACAGGAGCCTGTACGCGCTGGTGCGCTCGCTGTCGGTGGGCAGGCTCGGCGACGTCTTCATCGTGAACCGGGAGGGCGTGTACCAGACTCCGCCGAGGTCGGGGGAGGTGCTCACCCAGTCCACCGTGTCCCCGGCGGCGAGCCAGGAGGTGCGGGAGGAGCGGCTTACGACGCGGGAAGGGGCGGTGCGCAGGGTCTCGACGTGGCTCGCCGACGGCCGCTGGCTCCTGGTGGTGCAGCAGCCGGAGTCGGAGATCCTCACGCCGGTGACACGCGCGGTGGGCAACGGGGCCCTCATCGCGCTGTTGGCCCTCCTCCTGGTCTTCGTGGCCACCCTGTACGTCACGTCTCGGCTCATCCACCAGATCGAAGTCGCCGACCGGCAGCGCGATCTCATGTATGGCGACGTCATCCGCTCGGCGAGGCTGGCGTCTCTGGGAGAGATGGCCTCGGGTCTCGCCCACGAGATCAACAACCCACTGGCCATCATGAGCGCCGAGCACACCAATGTCGACGACCAGTTGGCGGACGCGCTCCTCACCGATCCGGTCCGGACCATGCTGAACCAGTCGTTGACGCGGTTGCGGAGGCAAGTGGAGCGGTGCCGCGACATCACCTCGAAGATGCTGCAGTTCGGACGCGGCGCGGAGACGAGCCTCGGCGCGACGGACGTGGCTCCGGTGCTGCGGGAGGTCGTGGGGCTCCTGCGCCGGAGGGCGGACGAGAAGGAAGTCGCCCTCCGGACGGAAGGGGCGCAGGCCGTGCCGCCGGCGCGCCTCGACGCGAACGAGCTGGAGCAGGTGTTGCTGAACCTGGTGAACAACGCCCTGGACGCCACGCGTCCCGGCGGAGTCGTCCGCATTTCGGCGACCGCCGCCGCCGACGAGGTGTTGATCCGGGTCACGGACAACGGGTGCGGCATCCCTCCGGAGGACCTGGACCGGATCTTCCAGCCTTTCTTCACCACCAAGCCGCCGGGGGAGGGGACCGGGCTGGGCCTGGCGGTGGCCTATGGTCTGGTGAACGGGTGGGGCGGGCGCCTCGAGGTGGAGAGCGAGGTGGACGGGGGGACCACCGTCTCGATCCTCGTGCCCGTCGCTGCCGAGGTCCCCGCGATGGAGAGCGACGGGGCCGCTCCGGAGCGGCCGGTGGACGACCATGCCGGGCTGAAGGAGGTGCTCAAGTGAGCGACGGCAGGCAGGAGACGGTGAGGCTCCTCCTGGTGGACGACGAGAGGGACTTCCTGGAGGCCGTGTCCCCCGGCCTGGAGCGGAGGGGGTTCGAGGTGACCCGAGCCGAGACCGGCGTCCGCGCGCTGGAGCTGCTCGAGCGCGGAGCTTTCGACGTGGTGGTCCTCGACGTGAAGATGCCCGGCCTGGACGGTCTCAGCGTGTTCCGGCGGATGCAGGAGCTGGCACCCGCGCTCCCCGTGATTCTGCTCACCGGGCACGGCAGCTTGTGCCAGGCGTTCGAGACCTCCCGGGAGGGGGTCTTCGACTACCTCATGAAGCCGTGCGACGTGGACGCGCTGGCCGAGGTGGCGCACAGGGCCGCGGAGAAGGGGGTGGAGGCCCGTGAGGAGGAGCCGGCGCACGCCGACGCCGACGGGCGCATCGAGTTGCTCATGGTGGACGACGACGTGGACTTCTGCGACGCGCTGACATCCGCCCTCGTCCGCCGGGGCATGAGCGTGACGGTGGCCCACAGCGGCGACGAGGCCCTGGCGCTGTCGAAGGTCAGGCGGTTCCACGTGGCCCTGGTGGACGTCCTCATGCCCGGGATGCACGGGCTCACGCTCATGGAACGCCTCAAGGTGGAGGATCCGCTCCTCGAAGTCTTGATCCTCACGGGAAACCCGACGGTGGCGGATGCGCGCACGGCGCTCAGGTCGGGTGCCTTCGACTACCTCGTGAAGCCGCAGCCCGTGGAAGATCTCGCGGACAGCCTCGTCAGAGCGTGGAGGAGGCGCAGGGCGTTGGAGGAGGAGAGTGCCCGCCAGATGGCCGAGCGGGTGTACGCGGGGAGGCCGCGTTAGCAGGTCGCCGGAGAAGGGGGAGCGAACCGCGTCGCCGCTGGATCGGTCCGACATCCCGGTCGAGCGCCTTCGTCAGGCTCCGGCCAGCCCTCCTTCCACATCTCCCTCTCCCTCGGGCGTCGGCTTCGCCACCGTCGGCTCCGGCGCGTCCGGGACCGCTTCGATCTCGCCCTTGGCGAGGAGCTCCTCGTACTCGAGCTCGTGCTCGTGCTTGAGCCGCTCCACGCTCATCTTCCCGGTGAAGATGGAGGTGTCGAGGGGGAACACCTCGGGCTTGAGGATGACGCCGTAGGAGTGCCAGAGGACCACCACCGAGACCGCGAAGGTCGCCTCGAACCCGTGGATCACGCGGGCACCGGCCACCACCACGCCGGGGAGCAGATGCGACGCGAGCGCCGGGAAGAGCAGCAGGAGCCCGGTGACGCTCATCACCACCCCGCCCAGGAAGAGACCCCAGTACTCGAACTTCTCGGCGAAGTCGAACTTTCCGACCTTCGGCCGCGGCTCGCCGAACAGGTAGTGGCGGAAGTTCTGCACCACGTCCAGGAAGTCCTGCCTGGTGGGCACCATCACCGGCAGCCGGTGACGCCTCACCGAGCGGACCACGATGCGCAGGACGTGGGTGAGCATGAGGGCCACGAAGGTGAAGCCGATGGTACGGTGGATGATCCGGGTCGTGTGGATGCCACCGAGGAAGTCGATGAGGGCACGGGCGATGCCCAGATCCGGCTTGGTCTGGGGGAGGCCGGTCACCACCAGCAGGATGAAGGTGAGGGCCGAGCCCGCGTGCTCCACCCGCTCGAGGAGCGGGAAGCGCTTCACGGTCTTCGGCTTCGGTGCCTTCTCCCGCTTCTCCCGCTTGAGCCACGCCACCAGCTGCTTGACCCACGGGGTCTTCATGACCCGGGCTCCTTCACGGCGCTGGTCCACCAGGTGGAAGACGATGTTCAGGAGGAGCCCGGTGAGCATGAAGGGGATGAGGATGAAGTAGCTGATCCGGATCAGCCAGATGAAGGGCTGGTTGTCCGGGCTCAGCGGCTTGTGCCCGAGCCAGGCTCCGGCCAAGCGGGCGTCGCCCTCCTGGTGGCACCGCAGGCACACGCTGGCCACGGACTTCTGATCGAGCATGCCGGCCTCGTGTGGGCCGTGGCAGTCCGTGCATCCCATCACGGCGGGGTACTTGTCGCTGGCGGGCTGGCCTGCCAGGAACCGCATGGTGGCGCCGTGGAAGTCGTCGGTGTAGGACTGCCCCAGGCTCGCGATGCCTCCCTCCTTGTGGCACTGCATGCACCGCTCGGTCGCGGCCACCTTCAGGGGCGGCGGCGGCGATGCCGGGTCGGGATGCTGCGTGTGGCACTTCAGGCAGTTGGACACGTCGCTGTCGGGATCGTCGCTGTCCACGTCGGGGTGCTTGCTCGCCTTGAACGCTGCCATGGCATCGGGGTGGCACGCCGCGCACCTCTTGGACATCATCGGACCCGCTTGGGAGAGCGGGACGTCCATGCCGAAGTCGTGGCACGCCAGGCATGTCAGGGTGTCACCATTGGCGTCCACGTGGGTCGGGTGGACGTTGGTGTGGCACGTCTCGCACACCTCCGGCGTCCGTGGATCCGCCGCGGCCATCCCCGGCTGATCGTTCTCGTTGTGGCAGCGCGTGCACTCCATGCGCTCGCCCGTCGCCTCGTGCGTGGGATGGGCTCCGCTGTGGCACCTGGAGCAGCCGCTCACCACCGAACGGTCCGTGGGGCTGAACGGGTGACCGGTATGCGCCTTATGGCAATCGGTGCACACCGGTCCGTCGGGACCGGCGTCCGCGTGCAGCGGGTGCACCATGGTATGGCACTTCTCGCACCGCTTGGAGATCTCCGGTCCGGCCTCCGCGATGACGGTGTCGCCGTGGATGGAGTGGCAGTCGGTGCACGTCGGCGCCCCCTCGGTGACGCCCACATGGGTCGCCGGCAGATCCGAGTGGCAGGTCGCGCACGCCTGCAGGCGTCGCTGAGCCGCCACCTTCGGGTCGTTGGTGAAGCCGATGTGGTGGCAGGTCAGGCAGGAGACGCCGTTACCGTGATCGAGGGCCTTGAGCTTCCCCAGGTCCACGTCGGTGTGGCACTGCACGCACATCGACGGGATGCGGCCGAGCTTCTGCGATTGTCCTTGAGCCGATATCGCGCTGGGCCGCACTACTCCCAGCAGGGCGAGGAGGACCAGGACGCGCGTAGCCATGACACATATCCGATCTCCGGCGGCCTCAGGCCTCAGCCGGCTTGAAGGCATTCCACACCGACTCCCCCAGCATCCAGAACAGCGCACCGAAACCGATCACCGGCAGGAACATCACGAAGGCGAGTCCGATCAGTGGGGCGGCGACGAGGCCCACCAGAATCTCGAGCGCCTTCCTCAGCCGGCTCTTGTGGACCACCTCGGGCTGCGGCGCGGCCTGCGGTGTGTCCTCGATGGCGGCAACCGCCGGCGCTTCCGTCACGACCGTCGCTACTTCGGGTGCGGCGGCGACGGGCGCGGCCTTCGGCGTCGGATCCAGCTTGAGATGCATCGCGGCGGTAACCACGGCAGCGAGCGTCTCGGGGCTGATGGGCTTGTTCAGGTACTCGAACGCTCCGAGCTCCCGCACCCGCCGCTCCACCACCTCGTTGCCGTAGCCGGTCAGCAGGATGAAACGGGTCTCGGGGTGACGGTCGTGGAGCCACTCCAGAAGCTGGATGCCGTCGAGACCCGGCATCTTGAGGTCGGAGACGACCACGTCCACTGGAGTCCTGTTGAGCTCATCGATGGCCTTGCTGCCGTCCTCCGCCGTGGTAACGTCGAAGCCGTGCTCGGAGAGGAGTCGGTCCCAGCTCATCCGGACTCCCTCTTCGTCGTCAACGAACAACACCTTGTTGTACGGGCTCATATCACACCTCCTCGGGCATTCACCCGCGGGTTCTCACCTATCGAGGTCACGAGGCGATCCATTGGGTTCGCTCCGTCAGCCGATCCACCGTCGAGGCCAGCCGATCTCCCGTATCCGGAGATCCGTTCCAGAGCAGGTCCACACCGCAGGAAGTGAGGTACTCGGCGATGAGCAGGGGCAGCTGGTCGTCGAGGACCGCCACCTTCTGCATGCACGGATACTCGACGCTCATGCGTCCCAGCACCGCCAGGAGCACCCCCTTCGGGTGCGAACAGAAGTTGACGACCAGGACCGCGACGGAAGAGAGCGGGCGCTCCCGAACCAGCTCGGCGACGCTGGCATAGCACGCCGCCTTGTCCGATCCGTGGCACATCTTCGCGGCCAGGGAATCCGCCGCCTCTTTGGGGTCGGAGACCACGACCGTCGCTCCTTCGTGCCGTGTCCTCACCGTCGTACCTCCTGCGGCCTCCGGGGCCGCCGCTCGGGTGCGCTGGCCTCGCCAGCGTCCGACTCTGGTAGAAGGCAAGGGGCGTGCCGTATTTGTGCCAAAAGGTGCAATTCGTATAATCTATTGTACGACAACGAGTTACCGCGTACTATCACACTCGTGGTCATGGCACGCGGAGGGCCCGACTGTATAACGACCGCATACACCCGGGATACTCCGGAGCGGCGTGGCCCGCGGTGATGAGGGCCCCGATGCCGCGCCCGGCAAGGGGATCGGGCTGTTGGAGGGTGAAACGAGGGGGGTGTATGCGTCACGCATACGTTTTTGGGAGGCTCAGGACCCCGCGCCGTCGCCCCCGCCGTCCTCGTCGTCCCCTTCGCCACGGCCGGGGGTGGTGATGCCGTGCTTGCGCATGAGCGCGTGGAGGTTCGGGCGGGCCATGCCCACGTCGCGGGCCGCCTGTGAGACGTTCCATCCCGAGCGGCGCAGGGCCTTGAGCACGAAGAGCCGCTCGATGCGATCCACGGATTCGGCCCGCAGCTCCTGTTTCCGCTGGGCAAGCGTGGCGGCGTCGTCGGGGACGTCGCTCCACTCCGCCGACGGGCTCTCGGGCCCGGCGGGGATGGCGCCCAGGTCGATGTTCGGACCGTCGGCGAGGAGCACCGCACGCTCCATGGCGTGCTCGAGCTCGCGCACGTTGCCGGGCCAATCGTGGGCCTCGAGGACGGACATGGCACGGGGCGTGATGGTGTCGATCCGCTTTCCGAACTCCTCCGCGTAGCGCTGCACGAAATGGTGGGCGAGGAGCGGGATCTCCTCCGGTCGCTCCCGCAGCGGGGGCAGCCGGATCGTGAAGACGCTCAGGCGATAGAAGAGGTCCTCGCGGAACGTTCCCTCGTCCACCAGCTCCTGGAGGTTCCGGTTGGTGGCGGCGACGAGGCGCACGTCCACGGGAACGGCCTTGTCGGAGCCCACCGGACGTACCTCCCGCTCCTGGATCAGGCGTAGAAGGCTCCCCTGCACCTGGGGCGAGATCGTGCTGATCTCGTCCAGGAAGAGCGTTCCCCCCCGGGCGGTCTCCGCCAGGCCCTTGCGGTCCTTCACCGCGCCGGTGAAGGCGCCGCGCACGTGGCCGAAGAGCTCGGACTCGAGGAGCGACTCGGAAAGCGACGCGCAGTCGGCCACCACGAAGGGCCCGTCCTTGCGAGCGCTGTTGTAGTGGATGGCGCGAGCGATGACGTCCTTGCCGGTCCCGGTCTCGCCCGTGATGAGCACCGTGCTGTTCGTGGGCGCCACCCGCCCCACGAGCTGCATGACCTTGCGCATGGGGGCGGAGGAGCAGATCACGTTGCCGATGCTGTGCCGCGTCTCCAGCTCGGAGCGCAGGCGGCGGGTGAGATCGACGAGCTGCTTGCGCTCGAGCGCGCGCGCGGTGGCCACCAGGAGCTGGGGTGGGCTCACCGGCTTCTCGAGGTAGTCGAAGGCGCCGAGCTTGATGGCCTCCACCGCGGTCTCGATGGTGGCGTACCCCGTGACGATGAGGACCTCCGTCTCCGGCGAGACGTCCCGTGCCGCCCTGAGCAGCTCGATGCCGTCCATCTCGGGCATCTTGATGTCGAGGAGGAGGAGGTCGAAGGCCTCCTTGCGCAGGAGGTCGAGCGCCGCGTGCGGGGAGGTGGACGTGGAGACCTCGTACCCTTCGTCGGTGAGCACTCTCCGGATGCTCTCGCAGACGACCTCCTCGTCGTCCACGGCCAGCACGCGTGGTGGCTCGAGCCAGGTCCGGTCGTCGTCGCTCATGTCTTTCTTCTTTCTGTATGTGCCGTGCCGCTGGATGCCGCGGAATCCGTGGAAGCCTCCGTGCCCGGCTCCGAGACGGGGAGCAGGATGGTGAACTCCGTCCAGCTTCGGCCGTCGCTCTCCACGAGAATAGTGCCGCGGTAGCTGCGCACGAGCCCCAGGGAGACCGACAGACCGAGCCCCGAGCCCTTGCCCACGGGCTTCGTGGTGAAGAACGGGTCGAAGACCCTTGTCAGGGCCTCCGGGGGGATCCCCGTTCCGGTGTCGCGCACCACGGTACGCACGAGCTTCGCTCCCGCGTGCGGTGGTAGCGACGCAAGATTCGCGTATGCCCTCCGCTCCACCACGTCGGCGGTGACGGACAGCGCGCCCCCTTCCGGCATCGCCTGCACCGCGTTCATGACCAGGTTGACGAACACCTGCATGAGCTGGACAGGGTTGGCCTCCACCGTGGGAAGGTCGTCGGGGATGGATGTGTCCGCCTCGATGAACCCGTTCTGGATCTCCACCTTCACCAGGTCGAGGGCGCCGGCCACGGCTTTCGCGATGTGACAGGGCTCGACGGTGGGCTCCTGGGACTGCTTCCGGGAGTAATCCAGGAGTTGGCGGATGATGGCGGCGCAGCGATTCGCCTCCCGCTCGATCATGCGCAGGTCGTCCTGGGCGGGGGAATCCTCCGGGATGGCCTTCTTCACCAGGTGCGTGAAGGTGATGATGGCCATGAGCGGGCTGTTCAGCTCGTGGGCGATGCCGGCCGCCACGAGCCCCACCGAGGAGAGCTTCTCCGCCTGCACCACCTGGAACTGGGCGTCCTGCAGCTCCATGGCCTTCTGCGAGACCTTCTCCTCCAGGGAGCTGGCCCACCGCTCCAGATGGCTGCGGGAGCTGTTGAGGCTCTCCACCATCTCGTTGAAGGACGTGGCCAGGATGCCGATCTCCCGTGCCGTGCCCCGGGGCACCTCAAGGCCGGGATCGCCGACGGCCATGCGGCGCGTGGCCGCCACGATGGTGTTCACCGGCCGGCGTACGCTGGCCCACACGATGAGGAAGAGAATGCCCGTGATCAGAGCCACGGCGACCAGAGAGACGCTGAAGGCGTTCCAGCTCGCACGGGAGATGCGAGCCTCGGCGGGCTGCAGCGACATGGCCACGTCGAGGACGCCGAGGACGGGCTTGTCCTTGGGGGAGGCGTGGCAGTGGGCGCCCTGGCACCCCACCTGGTTGGGGATGGCCCGCATGGTGGCCAGCACCTGATGCCCGTTCGCATCCGTGTAGATGCGCCTGCGATGCAGGGAGTCCGGCACGGCGTGTCCGGTGTGGCAGGTCTGGCACTCCCGGTCGTTCATGTCCAGGGTCTGTCCCACCTCGTTGGGGTGGGACGAGAAGGAGATGTGCCCCTGCTTGTTGAAGATACGGATGTCCTCGATGCCCTGCTGGCGGCCCACCGAGGTCACCATCTCACGGATGGCGTCCCGGGCGTTGACCCGCATCTCCTGCTCCATGGCGAGCTGGATGGTCTCCGCCAGGTTCTCCGAGCCCCGGATCGTCTCCTGGAACGCGTTCTCGCGCTGTGTACGGATCAGCTGCCAGGAGAGCGCGGCCACGCTGATGAGGGCGAAGAAGCCCGCGGGGAGCGCGATGCGCGTACTCAGCGACCGCAGGGGCACGATTCCTCCCGATAGTGGCGGGGGAGGGTCATTCTACCACAATTGGAGCGTCGCCCCGGCCGGAGGGAAGGTCAAGCCGGGAAATCCCCTACGTGGAGGTCGGGCTTCGCTTTCGGCGGCGATTCACGCCCCCGGGGGCACCTCGCTCAGGATCCGCCGATAGGCCGCCAGGTGTCCCAGCGCCTCGGTCTCGCGTCCGCGGGCCTCACACAGGCGTGACGCGTTGAAGTGCGCCACGCCCAGCTCCGGATCCAGGCGGAGCGCGAGCTCGTACGCCTCCAGGGCATCCGCCTCCCGGCCACGATCCTCCAGCACGACGCCCAGGTTGAACGACGCGCGCGCGCTGCCCGGATCGGCCTCGAGGGCGGCGCGGTAGTGGGCCTCTGCCTTGTCCAGGTCGCCGGCCTCGTGGAGGAGGCGCCCGAGGTTCAGGTGCGCCTCGGCGTGCCGGGGGTCCAGCTCCAGGGCTCGCCCGTAGGCCTCCCGGGCGCGCCGGGGGTCGGATCCCTCCAGGTCGACGCCGGCGTCGTACCACTCCTCCGCGGTGGGGGAGGGGGGCGCGTCGGGGGCGGGGGCGGGCGCCAAGGGCTCGGCGGAGGGCGCGGCCGCCGAGGGCTCCGGGCCGCCTTCCGCCGCCTCCAGGTCCATCAGCATCTGCCCCGAGCCGGGGTCCCACACCCGCCCTTCGTCACGCACCAGGATACGGCTTCCCGACGCGCTCAGGTGCACCGCGCTCAGAGCGCGGCCGTTGGGCAGCTGTTCGCGCAGCTTCTCCAGTGTCTGCCTGACCCGCCGCGCCGGCACGTCCGCCCTCAGGAGCTCGCGGGCCGAGCGCAACACCGCGACGTCCGTGAAGGAGAAGTAGTACGCACCCCGGGGGCCGCGTGCGGGGGTGAGGAGCCCGGCACGGGTCCAGGAGAGGATCGTGGAGGTCGGCAGGCCCAGGACCTCCGACACCTCGTGGGTGGTGTAGCCTGTCACGCGCGGGACGGGCGGCGGCTCAGCCGGATGCGGCCTTCCCCCGCGACGACTTTCCCGAGGACTTCTTGGTGGTTCGCTTTCCGGCACGGGTCGCTGGCTTGCGGGCCGCGTCGCTGTCGGCCAGGGAGGCCTTGAGGGCGGCCATGAGGTCGATGATCTGCGTCTTCGACTCCTCGGCGGGCGCGGCGGTGATCTCCTGCCCGGCGATCTTCTTCTCGATGAGCTCGAGGGTCTTCTCGTACACGTCGTCCTTGTATGTCAGGGGGTCGAACTCGTCGGAGGCCGCCTGGTCGATGAGCTGGGTGGCGAGCTTCAGCTCGGCCTCGTCGACCTCGCCGTCCTCCAGCGGGACCTCGTCGAAGCTCCGGATCTCGTCGGCGTAGTAGAGCTGCTCCAGGAGCAGCCCGTCCTGGTGGGGACGGATCATCACCAGGTACTCCTTGCCGCGGGTGGCATGCTTGGCGATGGCCACCCGCTCCGTCGCGCGGAGCGCCGCGGAGAGCAGCCTGTACGCCCGCGCCCCGCCTTTGTCTGGACCCAGATAGTAGGCCTTGTTGAAGTAGAGGCGGTCCACACGGTCGGCGGGAACGAAGCTGACGATGTCGATGGAGTCGGACTTGGGCGCCTCCACGACCTTGAGCTCCTCGTCGTCGAAGAGCACGTACTGGCCCTTGGCGAACTCGTACCCCTTCACGATGTCCTCCCGGGGCACCACCACGTCGTCCGTGGGGCAGATGTACTGCTGGCGCACGCGGGTGCCGCACTCCTTGTGGATCATGTTGAAGGAGATGCGGCGCGCGGACTCGCCGGTGGAGTAGAGCTTGACCGGCAGAGAGACGAGCCCGAAGGCGATGGTGGACGTACCGATGGCGCGGGAGGGCATAGTGAAGTGAACATATGTTCACGCCTGCCGGGGATGCAATGAGGACGGCGGAGAACCCAGGTAGTGGGGTCGGAGCGGTGGCGGGGCCGGCGCGAGCCGGCGCGGGGTAGGAACGCCCGCCGCAGCCGACTTGCATCCCGGCACTCCGGCTTCCTTCTTGTCCTGGTGACCTGGGATCCCTTGAAGTCCAGACGGTCGTACTGGATCGTCTTCGTCGCGGCCCTCGCCGCCAACCTGACGAGCCTCTTCAACGGCTTCGCCGCCGACGACCCCCTCGTCATTCCGCTGAACTCCGTGGTCACGCACGGCCGGTGGGGAGCGGCGCTTCTCGGACCGTACTGGCATGTGGCCGGGGCGAGCGCCCGTCTCTACCGGCCGGTGACCATCGGCTCGTTCACGCTGGAGTGGCGCCTCTGGGGCGGAAGCCCCCTGGGCTACCACGCCGTCAACCTGCTCCTCCACGGCGTCGTGGCGCTCCTCGTCCTGGCGCTGCTCCGGCGCATGGTGCCCGCGCTGCCCGCGTTGGCGGGCGCCCTCTGGTTCGCCCTCCAGCCGGTCCACGTCGAGGCGGTGGCCAACGTGGTGGGGCGCTCCGAGCTGTATGCGGCGGCGTTCTTCCTGGGAGCCTGCCTGCTGTACCTGGACGGCATCACGTGGGAGGGCTATGCCCGTGCGTTGCGGCTGGCCGGGCTGTGCGTCCTCTACCTGTTGGCGGTGGGATCGAAGGAGATCGCCGCGACGCTTCCGGCGGTCCTGGTGCTGCTGGAGCTCGGCCGTGCATCCGGAACGGCTCCGCCGGAACGCTCCCTCGGTGAGCGCCTCCGCCGTGAGGTGCCGCTCTACGTGTCGCTCCTGGCCATGCTGGGCGCCTACCTCTTCGTCCGGTGGTCGGTGTTGGGCACGATCCTGGGTGGGGTGCCCGCCCCCTGGTTCCGGGGTGCCGGCACGGGTACGCGCGTGCTCACCGCGCTCACCCTGTGGATCCAGTATCTGCGTCTCATGGCGTTCCCCATGGCTCTGTCGTCCGATTACGCGCCGGGGGTGCTCTCCATTCCCGGCGGCGTCAACCCGCGGGTCGTGCTGGGGGCGGCCATCCTCGTGGGCTGGGTGCTTCTGGCGGTCTGGTCGTGGCGGCGCCAGACGGCCGTCGCCACGGGCCTCGGGTGGTTCCTGGTGACCGTCCTCCCGGTCTCGAACCTCCTCTTTCCCACGGGCCTGCTGGTGGCCGAGCGGGTGCTCTACCTCCCATCCGTGGGTGGTGCTCTGGTGGTGGGAGGCCTCGTGATGGTCGCGCTGGATCGGGCCACCCAGCGCACGCTCGTGCTTCTCGCGGCCGCCGGCTTCATTCTGAGCGGGCTCTTCCTCTGGCGCTCGGAGACGCGGGGGCCGATCTGGGCCAGCAACCACACGGTGGTGGCGACCCTGATCCGGGAGCACCCCGAGTCGTACGTGTCGGTGCGGGCCCGGGCGGAGGCGCTGGCACGGGCCGGGGACACGGCCCGTGCCGACCGCGCATACGAGAGCGCCGTCCGACTGGCTCCGGACCTCTACAGCCTTCTGGTGGAGGCCGGGGACTTCGACCTTCGCGCCCACCGGGAAGCGCGGGGGGAGGAGTTGTTGAAGGAAGCCATCGCGCGGCGTCCGGATGGGGCGGCCGCGTATTGGCTCCTCGGGGAGCAGAGGCTCCGCCTGGGAGACGGTCGCGCGGCCCGGCGCATCGCTCTGGAGGGGCTGGCCCGAGCCGGGCCCGACCGCGATCTGTGGGCCCTGGTCTCCGAGTCCTACATCGCGACGGGCGACCTCGAAGCGGCGGTGCGCGCGCGCCGGGCGGCGCTGGCCCAGGATCCAACCTCGAAGCGGGACTGGAGCAGGCTGGCGGACCTCCTCGCCGCGTTGGGACGAAAGGAGGAGGCAGCCGCGGCGCGGGGGAGGGCGGGGGGCTGAGGCTCCCGCCCCCCTATCAGGTGCCCGCCATCGTCGCCGCCGGCAGGACCACGAGCTGGCCGGACATCATGGGCAGGTGCGACGGCACCGAGCACACGATGGGAAAGATCCCGGCGTGGCGCGCCACGTAGGTGACGTGCTTCGTCGTTCCGCCGGGCATGGGCACCGCCAGGTCCGGCAGCACGAAGGAGTGCTCGTCGTCCTCGGGGTTGATGAGGTGGAAGTCGATGGTGTCGCCCTCCACCACGGTGAAGGTGCTCGGCGAGAACGCGTAGACCTCCTTCCCGTAGAGCACCCCTCCCTCGGCGAACGCGTCCTTCAGGAACGGAAAGAGGGATTGCTGCTCCTTCACCAGAAGGGGAACCATGGTCACGGTGAGGTCGCGGGTGCGCGGCTTGTACGCCGCCGCGCTCGGGACGGGAGCGGGCGGGGCGCACGCTGCCGATGCGAGGAGCGCAGCCAGCGCCAGGACCCGCGTTGTGGACGGGTTCACGGGTTCAACACCTCCGCGATGCCGACGTCGATGTATTGGCCTCCTCTCGTGTTCGTGACGTGCACGGCCAGCGTGTGGGGGCCTGGAGTGAGGAGGCGGCGGGCGGCCGCGTCCAGGGGGAGCACCGAGTACGCCTGGTCGAATCCGGAGAGCGTGGCGACGCGAACCCCGTCGATGTAGACCTCCGCGTCTTCATCGTGGCGGATGACGAGGTGGGGATTCACCAGGGGGCGCGCCGGCAGGATGAAGCTCCGGCGCAGCCAGAGGTCCGGTGTGGTCCACGGCGTGCGCACCCGCGTTCCGGAGTCCCGGGTGCGCCCGAAGCCCCCGACGCCCTCCTTCCACGAGGTGTCGTCGAAGGTGGGTGCGGCCCAGTCGGCCGCGGGCCGGGTGGTGCTGTAGCGCCAGCCCTGTCCGTCGCCTCGTGACGTGGAGACCACGGCGCGGAGCGTGGGGGTCGGGCCATACAGCGCCCTGGCGGCCGCCTGCGCGGCGTCACCGAGCTTCACCACCGCCCGGTCGTACGTCATCACCCCGTTGACCTCCACCTCCACGTCGGTGGTCTGGGTGTAGATGGCCGCGGCCAGACCCTCGCCCTCCAGGAAGCGGAGCTGGGTGAGCAGGCCCACGTAGGCCCTGTTCAGGCTCGCCGTGTCGGTGAAGGTGCGGTAGCCCCAGTTGTTCCTGGGGAGCCAGGTGTGGCCCTCCAGGGGAAGGCCGAGGCCACCGAACTCGCCCAGCACCCGCGCGCGCCGTCCGTCACCGTTCGGGATGGCGGGGCCCGGGTACGCGTGCTCGTCCACCACGTCCCCGACGCCCTTGTCCGTCCACCCGGTGGCGCTGTTCACCAGGCGTGTGGGATCGTACGACTTCAGCCAGGTGGTGTAGCGCTCGGTGTCGTGCTGTCCCCACCCCTCGTTGAAGGGCACCCACATGACGATGGAGGGGTGGTCGCGGAGCGCGTCCACCATGCGCCGCAGCTCGCTGGCGAACTCCTCCTGCGCCGCGGGGGTGCGATTCTCTCCGCTGGGCATGTCCTGCCAGACCAGCAGACCCAGATGGTCGGCCCAGTAGTACCAGCGCGCCGGCTCCACCTTCACGTGCTTGCGGGCCGTGTTGAAGCCCAGGCGGAGCGTCGTCTCGATGTCCGAGCGGAGCGCGGCGTCGGTGGGGGCGGTGTAGAGCCCGCCCGGCCACCATCCCTGGTCCAGGAGCCCGTACTCGAAGAGCGGACGGTCGTTTAGGAAGAGCCGGAGCACGCCGGTGCTGTCCGGTGCCACGGCGATCTTCCGCATGCCGAAATAACTGCGGACGGAGTCCCCGCTCGCCAGGCGCACGCTCAGGTCGTACAGGAAGGGATCCCCCGGCGACCACAGATGCGCATCGGGGACGGGCAGCGTGACGGGCTCGCCTACGTGTCCCGTCGCATGCGCAACGGCACGGCCGCGGGCCAGCGCCGTCACGTCGACCGCAGACCCGGGAGGAGCACCGTCGGCGGCGACGCGCACCACCACCCGGGAGGAATCCACGTCCGGACGGATGTCGAGGCCGGTGACGCGGGCGGCTGGGACCGGCTCCAGCCACACGGTCTGCCAGATCCCGGTGACCGACGTATACCAGATGCCGTGAGGCCGGCGCACCTGCTTGCCCCGGGGCTGCTGGCCCGCGTCGGTGGGGTCCCACACCGAGACCACCAGGTCCTGGACCGCTCCCGGCGCCAGCGCGTCGGTGATGTCGAACGTGAAGGGGTCGTAGCCTCCCCGGTGCTCTCCCACCCGCCGGCCGTTGACGTACACGACGGCATCGAAGTCCACGGCGCCGAAGTGGAGGAGGAGACGCCCACCCGGCGGCTGGGACGCACGGAAGGTCCGGTGGTACCAGAGGCGCTGGTCCGGCGCCACCTTCCGGGTCACGTGGCTGAGCTGGGACTCGATGGGGAAGGGCACCAGGATGCGCCCGTCCCACGTGTCGGGCCGCGAGGCCGCGCTGTCGCGCACGGCATAGTCCCACCACCCGTTGAGGCTCGTCCAATCAGGCCGCACCATCTGCGGCCTGGGGTACTCCGGGAGGGGGTGGGCGGTGTCCACATCGGCGGCCCATCGGGTGACGAGGTGGGATGCCGGTGCCTGGGCGGCCGCGGGGGTTCGGAGGGCGAGGAAGAGAACGAGGACGGGCAGCGGGACCGCGGATCGTGGCTTCATGGTCCCCATGCTCCGGGCGCGATACCCGGGACGTCAAGGGCCGGAACGGATCGAGGGCCGGCCCCGTGACGGGACCGGCCCTCGTGGGTTGCCCTCTTCCCGGCCGACGGACCGGTCAGAAATTGACGAAGTAGTCGTTGTCCGCGGCGATGTTCCGCAGCACCGTGATGGGCACTGCGGGGTTCTCCGACAACCTGGCGACCCTCGTCTCACCGTTGGAGGTGATGGACATCAGGGGCGAATGCCCCGGCGCCAGCGCTTCGACGGGCACCCGGACGAGATCGCCGGATCTGACGAACAGATACGCGCCAGGCCCTTCGATCTCATTCCACCCCATCTCCGACAGTCGATGGGTCCTCTGATTGGCTGATGCACTCTCTCCCTTTCCCGTGGCCATGATGGCCCTCCTTCCTCTAGCATCGTCGTTCGTCGACCCCCGGGTCACCGGACCCCGCTTCGAAGCACGCCGGCCCGGGGGTGTATCCCTTCAACGACGGGTGGAGCGTCGCTCCAGCGGAGGGATCGACTCGTGCCGGCCGCGGATCTCGGCGTGTACGATGCGGGAAGAGGGCGCCGTAGAGTCGCCGCCCTGAAACAGGCACGTCGCGCGGCCCGAACATTGCACGGGCTTCCCTCTACCGGGACGACCACTCGCGTCCGCCCCTGAGGGACTCGCGAAGAAAGGCTCACCAGAACGACACCCATGATGCAAGAACGATTTTCGGTCCGGGAGGATCGAAATACGAGCCGGCTCTTCGCGGCGCTCCGGTCGCACTTCCTGCGCTCGCTTCTCGAGCAGGCTGCGCAGCGCATGGACGTGGCCCTTCGCTTCGGCGCGTTCTGGCCCGATCTGCGCGTACCGGGTTCCCGGACCCTCATCGTCCACGACTTCCAGCCCGATCCCGTGGCCTCCGTGTCCTGGTTGGACGACGCCGCCGGGAGGCCGGGGGCGCCCACGGTCTTCGCCCTGCTGGAGGGGCCGGCGGCGCCTGTGCTGGACTCGCTCGCGCGGACCCGGCATCGGTTCCGGATCTCGGGCGTGGCCATCGCGTCGGAGGACGGCGCCGGCGTCGTCGCGGACCGTCTCGAGAGGGCCCTCGCCTTCGGGGCACGCACGGCGCTGGCCGACCTCGTCCTGCGGGAGTGGAGGCTGGAAGATCCTCTCGCCGAGCTCGCGGGGCTGGAGCTGCTGGACACCCGCCCTCACACGACCCTCGGCGGGCTCCTCCACGAAGCCGCCATGAGCCGGAAGCGGTTCGTGCCCCTGGCGAGGCAGGCGGGCTTCGACCCGCCGGTGCGCTTCTTCCAGTCCTTGCGGGTCCTGCGGGCGGCGACGCTCCTCAACGAGTCGATGACGTTGGCCGACGTGCGCAATGCCCTCGGATATGGGAGCCCCGCTACGTTTCGGCGGCACTTTCGCCAGCTCGTGGGCGTGTCCCCGGATCACTGCCGGGTGTTCTCCACCGAGGAGCTGGTGCGCCGGTTGGCCCCGGGCGCACGGCCCATGCCCGAGCTCTTCGATCCCATCGTGGCCGCCGGCTGGCGCTGGCGCAGCCGCCGGAGGCGCCTGGGCACCTGAGGCGGGTCCCCACCCTCGGCACCTTGCGCGGCCGCCCGAACACCTGACGATCCGGACCTCGCCAGCGGCGGTGCGAGGGCACCTTCCTCGGTCTACCTTTCGGGGCGTCGCGTCAGCCTGCCAAGGAGCGTCCCATGAAGCCGCTGGATCGCCGTGAGTTCCTCACCCGGGTCGCCACCGGGACATCCGCCCTGGCCGCCGTGCGTATGCCGGGGATGCTCGGCGGAGGTGGCGCGGAGGGCGCCGCTCTTCCGGGGCGAGGGGCTCCGCTCGGCGCGGGTGCGACGTCGGGCGTCGCCCCCGTCGACGTGAGTGCGGGGCTGGCCGAGCCGGCGTTCCGCCCCCTCCCGCTGGGCTCCGTCCGCGCGCGGGGATGGCTGGAGCGTCAGCTCCACATCCAGGCCCGGGGGCTCACCGGGCACCTGGACGAGTTCTGGCCCGACGTCGCCCAGAGCCAGTGGTTCGGCGGCGACGCCGAGGGGTGGGAGCGCGCGCCGTACTGGCTCGACGGCGCGATCCCCCTGGCCTGGGTCCTGGACGACGATGCGCTGAAGAAGAAGGTGGGGGCGCGCGTGGAGGAGATCCTGAGCCGGCAGAAGGCCGACGGGACCTACGGTCCCATGGCCGCGGCGCCGGCGGGGAAGCCGTACGACGTGTGGGCCATCTTCCTGGTGAACAAGGCGCTGGCGCAGCACCACGAGGCCACCGGCGACGAGCGTACGCTGCAGGCCGTGCAGGCCAGCCTGAAGTCGCTCCAGGCCAGCGTCGCGAGGACCCCGCTCTTCAACTGGGGGAAGTACCGGTGGTTCGAGGGGCTCGTCCCCACCTACTACGTATACGAGCGCACGGGAGAGCCGTGGCTTCTGGATCTGGCGCGCACGCTGCGCGCCCAGGGGCAGGACTACCCCGCCGTGTACGCCGGTCGGGAGATCAGGGAGCCTACGCCCCGACGGGGCCTGTGGACGTGGGACAAGCACGGCGTGAACCAGGCCATGGCACCCAAGCTGGGAGCCTTGTCGTGGCGGCTGGGCCAGCGGCCGGCGGACCGCGCGTTCCCCGCGCACATGCTTGAGATCCTGGACCGTTGGCACGGTCAGGCCACCGGGATGTTCGCGGCGGACGAATGCCTGGCGGGTAAGGACCCGGTTCAGGGTACGGAGCTGTGCGCGGTGGTGGAGATGATGTACTCCATGGAGGTGCTGCTCTCCGTGTTCGGGGACCCCGCCTTCGGCGACCGGCTCGAGCGCGTGGCCTTCAACGCCCTCCCGGCCACCCTCAAGCCGGATTGCTGGGCGCACCAGTACGACCAGCAGGTCAACCAGGTGCAGTGCACCATCAACCCCGATTACATGTGGAGCACCAACGGCGCCGACGCGAACATATACGGTCTGGCTCCGGAGTACGGATGCTGCACGTCGAACCTGCACCAGGGATGGCCCAAGCTCACGGCGCACCTGTGGATGAAGACCCCCGACGAGGGGATCGCCGCCGTCGCGTATGCCCCCAGCGAAGCGAGCTTCCGGTCCGGCGACGTGCCGGTCACGGTCAGGCTCGACACCGACTATCCGTTCCGGGAGACGCTGAGCATCACGGTGACCCCCGAGCGTGCCGCGACCTTCCCCTTGGTGCTGCGCGTGCCGGCGTGGGCGGAGGGCGCCACCGTGCGCGTGGCGAACGGCGCGCCGGCCGGGATGCGCCCGGGGACGTTCCACCGTGTGGAGCGGGCGTGGACCGGACCCACCACCGTGACGGTGCGCCTGCCGATGCATGCGGAAGTGAGCCGTCGCTACCACGGCGCCTTCACGGTGGAGCGCGGACCTCTGGTGTACGGCCTGCGCATGGAGGAGGAGTGGAAGCGCGTGCGCGCCGACGCGCCGCACCGGGAGCTTCCCCACGGCGACTTCGAGGTGCGGCCGGCCTCGGCGTGGAACTACGGACTGCTCCTGGATCCCGAGCATCCGGAGGCGGGGTTGAGCTTCGAGGAGCGCCCGGTGGGCGACGTCCCGTTCTCCCCCGAGGGCGCGGGGATGCAGGCGCGCGTCCGCGGGCGAAGGCTTCCGGAGTGGAAGCTCGCGCACGGATGGGCCGCCGAGGTCGCCCCCGGTCCGCAGAGCTCGGACACACCGGTGGAGGATGTGGTGCTCATCCCCTACGGCTGCACGAACCTCCGGGTAGCGGAGCTACCGGAGGCGAAGGGGTAGGGAGGCGCCCTACCGTTCCGGCGACTTCCGCGTCCCGGACCGCCCCGAGCCATCTCGCGGTGCCGGGGCGGCCTATCCCGCCGGCCGTATCCGTATGGCCTGCCCGCCTCCCGGCGCCAGCTTCAGCTCCAGCGTGGTGGTGGAGTCCACCGGCCTGCTGCTGATGACCAGGTCGTAGGGTCGGTCCATCCAGTTCGCCTTCGGGCCGTCGGCGTAGATCTCGGCGACGTAGCGCCTCCCGGGGTCCAGAAACGAGAGGGAGAGCGGGAGCGTGCGCGGGTTCCCGTCGGTGAGGGAGCCCACGTACCAGTCGTCGGAGTGGCGGTCCTTGCGCACCACCGTGATGTAGTCGCCGATGGCGCCGTTGGGCACGAACGTGGTGTCCCAGTCCACCGGCACCTCCTCGATGAACTTGAAGCCAGGCTGGTTCCGGTAGTGCTCCGGGAGGTCGGCGGCCATCTGCAGGGGCGAGTAGATGACCACGTACTCGGCGAGCTGCTTGGCCAGCGTGGTGCGCACCCGGTCCAGGCCGGGGTTGCGTGTGTCCTCCAGCGCGAAGATCCCGGGGGTGAAGTCCATCGGGGCCTCCAGGAGCCGGGTGAAGGGGAGGATCGCCGTGTGCTCCGGCGGATTCCCGCCATCGCCGCTCCACGCGTTGTACTCCTGCCCCCGCGCCCCTTCCCGGCTCATCATGTTCGGCCAGGTGCGGCGGATCCCGGTGTCCTTGATGGGCTCGTGCACGTCCAGCATGAGGTGATGACGCGCCGCCGCCTCCACCACCTTCCGCCAGTGGCGCACCATGTACTGGCCGTGGTGGGGCTCGCCGCTCCGGGTCTTGTCGCCCACGTAGCCGGTCTTCACGGCCTTGATACCCAGGCTGTCGTACAGGGTGTACGCCGCCTCGAGCTGGCGCTCGTAGTTCTCCACCCCCATGGACGTTTCGTTGTGGGCGATGAGCGCTAAGCCCTTCTGCTTCGCGTAGGCCGCCACGGCCAGCAGGTCGTAGTCGGGATACGGCTGCGTGAAGGAGAACTTCTCGGCGTTGGCCTGCCAGTCGCCGTCCCACCCGAGATTCCATCCCTCCACCAGGAAGCCGCCCAGGTGGTGGGCCGCGGCGAAGTCGATGTACTCCTTCGCGTGGGCCGTGGTCGCGCCGTGCCTCGGGCCCGACGACCACGTCATGGTATCGATGTGCATGGCCCACCAGATCCCGTCGTACTTCATGGGGTGGATCCACGACGTGTCCTTGATCTTGCTGGGCTCGTTGAGGTTCAGCACCAGGTACGAGGTGAGCAGGTCTCCCACACGGTCCGCCATCTGGACGGTGCGCCACGGGCTCACCGCCGGGGTGGTGTCCTTCACCGCCACGCCGTCGGCCCAGGGAACGAGCCTGGCTTTGAGGCGGGTGGTGCCGGTCCCCTCCAGCGTCATGGACGCCCAGTCGGTGAGGGCCGCTTCGTGGAGGACGAGCTTCAGACCGGTGGGGCTCTCCAGGGTGAGGGGCGTCTTCACCACCGGCAGCGTGGAAACGGGACTGGACCGGTACAGAAGCTCGTAGCGGTTCGGATCGTCGCCGGGGATCCACCACGCCTTGTCGTTCTCCGCCAGGGTGAACTCCGTGGCCTCGTCCATGATCTCGAAGGGGCCCAAATCCGGCTGCGCGGGGAGCTCGTAGCGGAACGCGACGCCGTCGTCGAAGGCGCGGAAGACGATGCGCATGCGCAGGTGCGGGGCGCTCGCCCGCTCCACCGTCACCGCCAGCTCGTCGTGGTGGTCGCGGATGTGGGTGACCTCGCCCCACGGCTGTGTCCACGTCTCGTCGTGGGTGGCGCGGGTGGTGTCCACCAGGCGCAGGTGCGCCGTGAGGGAAGGATGGTGCAAGAAGGTGAATCCCATGCGCGACGCCTCGATGACATCGCGGCCGTCGCGCCGCACGCGGTATACCGGCACACCCGAGTCCACCAGCGCGAAGGAGATCTGGTTCCGGCCGTCGGGGGAGGACACGGTGAGAAAGGACGGGGGCCGTGCCGCGGCGGCGGCCGCGTCGGCGAGGGGTGTCGGCCGCGCCTCGCAGGACGACACGACGGCCAGGGCGCCGGCCCAGGCCAGGGTAGCGAGCAGGGTGGGAACGCGCATGATCCGGTGGGCCTCCTCCGTCGGCACCGCGTGACAGGCGCGAGCCACGGGTCTCCTTGTGCCCTCGCACCTCGACAACCGATTGTAGCTCGCATGACCCCCTCCCGCGACGAACGCCTGGCGAAGTACCGCGAGAAGCGGAAGGCCGGCCGCACCCCCGAGCCCTTCGGCGGCGAGGTGCCGGTGGGCGGGAGCGTCTTCGTGGCGCAGAAGCACCGGGCGCGGTCCCTGCACTGGGATCTGCGCCTGGAGCTGGACGGCGTGCTGCTCTCCTGGGCGGTGCCCAAAGGGCCCTCGCCGAATCAGGCGGACAAGCGCCTGGCGGTGCGAACCGAGGACCACCCTCTGGAGTACGCGGAGTTCGAGGGCGTCATCCCCGAGGGCGAGTACGGTGCGGGCTCCATGATCGTATGGGACCGGGGCACCTGGGTGCCGGTGGAGGAGCCCCACGAGGGTCTGGAGAAGGGCAAGCTCCTCTTCGACCTGCACGGCCACAAGCTGCTGGGACGCTGGACCCTGGTGAAGACGCGGCAGGCGCCGAACTCGTGGCTCCTCATCAAGGAGCGCGACGCTCACATGGACCCCGAGGGCGGCACCGAGTCGTATCCCGACGACTCCGTCTACTCGGGGCTCACGGTGGAGGAGCTCGCCGGGGCCGACGAGCGGGCGGAGGCGCTGGCGGCCCGGGTGGCGGCGCTGGAGGGGAAGGGCGCGAAGGCCCGGGACGTGCGCGCCGGCGACGTGGCGCTCATGCTCGCCACCCCCGCCGAGGATCCCTTCGACAGGGAAGGGTGGCTCTTCGAGCTGAAGTACGACGGGTACAGGCTCGTGGCCGAACGGCGGCAGCGGGAGCCGTACCTGCGCTCCCGCGCGGGGCACGACCTCACCGTCACCTTCCCGGACATCGCCCGGGCGGTGCGGGGGCTGCCGTACGAGGGGCTGATCCTGGACGGCGAGGTGGTGGTGCACGACGCCGAGGGGCTTCCGTCGTTCTCCAGGCTGCAGCGGCGCGGACGGATCCTGAACCGCCTGGACGCGCTCCGGGCCGGCGTGGAGCTTCCCGCGACCTATTGGGCCTTCGACCTGCTGGCGCTGGAGGGCTACGACCTCCGCGGGCTCCCCCTGCGCACCCGCAAAGAGCTCCTCCGGGAAGTGCTCCCCACGGTGGGGCCCATCCGCTACTCGGATCACGTCGCCACGCAGGGCGAGGCCCTGTACGAACGGGTCGCCGCCCTGCGCCTGGAGGGCATCGTCGGCAAGAACGCCGATGCCCCCTACCGGGGAGGGCGGTCCGCGCAGTGGGTCAAGGTGCGCCCGGTGCGCGTCGAGGACTTCGTCGTGGTGGGATGGACGGAGCCCCGGGCCTCACGGGCCGGGTTCGGCGCGCTGCACCTGGCCCGCTACCGGGGAGAGGATCTCGTCTACGTGGGAAGCGTCGGCTCGGGCTTCAGCGACGCGCAGCTCGAGGAGATGCTCTCTGCGCTCCGTGCTCTGGAGGTGGACGCGTGCTCCTGTACCGACGGGCCGGCCCCGAAGGGGAGGACGCACCACTGGGTGCGGCCGGAGCTGGTGGTGGAGGTGAAGTACAAGGAGATGACCGACCAGGGCCTGGCCCGGCAGGCGTCGTTCTCGCGCCTGCGCACGGACAAGGGGCCACGCGAGTGCACGGAGGAGGAAGAGGGGGGCGGGGACGCCGGCGGAGGCGTCGACGGCGCCGAGGCCATCGAAGCAGCCGGCGCGGCGGCCGACGGGACGACGAGAAGCGCCGGGCGTTCGGGAAGACTCGGCGCGCCGTCCGCGCGGGCGCCGGAGGCCGACCGGAGCGTCCCCTTCACGAACCTGGACAAGGTCTTCTGGCCCGAGGACGGATACACCAAGGGCGACCTCGTCGAGTACCACCGACAGGTGGCGCCCTGGATGCTGGCCTACCTGGAGGACCGCCCCCTGGTGATGACACGCTATCCCGACGGGATCGCGGGCAAGTCGTTCTTCCAGAAGGACGCGCCTCCGTTCGCGCCGGAGTGGATCCGGCGGGTCACGCTGTGGAGCGAGGGGGCCGAACGGGAGCTTTCGTACTTCGTCGCGGAAGACCTGGAGTCACTCCTGTACGTCGTGAACCTGGGCACCATCCCCCTGCACGTGTGGTCGAGCCGCATCGACACCCTCGCCGCGCCCGACTGGTGCATCCTCGACCTGGATCCCAAGGAGGCGCCCTTCGGCCACGTGGTGGACATAGCGAAGCTGCTGCACGGGCTCTGTGACGAGATCGGCCTGCCCAGCTTCGTGAAGACCAGCGGGTCCTCGGGGCTGCACGTGCTGATCCCCCTGGGCCGGCGCCTCACCTACGAGCAGTCGCGCACGCTGGCGCAGCTCCTGGCGCGGGTGGCCGTGGCCGAGCGCACCGACATCGCCACCCTGACGCGCAACCCGGCGCGGCGCGCGGGTAAGGTGTACATCGACTTCGTCCAGAACGGCCACGGCCGCCTTCTGGCGGCGCCGTTCACGGTGCGGCCGCTCCCCGGGGCGCCGGTGTCGGCGCCGCTGCGTTGGCACGAGGTGAACGCGCGTCTGAGGATCGGGGGCCACACGGTGAAGAGCATGCCGCGCCGCATGCGGCGCTTGAAGGAGGACCCGCTCCGGCCCGTCCTCGACTTGGAGCCGGACCTGCTGGGGGCGCTGGAGCGGCTGACCCACTGGTTCGACTGAGGCGCCCTGCCACCGGCGGAGCCCGCGCTCAGGCCACGTGTCGCGCGGCGATGAGATCGCGCAGCTTGGTCACCAACAGATCCACCGCCACGCGGTTGTATCCCCCCTCCGGAACCACGAAGTCCGCGTGACGCTTGCTGGGCTCTACGAACTCCAGGTGCATGGGTCGCACCGTCGCCTCGTACTGGTCCAGGACGGACTCAGCGGTGCGGCCCCGCTCCTCCACGTCGCGCCGCAGGCGTCGCATGAGCCGCACGTCGGCGTCCGTGTCCACGAAGACCCTGACATCCATGAGCTCGCGGAGACGCGCATCGGCGAGCACGAGGATGCCGTCCAGGATCACCAACGGCCTCGGCTCGAGGCACATCACGGCGGGTGCACGGGTGTGGGTGGAGAAGTCGTACGTCGGCACCTCGGCGGCGGCGTTGGAGAGGAGACGGGCCACGTGCTCCACCATGAGCTCCGTCTCCAGGGACTCGGGGTGGTCGAAGTTCACACGGACCCGTTCCTCGAAGGCGAGGTGGGAGAGGTCGCGATAGTACGCATCGTGGTGGAGGACGGCGGTGGTTCCCGGGGGCAGCGCACGACACACCTCGCTGACCACGGTGGACTTGCCGGAGCCGCTTCCCCCGGCCACGCCCATCACGACGGGGCGGTAGGCCGGGGTCATCTCACAGCCCGTCCGTCGAGACGACGAAGATCCGGCCGGCGAGCTCGCGGTCCACGGTGAGGCGCGTGCCACCCGGACCCCCGAGCTGGACCACGATCCCTCCACGTGGATCTCCCTGGCTGGATTCCACCAGAAGGCGGGTTCCCGGAGTCAGCCCGGTCGCCTCCAGGGATCGAAGCTCGCCCGGATCCTCGTCCTGCACCGCGCGCACCCGCAGCTCCACACCCGGCGCCACGTCCGCGAGCGTGAGGAAGTCGGTGGCCTCGATCTCCCCCGACGACGTGGGGATGGGTGCGCCATGGGGGTCGTGGCTCGGGAAGTGGAGGGCGTCGGCCATGTGCTCCACGAGCCTGTCGGAGGCGGCGTGCTCGAGGCGCTCGGCCTCCTCGTGCACGTCGTCCCATGTGTATCCCAGGCGCTCGCACAGATAGGTCTCGATGACCCGGTGGCGGCGCAGGACCTTGAGCGCTTCCCGCACACCCAGCTCCGTCAGCCGAACGCCCCGGTAAGGCACGTGCTCCAACAGCTTGGCGTCGGCCAGGCGCTTGATCATGCCGGTGACCGAAGCGGGCTGCACCGCCAACACCTCGGCGATGGCGCTCGTGGAGGCGGTATCTCCTCGCTCGGTAAGGCCGTAGATGGCCTTCAGGTAGTCTTCCGCCGAGCGCGAGAGAGGGGGGTGGACCGGGGACATGGCACCAACCTATTCCACGCGGCGAGGGCCGTCGACCCCGGAAGACGGCCCTCACGTTCCTCCCGTCGGGACGCCCTTCCGCGGGAGCCCGTCCGGGGGAGGCATGACGCCCCCTCCTGACTTCCCGGGACGAACGAAATACCTTCGGTGCGGCCGCACTTTCGGTGTATCATGGTATAAGAGCCATGTTCGATTCGAAGCTCGGATCTCCATCCCATCGCCCCGGCGAATGAGTCCAGAGGACCCGGTTCGTCCCTACCACGCCAAAGAGGAGGCGCGCGGGCAGGAAGCCGCCGACGCCGTGGCCGCCGTGCTGAAGCACGCCGCGGAGCACGACGAGCGCGCGCGTGGGAAGCGGCCGCCCAGGAAGCAGCCCAAGTGGATGTTGCCCCTGGGGATCCAGCTGGCAGTGCTGGCTGTGTATCTGCTCATCTCGCCGCCACGGTGGATCACCGTGCATCCCATCGCGGCTCCCGACTCGGCTACCCAGCAAGAAGGTCTGCGCATGGCGATGTACGTTCAGTCACAGCAGATCGAGGCATACCGGGTCCAGCACGGCCGGCTCCCCAGCACCCTCGCCGAGCTTCCCGGCACTCCGCAGCCAGGCGTCGAATACCAGGTCCAGAGCTCGGATGCGTACCGGCTGGTGGGTACGGACGGCCCGGCCGCCCTCATCTACGACTCCACCGAATCCCCTGCCGACTTCCTGGGGCCGGCGGCGGCGGCCAAGCTCGCCTCGGGTGCCGGAGGGAAGTCATGATCGCGCGCCTGCGAGTCCCGGGAAGCCGGGAGCACTCCGCGGCAGCGGGGTCCGGAAAGCGAGGCAGGTCTCGTCGAGGCGGCTTCACGTTCGTCGAGGCGCTGGTGGCCGTGTCCATCGTGGGGATCCTCGCCGGCCTGGCCCTCCCCAACATGAAGGACGTCCTGCTGCGGGCGCAGGCCACCAAGCTCGCCGGTGACATGGAGGTCGTGCGGGTCGCGGCCGCATCGTACAACGCCAAGTACCACGCGTGGCCCGCCGAGACCGCCGCCGGCAAGGTGCCACCGGAGCTGGTACCCTACCTTCCCGCCAACTACTCCTTCGTCCGCGACGGGTATGAGCTCGACTACGAGAACTGGAGCCTGCCCGGCGGACTGCCCGGAGACCCGAAGACGCATACGCTCATCGGTGTCTCCGTCGTGGTCACCAACCCGGCACTGGGCAACGCCCTGGTGGAGCTGCTGGGCAAGGCCATCATCTTCTCCGTCGGTAACAGGCACACGATCGTCATCGATCGCTCCTGACGCCCCGTCGCGCCGGTGTGGAATGTTCCGGCGCCACGGTCGTATGTTCGGATGACGCCAGGCATACGGCCCCTCCATCACCGATTCCCGTCATGAGTCCATACGAGAAGGCCACCGAAGGGATCCGGGTACGCGTCGAGCCGTACTTCTCCCCGGCCGAGTCCAGCCCGGCCGAAGGCACCTTCGTGTTCGCCTATCACATCGAGGTGGCGAACGAGGGGGACGTCGCTGCGCAGCTTCTCTTCCGCCACTGGCTGATCCACGATGCGGCGGGTGACGACACCGAGGTGGACGGAGAGGGCGTCGTGGGCCTCCAGCCCCGGCTCCACCCGGGGGAGTCGCACAGCTATCGGAGCTTCTGCGTGCTGACCTCGCCGTCGGGGTACATGGAGGGGTACTACACCTTCGAGCGCGCGGGCGGAGGGCGCTTCCGCGTGGAGGTCCCCCGCTTCGACTTCACCGCCCCGATGCTGGCGCACTTCGATGAGAGCGACGACGAGGTCATGAACTGAGGCGCCGGGGACATCCGGTGCCTTCCACGGTCGGCGCGGAGGTCTCGCACGCGGCGAAACAGGCGTTTGCAGCGCCTGTGCTTTCTGTTATGCTACTCCGTTTTCACCCACTCACCCACAGGCTCGTAGGGGGACACGTGAGTGACGCGGTAGCCGTGGACGCCAAGCGCATCCTCCTGCGCTATGGAGCACCCATCTCGGTTCTGGACAAGGTGTCCGAGGCGGAGCGGATCGCGTTTGCACGAACCGTCAGCAGGACCGTTCTCGCCGAGCGGGAGGACGTGCTCCGGAAGCTGCTCACCGACCTGGGGTACATGGAGCCGGTGGCGCCCAAGGGGGGCAAGGGGTCTCGCTCCCACAAGGGAAACTCGGGAAGCACGAACAAGCCGGCCGACAAGAAGCCGACACGGGCCGCGAAGAAGGCTGAGAAGCCGATCGAGAAGAAGCCGACACGGGCCGCGAAGACGGCTGAGAAGCCGATCGAGAAGAAGCCGGCACGGCCCGTGAAGGCGACGAAGCCCGCCGCGGCCAAGAAGGCGCCGACCCGGAAGGCGAGGAAGCCCGCCGCGGCCAAGAAGGCGCCGACCCGGAAGGCGAGGAAGCCCGCCGCGGCCAAGAAGGCGCCGACCCGGAAAGCGAAGAAGTCCGCCGCGGCCAGGAAGGCGCCGACCCGGAAGACGAAGAAGCGCTAGTCGCAGTCGATCTCGAGGACGCGCACCCCGTCGAGGGGGAGCTGCGCCCGTACGCGCGTGCGACCTCCCGCCTCCACGGCATCCAGCTCGGCCGCCTGGCCGTCCACGCGCACGGCGCGCACTCGGCTCCCCGCCACCGCAGGCTCGAACACCACCATGGGCGGCACCCTCCCCTCCAGAGGAGTGAGGACGAACCTGTGGGTGGGGCCGTCCCGGTGGTATTCCAGGGTCGCGCGCACGTCTCCCACCCGGACGTTGCGCACCTCGAAGGTGTCGCCGTCGGTGGGGAGGGTGGGCGCGAGGCCGAGACGACCCGCAGGTGCATCCGGAGCGAGACCCAGCACGCCGTGCGCCAGCGTGGCCAGGAGGATGCCCGCCCCGGGGGCGCCTGCGCGGAGCACATCGTTCACCGGATCCCAGGCGCCGCGACACCCCCCACCCTCGACGGGGCCCCCTCGAAGCCCTTCCCCGAGGACCCCTCGCCAGGCGGCGTATCCCTCGTCGGCCCGACTGGACACCAGGGCGCTCCACGCGGCCAGGCCCGGCCGGATGCCCTGCCCGCCGGGGCCGGGTGAGGTGTGTGAGGCTCCGCCGGGGCCGCCGAGGAGAGCTCGGAGGCGATAGGCGGCGCTGGACGGCGCGGTTGCCGAGGGCAGCATGGGCAGGCGTGCGGGACCATCTCCCACGGGGTCCAGGGTGGGTGGAGCCGTCCCGGCGCTCCGCAGCGTGCTCAAGGTCTCGAGGTCGGCGGCGTGATGCAGCGCGTCCGCCAGGGAGTCCAGCGCGAACGCCCACACCGCCCAACCCCCGCGGTCGGAGAGCTGGCGCGCCGTGTCGAGGCCACCGGCTCGCACGCGCCTGAGATGCCGGAGGGCCGGCGCGACATCGCCGATGGCCAGCGCGATGCGCGCGGCCAGGACCGTCGCCAGGGCGGCGGTGGGGACCAGGCCTCCCAGCCCCGGATCCGCTTCGGGCACCGCGCATTTCTCGAGTAGGCCGAGGGCTGCGGCCGCCGTCTCCCCGTCCCCGATGGCCAGCGCCCCGATCCCGGTCCAGAAGGCGTCTTCCGGGCGCACGCCGGCGCCGGGCGTCGCCCACCCCACAGCGGTGCGCACCCGTGAGGTCGCCCAGACCCACGCCTGATCCACCCCCGGCACCCCGGTGGCCAGCGCCAGCGTCCGGACGTGCCGCGGATCCGCATCCCGCACCGCTCGAACGGCGTGCGCACCGAGGGTCCACGCCGTCGTGAGGGTCGTCTCCACGCGGTGCGCCGGGCCGGCGGCCAGCACGAGCGTCACCGGACCCTCGCTCCCCACGGCCGCCGTCACACGCAGCCCCCCGCCCTCGGCCTCGTGGGCGCTCCAGGCTCTCGGCGCAGGGTGCACGCACACCTCCACGACGTCGTCGCCGTGGGCCCCGTCCGCCGCACGGAGTCCCGCTTCGCCCACCGCGTAGCGCGCATCGGCGGCACCGGGCAGGATGTGGATGGACAGGTCCTGGACGGCGGGTGCAGATGCCCCCGGTGGCGCCATCCACTGCATCGCCACGGCCGGAAGCGTGGGCAGGGCCAGGACCGTCTCCAGCGTGACCCCCCGGGGACCCGCGAGCTCCCTGCGCAGGAGTCCCGGGGACGTCAATACGTTCACGCCATCCCCCGTGTGGGCATCCACCGCTCCCGCCACGAGGCGGGCGCCGAGACGCACGGCCTCCACTCCGTGGCGCTCGGTGCCGCCCGCCGCCGCGTGGACGCCGGCCACCAGAAAGCGTCCGGGCCCGGACGGAGCCGCCACCGCCACCGCCGTGCCGGCGTCCTCCAGGACCGGGGGTGCGGTCCTGGCCGCGGGCGTCCCCAGGCCGGGATCGGGACGGATCCCCCGCCGGGCTCCCCCCGCCCCGGGCATCAGGTGGTGCCCCCTCGGCAACGCGGACAGCGTATCCGCGTCGGGACAGGCCGGCACGCTGCCGTCGCACCTGCCGCGGACGGCGCGACGGCGACACCGACGAGGATCGTGAGGAGCATGGGGACGGGGGTAGGGGTTCGCAGGTGCAGGACCCGACCCGGCACGTTAGAGGGGTCACCGGGCCGGGGTCCAGGGGACCGCTTCGCCCCTGGAGGTTCGAAGTGTCATGCGACGGCCGTATGCACTACACTATCGACCCCAGGGACCACTTTGCGGCAGGAGACGAGATTGGGCGCCATCCGCGACTTCATGGACAAGCACTACCGTCATTTCAACGCCCGCGAGACGGTGTGGGCCGCCCGCGCCTATGAGGAGCACCTCGCAACGGGGGGCAAGATGATGGTCACCCTGGCCGGCGCCATGTCCACGGGGGAGCTGGGGATCATCCTGGCGCGCATGATCCGGGAAGGGAAGGTCCACGCCATCTCGTGTACCGGGGCAAACCTCGAGGAGGACGTGTTCAACCTCCTGGCGAGCACCGAATACCAGATCATCCCGTCGTGGCGGGAGCTGGCGGCCTCCGACGAGGTGGCGCTCTACGATCGCGGCATGAACCGCGTCACGGACACGTGCATCCCCGAGACCGTGATGCGCCACCTGGAGAAGCGGCTGGTGAAGATCTGGTCGGAGGCCGCGGAGAAGGGGGAGCGCTACACGCCGGCGGAGATCATGTTCAAGGTGCTCTCGGACGCGAGCCTGAAGGAGCACTACCAGATCGATCCCGCGCACTCGTGGATGCTGGCCGCCATGGAGATGGGCGTTCCCGTGTGGGCTCCCGGGTGGGAGGACTCCACCACGGGGAACATCTTCTCCGCCTCGGTGATGAGCGGGAAGGTCAAGCACCACACCTGCGTGAAGACCGGCACGGAGCAGTTCCAGCAGATCATGGAGTGGTACCAGGCCAACCACGGCGCCGACGAGGACAGGCCCTCGGTGGGCTTCTTCCAGATCGGGGGCGGCATCGCCGGTGACTTCGCCATCTGCGCGGTGCCTTGCCTGATCCAGGACCTGCGTAGGGACGTGCCGTTCTGGGGGTACTTCGCCCAGATCACCGATGCGGTGACCAGCTACGGAGGGTACTCCGGGGCGCCGCCGAACGAGAAGATCACCTGGGGGAAGATCGCGGCGGACACCGCCCGCTTCTTCATCAACTCCGACGCGTGCGTGGTGGCGCCGCTGATCTTCGCGTACGTGCTGGGAGACTGAAGCGCGGGACGCGACGGGGCGCCACCGGTCATGGGTGGGCGGCCCGTGACCGTCACCGCCGTGCCTTCAAAGCGGTGACGTCCGAGGCTATTTTTCTAGGCTATACTACGAACCCCGGAAGACCCCTCGCGTCACGCAGTCATGCCCATCCGCAACATCGCGATCATCGCCCACGTCGACCATGGCAAGACGACGTTGGTGGACCAGATGTTCCGCCAAGCCGGCGTCTTCCGGGCGAACCAGGCCGTGGAGACCCGCGTCTTGGACTCGAACCCGCTGGAGCGGGAGCGAGGGATCACGATCCTGTCCAAGAACACGGCGGTGCACTGGCACGGCATCAAGATCAACATCGTGGACACCCCCGGGCACGCGGACTTCGGCGGCGAGGTGGAGCGTATCCTGCGCATGGTGGACGGGGTGGTGCTGCTCGTGGACGCCGCCGAGGGTCCCATGCCCCAGACGCGCTTCGTCACGCGCAAGGCCCTGGAGCTCGGGCTCCTTCCCCTCGTGGTGGTCAACAAGGTGGACCGTGCCGACGCTCGTGTTCGCCAGGTGCACGACGAGGTGCTGGAGCTGCTCATGGACCTGGAGGCCACCGACGCGCAGCTCGACGCGCCGTTCCTGTACGCCTCCGGGCGCGAGGGCTGGGCGTCCCGCGACCCAGACCACCGGGGCGGTGACCTGACACCTCTCTTCGAGACCATCGTCGACCACTTCCCCCCGCCGCAGGTGGACGGGGAAGGGCCGTTCCAGATGCTCATCTCGACGCTGGACTTCTCGACCTACGTGGGACGCATCGCCATCGGCCGCATCGAGCGCGGCACCGTCCGGGTCGGCGACCGGGTGGCGCTCCTGCCGCTGGGCGAGCCGGGGCCCGTGGCCGAGGACGAGGGCGAGACGTCGCGCGTCCTGAAGCTCTTCACCTTCCTGGGCCTGGAGCGCCTGGACGTGGAGGAGGCCGGCGCGGGGGACATCGTGGCGCTGGCGGGTCTCGAGGGCGTGGAGATCGGCAAGACCGTCACCGATCCCGAGCATCGCGACCGCCTGCGCGGCATCGCGGTGGAGGAGCCCACGCTGTCAGTGGACTTCACCGTGAACAACTCGCCCTTCGCGGGACAGTCGGGGAAGTACGTCACGACCCGGCAGGTGCGCGAGCGGCTCTTCCGGGAGCTGGAGCGGAACGTCGCGCTCCGCGTCGAGGACACCGAGCAGCCCGACACCTTCACCGTGAGCGGACGCGGTGAGCTGCACCTGACCATCCTCATGGAGACCATGCGCCGCGAGGGGTACGAGTTCCAGGTGTCACGGCCCCGGGTCATCACCCGGAAGGACCCCGACGGCAGGATCCTGGAGCCGTACGAGGAGGCGGTGGTGGAGGTCCCCGCCGAGATGGTGGGCACGGTGATCGAGAAGATGGGCCCGCGCCGCGGCGAGATGCAGGAGATGAAGGCCATGGACTCCGGGAGCACGCGCCTCCGCTTCCGCGTGCCCGCGCGGGGGCTCTTCGGGTACCGCTCGGAGTTCATGACCGACACCCGGGGCGAGGGGATCCTGCACCACAACTTCCACTCCTGGGGTCAGTGGTCGGGCGCCCTGCGGGGGCGCAGCCGCGGTGTGCTGGTCGCCGACCGGGAGGGGGCGGCCGTGGGGTTCGCGCTCTTCAACCTGCAGGAGCGGGCGACCATGTTCGTCAGCCCCGGGGAGCCGGTCTACGCGGGCATGATCGTCGGCGAGAACGTTCGTACCGACGACATGGACGTGAACGTCACCAAGGAAAAACGGCTCACGAACATGCGCACGACGGCGTCGGACGAGAACATCAAGCTGGAGACGCCGCGCAGGCTCACCCTGGAGCTGGCCCTGGAGTTCATCGAGGAGGACGAGCTCATCGAGATCACTCCCGACGCGGTCCGCCTGCGCAAGCGGGTCCTCGACCAGAACCTCCGGCGGAAGGCGAGCCGGTCGGCGAACCGGATGGCCTAGCGGAGCCCTCCCGCCGGCGGAGGGGGATGCGTGAGCGGGCGTCGTCTCAGCCGTCTCGGAGAGGGAGCCTGATGCGCACCGTGGTGCCGTGTCCGAGGGTGCTCGTCAGCACGACGTCACCACCGTGCTGGCGTATGATGCCGTAGACCAGCGAGAGGCCCAGCCCAGCCCCTGCCGACGTCATCTGGCGCGCCTTCGTCGAGTAGTAGGGCTCCATGGCGCGCTCCAGGGTCGTGTCGCTCATGCCCAACCCCGTGTCGGTGAGATCGAGCACCGCCCAGTTGCCGCCCTCGCCGGTGGAAGTGGACAGCGCTACGCCGATCCTCCCGCCGTCGGGCATGGCGTCCACGGCGTTGGAGACGAGGTTCTCCAGCACCTCCACCAGGCCTCCCGGGTCCAGGTCCACGTGCACCGGGTCATCGGGGACCTCCACGTTCACCGTGACTCCCGGCGCCGGGTCGAGCCGCTCGGCCCAGGCCACCATGAACGCGCGCAGGTTCATGCGCTCGGAGTGGATCTCGTCCACCGCGCTGATGGAGCGGAGCTTGGCCAGCATGTGGGTGGCCCTGAGGAGGCCCCGCTCCGCATCCTGCAGATCGGTCCGCGCCGCGCCGTCCTCTGCGGACAGCGCCTCCGCGGCGAGCTGCACGCTGCCGAGGACGGACGTGAGGACGTTGTTCAGCGAGTGGGACATGCCGCCGGCCAGGCGCGTGGCGGACTCCATTCGGCGCATCCGGTGCAGGTCCGATTCGACCCTGAGGCGATCGGTCACGTCGTCCAGCGCCCCCTCGTAACAGACCACCGCTCCCGAGGTGTCGCGGATGGCGTGGGAGGTGATGCGTACGGTGATGACATTCCCGTCCTGGCGCCGCAGACGAGCATAGACGCCCGTCGGGCCCACCCCTTCCTCGATGTCGCGGAGCACGCGCTCTCGATCCGCGGAATCCAGGTAGACGTCCCGCCCGAGGCTCATGCCGAGGAGCGCGGAGGCATCCTCGTAGCCCAGCATGTGCGCCAGGGCCGGGTTGGCATACAGGAGCAGACCCTCCGGGCTCGAGCGGTAGATGCCGATGGGGGCGGTCCGGACGAGCCGATGGTAGAGCTCTCCGGAGGAGTCGGTCCACGAGCGGAGGGACGACTCGTCCGGAGGGGCGGCGTGCTCGGTCTCAAGATGGACGAGAACCGCCATGGTGACCGTTCGGTCCGCCAGGGTCAGGTTCGAGAGCGAGATCTCCACCGGCGCCTCCGTACCGTCCGTCCGCAGAGCGAGCATGCCGCGGATCCTCCCCATGGGCCGGCGCCCCCGCCGCTTGGCGAAGCGGTCCCGATGGGCGACGTGCGCCTCGCGGAAGCGGTCGGGAATCAGATCCTCGACGCTGCGCCCCACGAGTTGGCCCGTCCCGCACCCGAAGAGCACGTCGGCCTTGGGGTTCCCGAAGACCACGCGCCCGTCGTCGGCCACCAGCAGCACCGCGTAGGGGGCGGCGTTGAGCGTGGTCGCCACCGGCGGGTCGATTACCATGAACGGTTCCGTCTTCTTCACCGCACGGCTCCGTACTTCTTCAGCACCGCCAACGTCTCGGCCAGGGGGAGAGCCTGTATCGTGTGGCCGTTGCTGGTCACCGTGACGGCCTTGAGCAGGGAGTTGTAGATGGCCTCCTGGGTGGCCTCCACCGTGGCCTCGAAGAGGCCGCTCATGCTGACGTTGTTCAGATCGTCCACCGAGTGCACGCCGGGCGTGATGGTGCGACGCACGCCGTTGGCGGTGGAGAACGCGATCACGTAGTCGCCGGACCCGTTGGCGGCGTAGGAGCCGGTGCGCGCGAGGCCCATGATCGCGCGCTTCGCCAGGCGGCCGAGGTTGCGGTCGGAGAGCGGCGCGTCGGTGGCCACCACCATCATGCACGAGCCCCACTCCTGCTTGTCGGAGGTCGGGTCGTAGGGGGCGCCGTCCGGGGTCGCCCCTCCCATGCCGCCGCCGCCCTCCACCTGATCCTTGAACGCGTACTGGCCTAGCGCCTGGCCCACGGGCGCGCCGTTCATCAGGAGGATCCCGCCGAAGTTGGTCTGCACCAGCACGCCCACGGTATAGCCCCCCAGGGACTCCGGGAGCACGCGCGAGCTCGTGCCGATGCCGCCCTTCCATCCGAAGGCGATGGTGCCGGCGCCGGCACCGACGGCCCCCTCCTCCACCGGGCCTCCCTTGGCGGACTCCAACGCGCTCACCACGTCCTCCGGCTCGATGGGTCGGATACGGATGTCGTTGAGGGTCCCGTCGTTGGTCTCGCCCACCACGGGGTTGATGGAGCGCACGTCCTGCATGTCCGGCCGGGCCAGGAGCCAGCCCACCATGGCGTCGGCCGCCTTCCACACGCATAGCGTGCACGTGAGCAGGATGGGAGTCTCCAGCTCACCGAGCTCCCGGACCTGGGTCACCCCGAGAAGCTTGCCGAAGCCGTTGCCCACGTAGATGGCTGCCGGCACCCGACTGAAGAACATGCTCCCGGGATGGGGGAGGATGGCCGTGACCCCCGTGCGCACGCTGTCGCCCTCGATGACGGTCTTCTGGCCCACCTCGACGCCGGCCACGTCCGTGATGGCGTCGTTCGTGCCAGGCTGGAAGACGCCCACGATCAGGCCGATGTCCCGCGAGCGGGGACGGGCTGCCGTATCCCGCGCTGCCACGGCGGGGGGCCGGGGGGCTTGCCGACTCACGGTCGGAAGGGGAAGAAGCAGTAGGGCGGCGAGGGTGGCGACGCGGTGCACGAAGACACCTCCATGAGATCAAGGTCGCACGGTGTTGACGAGCATGAGGACCAGCAGCAGGGGATGATAGATGAGGGATCCGAAGAAGATCCTCCGCGCCGCGCGATCGGAGAGCTCGCGGGCGGCGCGCATCCCCAGGGAGAGGAAGGCGCCGCTGGCGAAGAGCGCGCCCACCAGGTAGATCGCCCCGGTGTAGCCGAGCACGGTGGGCAGCGTGCAGAGGGGAACCAGCACCGCGGTCCACGCCACCATGTGCCGACCCACGACCCTGCCGGCGGCGTCGTGGGGCGGAATGAGCTTGAAGCCGACACGCGCATAGTCCCTGCGGAGCATCCAGGCGAGGCCGAGGACGTGGGGGAGCTGCCATGCGTAGGCCAGCGCGAAGAGCGCCAGGCCTCCCCGGCTGAGGGCCCCGGTGGCCGCGCTCCAGCCGATGAGCGTCGGGAGCGCGCCGGGCACGCCTCCGGCCAGCGTCGCCAGCGAGGAGCGCGTCTTCAACGGCGTGTACACCCCGTGATACGCCGCCGCGGAGAGCGCGGCCAGCCCCGCGGGAAGGGGCCCCACCAGAAGGGCGAGATACAGGATGCCGACCATCATGAGCGTGGTGCCGAAGACCCACCCCTCGGTGGAGGACAGCCTTCCCGACGGGATGGGACGGTTCCGCGTGCGCACCATGCGGGCGTCGTAGTCGCGCTCCACCCACTGGTTCACGGCCAGCGCGCCGGCGGTGGCCATGCCGGTACCCAGCATCGTGTTGATGGCGAGCATGAGATCGACATGGCCGTGAGACGCCACGTACGCGCTCACGCCCGCCGTGATCATGACGTAACCGGCGATGCCCGGTTTCGTAAGCTCGTAGTAGGCGCGAAGGAGGGCGGAGCCTTCGGCGCGGGTCGACGTGATGACGGAGTCCATGGATCGCTGTGCTGCGGAGGCTGGATCGGCCGAAGTTGACTGCCCTCACCTGGCGAATCAAGCGCCGGCGTCTCACGGCCCCCCCCCTCCGCGGGCCGGGGGCCGGCGAAACCTCGTCGGGGACCATCCTGTAGTAGACGGTAGTATCACCATAGGCAGGCCGCCCGCGAGCGCGGAAGCACCCACACGCATGAGCCCTACGAACCCGCACGACCTGACCGCGTCCGACCGGCGACGCCGGGATCGGACGGTGTGGCGCACGGCGCTCCTCGTGTCCGTGCTGTTCCACCTGTTGCTGGTGGTGGCGTGGCGGGGGCGGCCCGTCATTCCCCAGTCTCCCTTCGCGGCCGCAGGGCCGCGGGCCGGAGACGACCGCGCCGCGGCGGGCTCCATGCACGCCATGAACCTCAGCGCCCCGCAACCGCTTCCCATCACTCCGCCCCCGGTACCCATCGAGGTGGCGATCCAGGTGAAGCCCATCGAGTTCTCCCCCCTGGCTGAGATGAACCCCGCCACCGTCATCGGCGACGCGCCGGGGAGCGGGGCGGGACCCGGCACGACGACCGGCACGGGTAAAGGAGACGGCGGCACCGCGGACGCGGGACTGTACCGGCTGCAGCCGCCGACGCCCCGGGGCATGATCATCCCGCCGTCGGACAAGAGCCTGAAGGGCACCAAGGTGCAGGTGTGGGTCTTCGTCGACGACCGGGGCAAGGTGGTCCCCGACTCGACGCGTCTGAACCCCCCGACGAAGGACAAGGGCTTCAACCAACGCCTCATCAACGAGGCCAGCGAGTGGGTCTTCCGCCCGGCCATGAAGGACGGCAAGCCCGTGGCGAGCTGGTTCCCCTACACGATCAGCATGTGAGGGTTGCCGTAGAGGAAAGTGCCCAGGGTCATCGCCGCACCACGGTCACCCTGGCGAGCGACTTCCAGCGTGGTGAGGCCTTCAGGCCCGCCGTGCCGCCTCCGCCTCGACCCCCTCAGTGCCGTCCCAGGGCCCGCTCCAGATCGCGGCGCATGGCCAGACCCGTGGCGTCGTCGGGGCTGAACTCCAGACCCCGCTCCACCGCGCGGAGTGCGTCCCGCGGCCGGTTCGCCAGGATCAGCGAACGGGCCAGGTAGAAGTTCGCCGGCGCCAGAGACGGGTCGTTGGCGACGGCCTTCTGGTACAGCGGGATGGCCTTGCCGGCGTCGTTGGCGCGCAGGTAGACGTTGGCGAGGTCGAAGTAGGCCAACGCCTCGTGGGGGTTGATGTGCAGCGCGCGGCCGTACGCGTCCACCGCGGCAGCTCCGTCGCCCTGAGCGGACAGGGCGTTGCCCAGGTTCACCAGCGCCAGGGGCTGCAGCGAATCGACGGCGAGGCTGCGGCGGAACGCGGCAATGGCCGGCTCGAGCCGATGGGCGCTCGCCTCGACGAGTCCGAGGTGCAGCAGCAGCCGCGGATCCTCCGGCAGCACCTCCAGTGCCTTGACGTAGGCGCGCTCGGCGCCGGCCGCGTCACCCTGTGCGGAGAGCCGGTCCCCCATGTACGCCAGCGCCGTGGTCCAGCGGCGGCGCAGAGCCACGTCCTCCGTGGCGGTGAGATCCCGCAGGCTTCCCGCCAGGAAGCGGTCCACCGCCGGATCGTCGCCTTGCCCCAGATGCAGTGTGGCCAGTGCGAGGGAGCGGATGTCCACGTCGGGCTCCGCGGCCAGGGCTTCGAGGCGGCTGACGACGTCGGACGTGAAGTCGGCGTCGGGGTGCACGAAGCGCTCGAAGAAGTCGGCCAGCCCTTCGAACTGGGCCATGGGGAAGTGGGCCTCGGGCCGAAGCAGCAAAGGCGCGGCTTGAGCCGGCGACGTGACTCCTGCGGCCTCGATGAGCGCGGTGATGATGGGCTTGTGCGGCTTCAGCCTACCGTACCAGCGGGTTACGGTATCGCGCAGCGCGGCGGTAGAGCGGTCCCGGTGGCAGAGGGCGCACGCATCGGTGACGCCCAGGGAGTCGTCGAATCCGGGGCGGGGAATGGGGATGGTGTGGTCGGACCTGGCGTACCGTACCGCGTTGCCCAGCTCGGGGTGCTGCAGGTAGGGCATGTGACAGGCGACGCAGCGGCTCCCCGACGAGCCGGCGGGGTGGTGGGTGTGCGCCTCGATGGGCCTCCCCTCGCTCGCGTGGCAATCCAGGCACTGGCCGTTGTCGAAGCGCCCGGGAAGGGGTGAGCCGTTCACGTCCCGGTACTTCTGACTGTGGGGGTCGTGACAGTCGACGCAGGTCATGGAGCCGTTCAGGTAGCAGTCGCTGAACAGCTGCGTCGCCTGGTAGGCGAAGGTGCGCACGCGACCGTCCACGCGATACGGGTGATCGCCCAGGATGGGGAACTTGAGCGCGTAGTAGCTGGTGAAGGACCGACCGGCCAGGTACCCCGGCGCCAGGGCGTCCTTGAGCCCGTGGCAGCGCAGGCACACGCCGATGGACGCGTCCTTCGACAGCGTATCCAGCGCGGGCATGCCGATGTCGGGGCTGTCGCCCAGACGGCCGGAGCGGGCCAGCTCCACGTGGCGTCGGCCCGGCCCGTGGCAGGACTCGCAGTCCACGGCCAGCGTGCTGAGACGGGTGTCGTAGTGGTGCGCCGTCGTGTCCCAGGTGACCCAGATCTGGCTCCCATGGCACTGCTGGCAGTCATCGAAGCGCTTCGTGGTGCCGAAGGCCCGGGTGGGCGGCCAGTCCGTGCATGCCGCGATGGGGAGGGTGTCGGAGATGGGAACGTATCCGCGATTGGCGCGACCCTGCGTGTTGCAGAACCAGCCGCGCAGCGGGCCGGAGTAGTCGAAGGGCAGGAACCGCAGCGTGCCGTCCGCGGCCAGGTTGAGGAAGCCCTGCGTGCCGCCGCCCTTCATGAAGGTGCCGCCCACCACGCCGTCCACCCGCAGGACCTGGACGGCCCGGCCCGGCTGCCGGACCCGGAACTCGAAGGTGCCGGAGGCGCTCACCACGGGCCGGACCGTGGCGTCGCGGAAGCGGATGGGGGGGCCGCCGAAGGGCGCCACGATCCGCTCCCGGCTGGGCGGACCGCCGGCGTGCCCGTGCGTCGAGCTCTTCCAGGCCGCGTACTCCGGGGCGTGGCAGCTCTTGCAGCTGTCTGCCCCCACGAAGTCCGCGAACCCCGTGGTCGGAGCCGGCGGCTTCTGCGGCGGTGGCAGGGTCAGAGCCGTGACGGACGGGGTCGCGGGGGTTCGCCCCGCTCGATGGTGGGCCACCACCAGGGCGGCGCCTCCCAGGAGCAGGACGGCGGCCACCGCCGCCAACGCCCAGCGGGCGATGCGACGCCGTGGCGGCCGCGACCGTGGCTGCTCCCCGCCCCTCGCCTTGGGCCCGCCGGCGGCCTTTCCGCCCGACGCACGAGCGGGTGTGCCACGGCCTGCCCGTCCGCCCTGTCGGCTCCGTCCCTTGCCCTTGCTGCTCTTGCCGCCGCCCCCGCGCTTGTGCCCACGACCCGACATGGCGTCAGTCCCTCCCCGGGGCACGACGTGCCCCACCCGTCCCCGGGGTGCCACGTCCCCCGTCCCTGGACCAGGCGGGCCCGCTGCACCGGCACAGCGCACGGATGAAGGCCACCAGCCCCCGAATCTGCGCGTCCTTCAGCGTCGCGCCGAAGGGCGGCATACGCGCGCTGCGTCCCATCGCGTAGCCGCCCGCCGCGATGGCGTCGTAGATGACGTCGTCCGGGAGGGGCGACATCGCCGCCGCCGAGGCGTGCACGGTGGGCGGGACGGGCAGGTCCGGAACGTTGTAGCCGTCGCCGCGGCCGCCGGCGCCATGGCACGCGGAGCAGAAGCGCAGATACACGGAGGCCGCTGTGTCGCCCCGGGCGGGCGGCCGCAGCGTCGTGCCGGCCAGGGACAGCCGCGCCGCCGGCTCCACGGGCGTCCGCTGCGCCACCAGCAGGCGCACCAGCAGCGACTCCGTGGCCGCCGGCATGGGCACCTTGGGCATGGCCGATCCCGGAACCGCGTGCTGCGGATCGCCGAGCATGCGGCGGATGAAGACCGGCTGCAGCCGGGTCCCAGCCGCCGACAGGTCGGGGCCAACCCTTCCGCCGACGCCGTCGAGGCGATGGCACCCGAGGCACGCCAACCGCGTCCGCAACAGCGTCTTGATCTTGGCCTGGTCGAAGGGCGACAGCGGCGCGCCGTCCGTGGCGGCAGCGGAGTCTCGCCGTGCCGGCTCCGCGGGCCCCAGGGCCGCGACCAGGGCCGCGACCTCGTCGGCGTCCAGGTGGTAGTCGGGCATCCGGCTGCCGGTGCCGGGCTGGAATCCGAACGGCCGCACGGGGCGCGGATCCTGCAGATAGGACCGCAGCCAGCCGGCTCGAACCCTGTTCTTCTCCACACCCAGCGGCGGGCCGGAGCGCCAGGCCTCGAGGCCCGGGTAGCGGTGGCACGCCGCGCAGTCGAGCGCCACGAAGATGCGTCGCCCCAGAGCGGCGTCGACATCCGGATGGCGGCTTCGCGCCCGGCGCAGCGTGGCCACCTCCTGCGCCGACGCGGAGTGCGTGGTACCCTGGCCCGAACCGCCGGCCTGTCCGGCGGCGCCGGACGTCGCCTCGCCGCCCAGGAACAGCGCCAGCGCCAACCGCTCGCCTTCGTCCAGCCTGAAGTCCGGCATGCGCTCCGGGCCGGACGTCGCACGGCGCGCAGCTCCCCGGGCTCCCTGCGGACCGGCCAGGTAGGCGAGCAGCCAGGCGGCGTCGTAGTGTCCCGCGCCGGGGCCGAACGCCGGCGCCGCCGCGGGCGGCGCGGGCTCGGGTGCGCCTGCGTGACACCCGCCGCACGACAGCACCCGCATGAGCGCGACACCGGCGGAGTCCGCGCTCCCCGCCCCGGCGGGAGCGGCACTCCCGGGGGCGCCTCGCATCGCGGCCGACTCGTATCGGCCGCCCGGCGGCACGAGGGCGATCCACAGCAGGGCGGCCAGGCCGGCCCCGTGAGTCACGGGATCGGCCCCCGGGGGCAGGCTGGACAGGCCAGGAGCGCGCTGGGCAGGGCAACGGCCATGAGAGATGCGTCGGCGACGAGAGGGTCGGGTCGGCGTAGGTCTCCGCGACGCGCCGCGGCGACACGTCGGTCTCCGGGTCGGAGATACGGTGGGAGACGCGGGGAGGCAAGCAGGTGCGCCGCGGTCTTCGGCGTGCGCCGCCCCGTCCCGGCGCTCCGTTGCAGAAACGCCGCATCCCGGTCGTCGAGGAGCGAGCTCCTACTTCCCGCCGTGGCGCGCCGCGCCCGTCGTGTCCGCACTCTGGTTGCCGGCAGGCGCTACCTGGGGCATCGGCAGCTCCTGCATCTCCTTGTCCCCGGACGCCCTGGCCACGATCGCCCGGTACTGCTCAGGGCTCATGGTGTGCATCTGCTCGACGAACGCGACGATGGACCAGAGCTCCTCGTCGGTGTGCGTCCGGCCCCACGCCGGCATGCCGGTGTCCTTGACGCCGTGCTTGGTCTCCCAGAAGAACTCCGCGGGCGGAACGTCCGTGCCGTGCGTGAACCTGGGGGGGTGCGGATAGAGCCCCGTGTGCAGCGGCCCCTGGTCGAAGCCCGGCGCCAGGTGGCACATGCTGCACATGGAGGCGTACGCGCCGGCCCCCTGGACGAGCATGGCCGAGTCCGGGTGCAGCACGGCGGCGGGTACCTGTACGCTGCGCGCGTGGGCCGCGATGGAGCGATCGCTCACCGTGTGCACCAGCCAGCGCACCGGCGCCGAGTGCGGCACGTCGGCTCCCACCGGATAGGCGCCGGAGTACACGTATACGAGCCCGCCCACACAGACGAGGGCGACGACGATCACGATCGTGAGGAATGTCTTCACGGTGGCCTGCCTCGGAGGAGCGCCAGTGCTGCGAACGGAGAGGAAGGATAGTGGCTATGGCCCCGGCAGGTTCCATGGACGGCCTGCGGAACCCCGTCCGGACGGGTCCCCGAGGGCAGCTGCGGAGCCGCCACGGTGGAGGGTGCCGCGGGTCACGGGGGCCGTGCCATGGCGGAGGGGGCGCGTCGGGTCGTTGACGCCTCCCGGCACTGTCGGTATTGTGCATATGCACGATACGACGCGGAGGAGCGGCAGACGCTGAGAAGGCGGAGGCCTGGTGGGCCGGGGCGTGGCACGGGGCACGTCCTCTGTGGGTCGGCCGGGTCCCGTGGCAGGGAACACAGCGGAGATCGATGATGATCGCCTTCGGCCCGGTACCGTCCAGGCGATTCGGCCGCAGCCTCGGGGTGAACAACATTCCTCCGAAGCGCTGCAGCTACTCCTGCGTCTATTGCCAGCTGGGGCCGACGAGGGCCATGCGGGTACGGCGACGGCCGTTTCTCCGGGTCCAGGAGCTGGTGAGCGCCGTAGGCGACAGGGTGGCGGCGTGCCGCGCACGGGGGGAGCCCGTCGACTACCTCACCTTCGTGCCCGACGGCGAGCCGACGCTGGATCTGTTGTTGGGCGCGGCCATCCGCGGCCTCGAGCCCCTGGGAATCCGCATCGCGGTCATCACCAACGGCTCCCTGCTGTGGCGTCCGGACGTGCGCGCGGACCTCTCCGAGGCCGACGTGGTGTCGGTGAAGGTCGACACCACGGCGCCGGAGACCTGGCACGCCATCAACCGGCCGGGCCGGCAGCTGCGGCTGCACGCAATCCTCCAGGGGCTCCGCGCCTTCGCCCGCGACTTCTCCGGCGAGGTGTGGACGGAGACGATGCTGGTGGACGGGATGAACGACGCCGCGGACGGGGCGGCGAAGCTCGCGGACTTCCTCGGTGACGTCTCACCGGCCCGAGCCTACCTGGCCGTGCCCACGAGGCCACCTGCCGTCGCGCGCGTGAGGCCGGCCTCGGCCGAGGCCCTCGTCCGGATCCGCGGGATCTTCCGGGAACGCCTGAAGCGGGTCGAGGTCCTGTCGAGGCCCGAGGAGGGGGCGTTCGGTCACGGGGAGGACCCGGCGAAGGACCTTCTCGCGATCCTCGCGGTCCATCCCATGCCGGAGACCGTGGCCCGGCGATACCTGGAGGAGGCGGGAACCGACCCGGCGGTGCTGGACGAGCTCCTCGACGGCGACCGCATCGTCCGGGTGGGCTATCGCGGAGGGACTTTCGTCACGCGGATGTGCGGAGGGTGGCACCTGGGTCGCTCCCAATGAGGCCGCACGCCGCGTTCAAGGACACTGCGTCGAGGAACGGCGCAGAAGGAGGAAGCGTTCGATGGCCAACATCGCCATCCTCTTCTGCAAGAGGATTCAGGACCATTCGTGTATCGCCTGCGCCAAGTGCCACAAGGCCATGGACGAGCGCGAGGGTGAGTTCGCGCGCTACGCCGACGACGAGATCCATCTGGTGGCCATGACCGATTGCGGGGACTGCCCCGGCCTCGTCGTGCCGAGGGTGAAGCTGCTGCGCGAGGTAGCCGCCAACCTGGACCGGCCCATCGACGTCATCCACCTCGGCACGTGCATGAAGCTGGCCATGGAGACCGCCGAGTGCCCCATCGACTTCGACGACCTGGAGCTTCGGCTGGAGAAGGACCTCGGCTACGAGGTCGTCCTGGGCACGCACTCCTACTGAGGACGGTGGAGAGACCGGGAGCCGCCGGCCGGGCTCGTGGCGTCATGGGGCGGACGGAGATCCGCGACGCCGCGGGCCACGACCCGGCGGCGAGGCCCGTGTGCGATCACCTGGGCTGAGCGGGGCCTCCGGGCGGCGGCTTGGCGGGGCTCCTGGTAAGCCTCCTGGCTGGCACGGCCTTCTGGTCGTTCCCGCTGGGCCCGCCGACCGGACCCGCGCCCTGGCCGGTGATGACCTGGGCGGCCATGAGGGTCTCCACGACCCGCATGACGTCGTTGGAGCCGGAGCTGGCCGCGCTGTTGGCTCCCGAGCCGAAGTTGATGAACTGACCCGTACCCAGTGCCTTGGCGACCTCCTGGGCGAGCTCGGGCGCCAGCTCCAGCTTGCGCAGCTCCAGGTACATCTGTCCGGCATCGGAGAGGGCCTGGGCCTTCTCCCGGATGGCTTCGGCCTCGGCCTCCGCCACCAGGCGGATGCGCGCCGCCTCCGCTCGGCCCTGGGCCTCGAGGGCGATGACGTTCTGATCGGCGTCGGCCTGAGCCTGCGTGATCTGACTGGCGTTCAGCTCCGCCTGGCGCTGCTCGCGGATGGCGGCCTGGCGCGCGACTTCGGCCTTGGCGATGGCGGTGCCGTTGGACGCGATCTGGGTCTTCAGGTCGCGCTCCTGGTCGTTGATCTTCTCCTCCGCCTCGAGCTGGGCGATGCGGGCACGTTGCTGCTCCTGCGCCGCCACCACGTCCGCGCTGGCCTCGGCGCGGGCCGCGGACTCGCGCCGGCGGGCGTCGGCCACCTCGCTGAGCACGGCCTTGATGTTCAGGCTGTTGAAGGAGAGTCCCAGGTCGAGCAGCTCCCGCGAGCACGCCTCCTTGATGATGACAGCCAGCTCGTCGTCCTCCCCGTGGCCCTCCACGAGGGCACCGCCGGGCACGGTGGCCACGTCCGTGCCGGCATCGGTGGGAGCCGGCTCCGTCGTCGTCCGCGCGAGGGACTTCACGGTGCTGGCGCTCTTCGAATTGAAGAGCTGGTCGTGACGCAGGAGGTTGGTGGCGCGTCTGCCCGCGGACGACAGCACGTCGATGAGCGTGGAAGCCTGCTCCTTCGGCGGCTTGGAGAAGAACTTGTTGGCCGCCGTGTTCACCATGGCGTCGTCCTCGCCCACGCTGACGATGGCCGACGCCTTCACCGTGACCTTCACCGGGGCCGGGAATCCGTTGGCGTCGAGATCCGCGGTCTGGTCGGTGATCTCGATGTCGACGTTGATGGCCTGCGCGGGGATCACCCGGCTCACGGTGAAGACGGGCACGACCACGGCTTTGCAGGGGCCGCGGAAGATCTTCAGCTTGCCGTTGAGCCAGCTCACCAGCCGTATCTCTCCGGCCTCCACGTCCTTCAGGAAGGCGTTGACCACGATGGGCGTCAGCAGGATGACGCCAACCACCACCGCGACGGGGAAGACGATGTTCGGGGGCACGATCGATCTCCTTCGGCGACTTCGGTCGCCAGGTCAGATTCGGGTCACCGTGACCCGCTCGTTTTCGGGATCCACCTCGAGGACGCGAAGACGGTCGCCCGTCCGTACGTCGTCCCCGATCTGTGCTTCTTCCAGCCGCGCCATCAACTGCACGGAGCGGCCGTCCTTGACCGCGCGCACCATTCCCTTGCCGTTGTGGAACGCCGTCACGGCCTCGACCTCCTCATAGAGCAGAGTCTCCATGGGAGAGGAGGGTTGCCCCTCGAAGCGCATGGCGAGGCGCCACAGCCTCCCCACGATGGCCCATTCCAGCCCGGCGGCCGCGGGCACGGCCAGCAGCGCCGACCACCCCGCGCCCAGGCCCAGCGACACGGCGATCTGACCGGACGCGCCGAACAGAGCCATCAGGCTGAAGAGGAGTCGTGGATCCAGGACTTCCAGGATCGAATGCGACGCGGATGTCGCCCCGTGCTGGACCGCCGTTCGACCGGCATGGACCGGGACGCGGGCCTGGGTGCCGGTCTTGAGGGGTCCGACGCGGCCGGTGGTCGCGTGGGCGGTGCCCTTGGCGACCTGCAGGGGGTGCCCGGCATGCCCCACGTGCCCCGCGTGGCCCGCGTGTCCCATATGTCCCGCATGGGCATGTCCACCGCCGTGCCGGGACAGCCCCGGCAGGGCCATCATCGCCAGCCCGGCGAGACCGGCGAGCATGGGCACGATGAACACGTACATGCGTCACTCAGCGGACACCGGCGGAGCTCGGAACCGCCTCCGGGGTGGGGGGCGGGAGGGGGCAGACCGCCATGAGACCTTAGAAGAGGGTGGCCATCGGTAGCATGGCACCCGAACGGACGGTAGGCTGAGGGCCAGGGGGTGGCAAGGCCAACCGAGAATCAGGAGGAACGTCTACACATGTCGATCAGGGTGGTGAGGCTCGGCTCACCGAGGGAGCCCGACGAAGGCCTGAGGATCGGAACCGTGCGCAGACCGCCGCGCGGGGTGCCGAAGACACGGTTCGCGGCGCTGGACTACTACGACGTCTGGCTTCCCGAGGTGGCACCGAGCCAGGAGCTGGTGACCCTCGCCCTGCGATCCCGGGACGCGAAGGCGTGGAGGACGGTGGAGCGCCGGTACCGGGCGGAGATGAAGAGACCCGAGGCCTCGCGGCTCCTCGATCTGCTGGCGGCCCTGTCCCACCAGACCAACTTCTCGGTGGGGTGCTACTGCGAGAACGAGGAGCGGTGCCACCGCTCCATCCTCAGGGAGCTCCTGTCCGAGCGCGGCGCCGCCTTCTCCTGAGCGGTGGGGACGGCCGTGGAGCGCGAGCCCGCCACCCACGCCGTTCGGGCGCGGGTACTCGACCGCCCTCGGGCGTCCGGTGGAACCCGGGCGAGGTCCGGGGAACAACCCGGCCGGCGTCCGCATTCGTCGAGTGAGGGTTCACCGTCGTGTCCAGCACCCATCGAGCCTCCACCACCGAGTCTCCCATGTTCTTCCGCCGCAAGCCTGCCATGGAGTTCCCCGTCGTCCACGCCTACGACGACGATTTCGACGAGCTCGTCAAGGAAGCGGGCGTCACCGTGGTGGACTTCTGGGCCCCCTGGTGCCAGCCCTGCAAGATGATGGAGCCCATCCTGGGGGAGATCGCTCTGGAGTGGTCGGAGCGTGGCGTACGGGTCATGAAGGTGAACGTGGACGAGGCCACGGGGGTGGCGGCGGACTTCGGCATCCGCTCCATCCCCACGCTGGTGTTCTTCCGGAACGGCCAGCCTCTCTTCGAGATGGTGGGGCTGGTCTCGAAGCCCGTCCTGGAGCGCGAGCTGGGGGAGCTGGTTCCCGCCCCCGCGTAGCTCCGTCCGGCCCCGGGGGCACGGGATCGGAGGCAAGGCGCCCCCGGCGACCCAGCGCTCTTCCGGGACGCGCTGAGACGACGTAGGCTGGAGCATGCTGCAGCCTACCTCGTATGTCGCCCCGGCGCTGACGCTCATCGTGGGGGTCATGCTGTTCGCGGGCCTCCACCACCTGCTCATCGGCCTCCGCAGGCCTCACGAGCGCGTGTATCTGACGTTCGCCGCGGTCTCCCTCCTGGCCGCGTGCTGGACGGCGTGGGGCATTCCCCTCTACGCGGCGCGGACCCCGGAGGCCTTCCTCCACGCCACTCGCTGGCGTCAGGTCATGGGACTGGGGATCGGCGTGTCCCTGCTCTGGTTCATCGCCGAATACACGAGCGTCAGGCCGAGGGTCTTCCTTTGGAGCCTCACCGGTGTCCAGCTCGCCATGGCGGTGGCGGCCGTGTCGCTCCCCTTCACGCTGTACTTCTCGGGGCCCCCGCAGCTCGAGCATCCTCTGATGCGATGGGGCGAGGTGATCACCACGGCGACGCTGCCCGAGGGGCCCCTGCTCTTGCCGACGGAGATCGTCACCACGCTCAACTTCCTCTTCGGCCTGTGGGCCTCGGGTGTCATGTGGCTCCGGGGCCAGCGGCGGGGCGCGGTGCCGCTGCTCGTGGTCCTGGCGCTCATCCTCGTCGGGCTCTGGCACCCCCCCCTGCCGGGCTTGGGAGACGTGCCCACGGCGGAGCTCGACTTCGTGGGTCTGGTCCTGGTCATGAGCCTCGTCGTGTCCAACCGCGTCGTGGAGGCCGCGGTGGTGAAGGAGGCCCTGGCGGAGAGCGAGCAGCGCCTGCGCACGCTGGTGGAGACCGCTCCCGAGGCGGTGCTCCTGCTGAACAGCGCGTCGGGGGTGGCCCTCGAGGCCAACGACTCTGCGCTGGAGCTCTTCGGCGAGGAGCGGGCCTCGCTCCCACGGCTGCATCCGGCCTCGGCCGCTCCCGTGGAGCAGGAGGACGGCGAGCCGTCCATGCTGGTGTTCGAGCGGCGGATGCGGGAGGCCGCCCAGGGTGGACGTCCGACGTTCCGATGGATCGTACGGGGCCGGCCCGGCGGCGACGTGCCCTGTGAGGCACGCCTGGTACGGCTCCCCGGCACCGAGCCGTCCATGACGCGCCTGAGCCTCACCGACGTCAGGGAGCTGGAGGCCGCCGAGGCGCGCCAGAGCCAGCTGGAAGCCCAGCTCCTGAGATCTCAGCGTCTGGAGGCGCTGGGTCGGCTCACGGGAGGCGTGGCGCACGACTTCAACAACTTCCTCACGGCCATCGGGGGGAACCTCCAGCTTCTGGTGGAGGACAACCCGCTCCCACCGGAGTCCCGGATGCTCGTCGACGAGGCGCTCCGGGCCGTGGATCGCTCGGCGGAGCTGACCAGGCGGCTCCTCGCGTTCTCGAGAGGGCAGGCCCTGGAGGCACGCCCCATCCAGCTGGGAAAGCTCGTGGGCAACGTGGTGGGCCTCCTGGAGCGCACGTTGGGAGAGAGGGTGGTCATCGAGGTGGAGCTCCAGCAGGGTCTCAGGACCTTCGCCGCCGACTCCGTGCAACTCGAGAGCGCCCTGGTGAACCTGGCCATCAACGCGTACGACGCCATGCCCGAGGGAGGGCGCATCCGGCTGGAGGCGCGCAACGTGGACGTGGATGCCGTCGGGAATGGCTGGGGCGAGCCGGCTCCGGAGGGGCGTTATGTCGGCATCGCCGTGCGCGACGACGGCACGGGGATGCAGCCGGAGGTGCTGCGCCACGCCGTGGAGCCCTTCTTCACCACGAAGCCAGCGGGCAAGGGAACGGGCCTGGGCCTGAGCACCGTCTACGGCTTCGTCACGCAGTCCGGTGGCGCGATGCACGTGGAGAGCGCGCCGGGCGAAGGGACCTGCGTCGAGCTGCTGTTTCCGGCCATCCCCGGGTAGCGATCGTCACGCTGCCGGGAACCTCCGCCTCCTGCCGGCGTTAGCACCACGCCCCCGCAGCGACGCGGCCGCGGGCGAACGGGGGAAACCACCGAGAGACCGAGAGGGGGCGACGATGGACGTACGGCTCGACGGGCGCAGGGCTCTGGTGACGGGGGCGAACTCGGGGATCGGGAAGGCCATCGCGCTGGCCCTGGCCGGGTCCGGAGCGAAGACCGCCATCAACTGGGTGACGCATCCCGAGGCTGCCGACGAGGTCGTCCACACCATCGAGAAGGGAGGGGGCACCGCGCTGGCGGTGCGGGCGGACGTGTCCAAACCAGACGAGGTCGCGGCCATGTTCAAGGCCGTGGACGAAGCCTGGGGAGGCGTCGACGTGCTGGTGAACAACGCCGGCATCGACGGAGAGCGGCAGCTCGCGTGGGAAGCCGACCTGGAAGCCTGGCGGCGGGTGCTGGAGATCAACCTGTTCGGCGCGTTCCACTGCGCCCGGGAAGCCCTCAAGCGCATGGTGCCCCAGGGGAGCGGCACGGTGCTGAACATCACGTCCGTTCACGAGGTCATCGCGTGGACGGGCTACAGTGCCTACACCAGCGCGAAGGCCGGACTGTCCATGCTCACCAAGACTCTGGCCCAGGAGGCGGCGCCCCACGGTGTGCGGGTGCTGTCGCTGGCGCCCGGCGCCATCAAGACCCCCATCAACAAGTCGGTGTGGAGTGACCCGGCCATGCGGGCCGACCTACTGGACAAGATTCCCATGAACCGCCTGGGCGAGGCCGACGAGATCGGCCGCCTCGTGGTCATGCTGGTCTCGGATGTCGCCGCGTACGTGACCGCGACCACGGTGTTCGCCGACGGCGGCATGACCGACTACCCCGACTTCGAGAAGGGGGGCTGATTTGGCCACCGCACCGGGTCACCCGGGCATCGCGCCCCGGTGGACCTCGTCGGCCAAGGACGGCGTCGGAACCGCGCGCTCCGCGGCGAGCCCGCTCTGGTTCACGCTCTCCCACGGCATCCTGGACGAGGTGTACTACCCGCGCCCCGACCTGGCGAACACCCGCGATTTCGGCCTCGTCGTCACGGCGGACGGCGGGTTCTTCTCGGAGGAGAAGCGCGACGCGGTCTGCGAGGTCGTCCGCCCCCAGCCGGGCATACCCCTGTACGAGCTCACCAACACGTGCCGCCAGGGGCGCTACCGGATGCACAAGACGGTATGGGCCGATCCCCGGCGCCCGGTGCTCCTCGTGCGCCTGGCCTTCGAGGCGCTGGTGGGACGCGCCTCGGACTACAGGATCCACGCTCTGCTGGCGCCGCACATCCGGAACCGTGGAGCCGGCAACAGCGCCTGGGTGGGTGACGACAAGGGGGTGCCGGGCCTCTTCGCCCAGAGAGACGGAGTCACCCTCGCGCTCTTCGCCGACCCGGGGTGGAGGGCGCGCTCGGTGGGCTACGTGGGCACCAGCGACGGTTGGCAGGACCTGAAGGCCCACGGGAGGCTGACGTGGGCCTACGACCGGGCGCCGGACGGCAACGTGGCCATGACGGGCGAGCTGGACATGTCCGACGACGGCGGAGCCCTGGTCGCCGTGGCGTTCGGCCGGAGCGCAGCGGAGGCCGCGCTTCAGGCGCGCTCCGCCCTGGCGGACGCGGATCCCACGGCCTACGTCGCGGGGTGGCGCGCCTGGCACGAGCGCCACGCCTCGCCGGACGGCGGCGCCCGTCTGTGGGCGACGAGCGCCATGGTGTTGGAGACGCACCAGGACAAGACCCTGGACGGCGCCACGGTGGCGAGCCTGTCCATCCCCTGGGGCTTCTCGAAGGGCGATGACGACCTGGGTGGATACCACCTCGTGTGGTCCCGGGACATGGTAGAGACGGCGGGCGGGTTCCTCGCCCTCGACGCCCTTCGCGAAGTGCGGGATGCGCTCACGTACCTGCGCGTCACCCAGCAGGCGGACGGCTCCTGGACGCAGAACATGTGGATCGAGGGCGACTCCTACTGGTCCGGCGTCCAGATGGACGAGACGGCGCTGCCCGTCCTGCTCGTGGACCACGCCTGGCGGCGTGGCGTCCTCGACGACCAGGCCCTGCGGACATACTGGCCCATGGTCCGGAAGGCCGCGTCCTTCCTGGTCCGAAACGGGCCGGTCACCCAACAGGATCGGTGGGAGGAGGATCCCGGCTACACTCCGTACACGCTGGCCGCCGAGATCGCCGGGCTGCTCGCCGCAGCCGCCCTGGCGGACCACGTCGGTGAAGCCGCGTTGGCGTCTTATCTGCGTGAGACGGCCGATGCGTGGAACGCCTGCATCGAGCGGTGGATCTGGGTGGAGAACACGAGGCTGGCGCGCCGCTGTGGCGTGAAGGGGTACTACATCCGGGTAGCCGCGCCGGACCGGGGCGAGGCCCCCTCGGCCATGCAGGGCTACATCCCCATCAAGAACCGTCCACCCGGGGAGAGCGAGGAGCCCGCGGTCGAGATCGTGAGCACCGACGCGCTGGCTCTCGTGCGCTTCGGCCTGCGCGCCGCCGACGACCCCCGCATCGTAGACACCGTACGGGTCGTCGACGCGCTGCTACGGGTCGAGACCCCCGACGGACCGTGCTGGCATCGGTACAACGATGACGGGTACGGCGAGCACGAGGACGGCTCCCCCTTCGACGGCACCGGCGTGGGGCGTGCGTGGCCGCTCCTCGCCGGCGAACGGGCCCACTACGAGCTGGCGGCGGGGAACACCGAGGAGGCCCGTAGGCTGCTCCGGGCCATGGAGGCCTTCGCGGGGGCGGGCGGGATGATCTCGGAGCAGATCTGGGACAGCCACGACCTGGCCGACAGGGAGCTCTTCTTCGGCAGGCCGTCGGGTTCCGCCATGCCCCTCGTGTGGGCTCACGCGGAGTACCTGAAGCTCGTGCGCTCCCTTGACGAGGGCGACGTGTTCGACATGCCGCCGTACGGGCGTCGCCGCTACGTCGAGGACCACGTCGGCTCGTCGCTGACTCCGTGGCGCTTCAACCAGAGGGTGCGCACCGTGGCACCGGGGCACGTGCTCCGCGTGGAGCTGCTGGCTCCTGCAACGGTCCACTGGAGCGCCGACGGCTGGCGGGGCGCGCGCGACACCCCCACCCGCGACACGGGGCTGGGACTGCACTACGTGGATCTCCAGACCCCTGCCGGCGGAGCCGTCGTGTTCACGTTCCACTGGACGGAAGCCGACCGCTGGGAGGGCACGGACTTCCAGGTCCGGGTGGAGGGCGAGCCCGGCGACTGACGGTGTTGCGATTCCCCGTGGGGTGACGCCTGGGGGCTCCTGCCTCACCGGGGCTCGGTCCCGCCTCCCGGAGCCGCCCCCTCCAGGGCCGTCTCCGCCGCGGTGCCCATGGAGCGCAGGTGGAGCCCCATGGTCCAGGCGTAGTACAGGCCCAGAAGGGTGACGGGGATGAACCCCGCCAGGTAGTAGCCCACCGCCATGGACAAGGTCGCGTCGGTGCCGATCCCGAAGATGCCGTGCACGCTGGCCAGCACTCCGGCCTGCATGGTGCCGAGGAACCCCGGCCCCGCCGGGAGCGCCTCGAACAGCGAGAGCGCGCATTCCGTGAACATCGCCGCCGGGAATCCGAGGTGGATCCCGAAGGCCCCGAAGGCCGTCCAGAACGCGGAGCCCATCCAGACCCAGAGCAGGAAGGTCCAGAGCATCGCCTTCAGAAGCGCGGCAGGTCGGCGCACGAGCAGCAGCCCCGAAAGCAGGGCATCGAGCTTCTGGGCGAGGGCCTCTCCCGGGCTTCCGAGGAGGCGGCCCAGCCAGGCGTGGGCGAGACGGACGATACCCCGGGGACGGAACGCCGCGAGGGCGATGAGCGCGAGGACCCCGCACGCCACCAGCGCCGACACGGTCAGGGTCTCACCGACGGGTCTTCCCAACACGGTGGCACCGGCGGGAAATACGGGCGAGAGCATGATGACGACGGCGAGGACGATGATGACCACCGTGTCCAGCGCACGCTCGAGCACGACGGTGCCCAGGGCCGTGGACATGGAGACGGGAGCCATCCTGCTCAGCGCGAGGGGGCGCACGATCTCCCCGAGACGGGCCGGGAACAGGTTCGTCGCCATGAAGCCGATGTTCAGGGAGGCCCAGCGAGCGTGCAGGGTGGTCTCGGCGCCTCCCGCCTCCAGCAGGAGGCGCCACCGCACCGCGCGCACCAGGCCCCCGCTGGTGAGGATGGCGCCCGTGGCGATCAACAGCACCGGGTCGGCCTCCGCGAGCTGATGCGCGATGGCCGCCAGATCCGCGTCGCGGAAGACCCACCAGAGCAGGACCCCCGATATCGCGATTCCGATCAGCGCCTTCAGGTGGGACTTCAAGCCCGGGACTCCCTCGGGTTCGGAGATCCGTTCAGACGCCCGGCACGGCGGACACCGGTGGAGCGTCGAGCGCGATGTCGCCCGCGGGTCGGCGATCGGGGTGGGAGCTCCGTCGTTCGAACCCGGAGGGTGTGGTCAACCGCCGCTCGTGGCACGCGTCGGCGGAGGAGGCATACGCCTCGCCGATGACCGCGACGCAACGGCACGCGTCCAGCATGTCCTCCCCGGCGTAGTCGTGGCTCTCGATGGCGGTGAGGAAGCGGTCGAACATCGCATTGAACCACTCGGTGTGGCTGGCGTCCATCCAGCTGGACGACGTCACCGTGCGGTCTACGTCCCAGGACACGTCTCCCGAGGTTCCGTTGGTCCGGGGGGTCACGACCTCGATGTCGTCATCCCGGGCGATGATCGCACCGCGCTCTCCATGGAGCGTGTAGATCACGGAGCGGGCACCGGCCGTCCACGTCATGTGCACGTGAGCCGTACGCTCGCCGGGGAAGATCAGGGTCGCGGAGAAGTCGTCCTCCGTGTCCCAGCGCTCCGGCTCGCTGTTGAGCATCTTCGCGGTAAGGGACGTCGGCCAGGCATCCAGCCAGTCGAACGCGAGATAGAAGGTGTGGCTGCCATGGTCCATGGCGATGCCGCCTCCGGACCAGCGCCGCTGGCGACGCCAGTCCGGGTTCCACTCGGGAACTCCCTTGGCGTGTGTGGGGCGGAACGTCGCCAGGGTCACCGACCGCACCCGGCCGATGCGCCCCGACGAGATGATGTCGTCGATGGCACGGATGGTGGGTGCGAACCTGTAGTTGTGGCAGGGGAAGACGACGCGGTGGGACTGCACGGCGGCCTCCGCGAGGGCCTCGGCGTCCCCCGCCGCGGTGGTGAGGGGCTTCTCGCACAGCACGTGCACGCCGCGGCGCAGGGCTTCCAGCGAGATGGAGAAGTGGTCGCTGGGGGGCGTGGCGACATCGATGAAATCGAGGTGCAGGCCCGAGCGGAACAAGTCCTGAACGGAGGCGTACGTTCGTACGTTGTGTATTTGCTGCGATGCCAGCTCGAGGCGGGCGGCGCAGCCGTCCACCACGGCCACGATGTCAACGTCCCGGCGCTTCGAATAAGCCGGAATGTGGCCACGGGATCCAATGAAGCCGTATCCGACAAGGGCGCCCTTCAGCCGATGTCCATTCGTCGAGTGATTCATTCGTTGTCGCAGTCTCGCGGTCCCGGGATCGCCGGTCAGCGGGGAGGGAAGATGGGTCAGAGCTCGCCCAGGGCGAGCTCCAGGGCGCCGAGCGCTTCGTCGGCTTCGTCGACGGACAGCGTCAGCGGGGGATTGATGCGCACCCGGGGTGCGTAGGCCATGGAGATCATGCCCCGGCGCAGGAGGGCCTGGAACAACGCTTGACAGCGTGCGCGCGACCAGAGGGCGCCGGACTCTTCCACGAGATCGAAGCCGATGAAGAGCCCTTCGCCCCGGACGTTGGCCACGCACGGGTGTCGTTCGGAGAGCGCCTTCAAGCCGGCGCGCAGATGGCTGCCGACACGGGCCGCGTTCTCGGTCAGTCGCTCCTTCCTGATGGTGGATACGGACGCGGCGACCGCCGCTACCGCCAACGGGTGACCGCCGTAGCTCGAGCTCGAGAAGCTGGGCTTGCACCACGGCTCGGCCCGGGTGACCTCGTCCCTGGCGAGAACGCCGCTCACGGGGAACCCGCCGCCCAGGGACTTGCCCACCGTCATGATGTCCGGAGTCACACCGCTGTGCTCGACACCGAACATCTTCCCGGTCCGACCAAAGCCGGTGATCATCTCGTCGGCGATGAGCAGGGCGTCGTTCTCGCGCGCGACCTCCGCGACCGCCGGGAGGAACGTCGGCGGCGGTACCACGTTTCCCGCCGTTCCCTGCATCGGCTCCACCAGGATCGCGGCCAGGCTCCCGGTGGTCTCGCGCTTGATCTTCTCACGGGCGAACTCCACGCAGAGCAGGCCGCAGTCGGGATACCGGGCGCCGAATGGACAGTGGGCACAGTCGGCGTACGGAGTCAGGTGCGCGCCCGACGGGAGGGGCCCGAGGCCGTGCTTGAAGTCGCTTCCCATCTGGGCGAGCGACCCCGTCGTCTTTCCGTGGAAGCCCCCCCAGAACGAGAGCGTCTCGAGCTTCCCGGTGAATGCCCGCGCCAGCCGCATGGCGCTCTCCACGGCCTCGGAGCCGCCGGAGTAGAACTGGAGCCTCGTGAGCCCGGTCGGTGCCACTTCGGCCACTTCATCCAGAGCCCGCACCCGGGCCTCGGTGGTGAAGGACCCTGCGTGGGATCGGTCGAGCTGTTGGTGGAGAGCGCTCAGGTAAGCGGGATGGCCGTAACCGAGGGCGGCGACGCAGATGCTGGCCGAGAGATCGAGAAAGCGGTTGCCGTCGACGTCGATGAGGTCACAGCCCTCTCCTCGGTCGACGGCGATGCCGGCATGTGCGGCGATGGCCTGGAAGCCCGGTGCGAGGTGCTGCGATTCATGCTCGCGGAGGCGTCGGCTGGCCGGGCCCGGCAGGTCGGTCTGAACTCGCGGCGCACGGGCAGAGTGCACGTTCATCGACCTACGATGTTACCTCCGTCGAGTTGAAGGGGATCACTTCTTGTCGCGGCTCTCCCGAGGCGGGACACGGGATGTGTCGAGCCGCTGATGCCCTGCTCGGTGTCAGCCACCGCAGGCTACGTCATGAACGTCGTACAGCTCTACTCGCCAGGAGTTTCCTGTCTCGGGATCCACTGCTCCCATGCTCTCCGCGGGTGACATGCACGTCCGGATCTCCCTCCACACCGGGCGCCGCTTCAGGCTCCGGTCATGGACGGAAACGATGATGGCTCCGGCCCCGTCCTTCAAGAGGTTGCACGCACGGGAGATGACGCCGGGAATGCGCCGGGTGGGGTAGTAGTACAGCATCTCGTTGAAGACGATGGCCTCGAAGCCGTCGCGACACTTGTAGTCGTCGAAACCGCTCGCCTCGAAGGTCCGGCCCGCCGACGGCGCGTACTGCTTCCTGCAGATGCGGATCGCTTCGCTGGAGATGTCGATTCCGACGTACCGCGAGACGTTCCCCGGGAGGTGCGGCACGAGGGCGCCGGTCCCACAACCCACGTCGAGGACGCTCGCCGCGTGGCTTCCCCGGGCGCGCAACATCCCGGCGATGACGTAGTGCCGTGGGCGCTGCTGGACCGAGTCGAGGAAGGTCCAATGCCCCTCCGAATAGCTTCTGTCCCAGCGTCTCCCGTCGTTGTGGCCGAAGAGGTTCAGGAAGCTGGCCGCCGTCCTCCGGACGGTCTGGCGCGCGGAGTCGTCACGACTCACTGGTCCTCCATCGATTGTCTGGCCCTGGCGGGCAATCTCGCGTGGTCGGCAAGCCGGCGCCACAAGGCGCCCGGTCCCGGCCCTCGGCGGCTCGGGCTCCGGGGAGTGCTTCCCGCAGGCTGGCGGGAGCCCCCGCGAGGGGCGAAGCTACGCCATGGGCCGGGTCTTCGTGCTCCGCCACGGGCGGAGTCTCGCAAATGAACGGGGCGTGATCGCCAGTCGCCCCACGAATGCCCGGGACGCATTCGGGTTGACCAGCCGGGGCCGCGACCAGGTGCTGCGCAGCATCGCGCGCGCGCGGTCCCGGAACGCCCTCGTCCCCCCCCTCGTCCTGATCTCATCGCCCCTCCTCCGGGCGCGGGAGTCCGCGGATGCGGCGGCCGAGCTCCTGGGAGTGACTCCCTCGGTGGACGAGCGCCTGACCGAGCGCGACTTCGGGGACTTCGAGCTGGGCTCGGACCGACTGTACGCCCGGGTCTGGGAGCAGGACCTCCGCGATCCCACCCACCGCCTTTGGGGCGTGGAGAGCGTCGCCCACGTGCTCCGCCGCGCCGGTGCCCTCGTGGCGGAGTCGAGTCGCCCCGAGGAGGCTCCGACGCTCGTCCTGTGCACTCACGGTGATGTCGCCTCCACGCTCCTGTGCGCTGCGTCCGGGGCTCCCCTGGGGCGTCATCGGCAGGTAGGGGCGCTGCGGACCGGAGCCCTCGCGACCCTGCGTGCCACGGAGCCGGTGCTGGAAGCCCTACGGACCCTCGATGTCACCGGCGTCGGTTGACCATGCAACACGCGACCTGTCACGGCGATAACAGGTGTCTGAGGCGACAGGTGTGGCGCCGGCAGGGGACGTGACCGACGTCCGGCGTCTGGCTATCCTGAAGCGAGCCCTCCCAGCCCCGCGCCTGCCCGCGGGGTGTGATCGCGATCACGGCAGCGCTTGAGTTCCGCCGCCCCGGCGCCCGTGATCGAGGCAGGGAAGGAGAATCCGAGATCATGGAACCATTTCGTCTTCACATATACGCATGTGACCAGAAGAAGGCCGAAGGCGCTCCGTCCTGCTCGGCCAACGGCTCGGCGCAGACCATGGAGGCCCTCCGCCGCGAGATCGCGAAGCAGGGTCTGGCCGCCGACGTGCAGGTCACCACCTGTGGATCCCTCGGGCTCTGCACCCGGGGACCGAACATGGTGGTCTACCCCGAAGGTGTCTGGTACTCCGGCGTCCATCCCGGAGACGTCGAGGAAATCGTCCGCGAGCATCTGGCGGGAGGCCGGGTCGTGAGCCGGCTCCTGAGCGGCGAGGGTCCGGCCGTGCGCGAGGAGATCGACGGCAACCGGAAGCGGATGCTCGCATCGCTGAAAGCGCGCGACGAAGCGGGTATGCTGCCTGACGATCTGCAGCAGACCGTGAACGGATTCCGCGAGAGCCGGACGGTGCTCACGGCCATCGAGCTCGACGTGTTCTCGTCAGTGGCGGCCGGCGCGACGGCCGATTCGGTGGCACACAAGCTGGGGACGAGTCCCCGCGCTACGGAGAGCCTGCTGAACGCCCTGGTGGCGATCGGCCTGTTGGAGAAAGAGAAGGACGTGTTCATCGACGGCCCGGTGGCCCGGCGCTACCTCGTGGCCGGCGCTGAGCACGACGCCCGGGCCGCCATCATGCACACCGTGCACCTGTGGCCCCGCTGGTCGACGCTCACCGAGTGTGTGCGGAAGGGCACGGCGGTGACCCGGGGCCGGCAGGACGAGCGTCCGGACGAGTGGACGGAGGCGTTCATCGCCGCCATGCACAGGAACGCGGCGGTGCGGGCGCCACAGGTGGTCCAGGCCGTCGGGTTGGACGGAGTCCGCAGCGTCCTGGATCTGGGCGGCGGCTCCGGTGCCTACTCCATCGCCTTCGCTCAGGCCGGCGACGGGGTCACTGCCGAGGTCCTGGACCTGGCGTCGGTGGTGCCCATCACGCAGCGGCACATCGACGAGGCGGGCCTCACGGGACGGGTGACCACTCGGGTGGGCGATCTTCACGACGAGACCTACGGCAGCGGCTACGACCTGGTGTTCATCTCCGCGATCTGCCACATGAACAGCCCGGACGAGAACCGGGCGATGCTCGCCACGGCGTATTCGGCCCTCGCTCCTGCGGGTCGGGTGGTCATCCAGGACTTCATCCTGGACGCGGACAAGACCGGGCCGAAGACCGGGGCACTCTTCGCCCTGAACATGCTCGTGGGCACGCGGGCCGGGAGCTCGTACAGCGAGGAGGAGTACGGGTCGTGGCTGTCCGAAGCCGGCTTCCGGGACGTGCGACGGATCCGCCTGCCGGGTCCCACGGCCCTGGTGATCGCCGGGCGGCCGTAGCTCCAACCGAAGGTGACGTCCATGACGGCGGAGGACTTGAGACACCGTGTGCTGGCCGAGGGCATCGTCACGCTGGAGAGCGCGGATTGGGAGCGGCTCGGAGGCTCCTTCGACGAGGTCGAGCGCCACGACACCTTCATCGCCGGGGATCTCATCATCGCCCGAAGCGGCGATGTGCTGATGGCGGTGGAGAGGCCGACAGCCGGCAAGCGGGTGATCCGGCGACTCACCGACGAGAGCGAGGCCCGCGCATTCGTCAGGGACAGGCTCGACACGTACGAGCGGATGTGGGACGGGTGCGGGTGCAAGGTGGACTACTACCGCTGAGGGGCCCGAGGCCGTCCGGGCCCGGCAAGGTCCACGCCCCAGGTATCGTCCTTGCGAAACGTCCCTGCGCATCGGATGTTTCCAAAACCAATCCATCACAAGACCGCTGCCCCGAGTCTCCATGAGCCCTTTGGTCTCACGGCTGAATCAGACCCTTGAGGGTTCCTTTCACCTCGAGGCGCTGATCGCCGACGGCGTCATCGCCTCGGTCTACGAGGCCGAGGAGCTCGGGGGCCACCGCAGGGTGGCGTTGCGAGTGCTGAGGCCGGAGTTGGCGGCGGTGGTGGAGGCGAGGCGGTTCCTCGCCGAGATGGAGAAGACGAAGCGTCTCGCGCACCCCAACATCCTGAAGCTCATCGAGACCGGGGAGCGGGACGGCTTCATCTACTACGTAGTACCCCTTCTGGACGGAGAGAGCCTGCGCGACCGACTGCGTCGCGTGACCAGGTTCCCCGTCGCGGAGGCGGTGAGCATCGCATCGAGCATCGGCGATGCCCTGCACCACGCCCATGAGCTGGGCCTGATGCACGGCGACATCAAGCCTGCGAACATCCTCTTCCACGCCGGCGAGCCCATGCTCTCCTCCTTCGGCCTGGCGCGGGCCGTGGGGGCCGCGGGCGCACGGCTCACCGAGCTGGACCTCTCCGTCGGCACGCCGTACTACATGAGTCCGGAGCGGGCCATGGCTGCGCCGGACGTGGGACGCGCCAGTGAGCTCTATTCCCTGGCGTGCGTCCTGTATGAGATGCTGGTGGGCTCTCCCCCGTTCGTGGGCTCCACGGCCCAGATCGTGCTCGGCGAGGCCGTCCGGTCACGGCCGGTGCCGCCCATCCAGCGCCGGGCGAAAGTACCGCTCAACGTCGACGCCGCCTTGCGGAAAGCGCTGGAGAAGCGCCCTTCGGATCGCTTCGAGTCCTGCCGCGCGTTCGTCGAGGCTTTGGCCGACCCGAGGTTCTCGCACGAGGACGCCACTGCCTCCATGCACTCGAAGGGCAAGTCGGACGAGGCGCCGATGCCGTCCGCGAAGAGCGTTCTGGATGCGCTGGAGGCGGTGAAAGCCACCGGCGACGGGAATGCCGCGCTGGCTGAAGGAGGGGGGTCCGGTACGGACGGATCCGGGCCGGCGCTGCCGGACGGCTCCCCTCGCCCGTTGCGGGCGGGCGCACCGGCCCCGGCGCGACACGCCGACAGGTTGCTGGTGAAGGAGGACGAGGCCATCCGCTTCATCAACGTCGATGAGATCTGTTGGGTGGAGTCCGAGAGGAACTACCTGCGTATCCACACCGCCACCTCGGAGTATCTGGTTCGGCGGCGCATCGGGGATCTCGAGGCGCAGCTCGATCCGAAGCGCTTCAGGCGCATCCATCGATCCACCATCGTGAACCTCGATTCCGTGGACCGTCTCGTTCCCTGGTTCAGCGGCGGGTATCTGGTGCACCTGCGCTCGGGGGAGGAGCTGAAGCTGAGCCGAGGATACGCCAACAAGCTCTTCGGCCAGGTCGGCAAGACGTTGTGAGCGGACCGGCCGCGGCTCCGCGGCCCTCCCGATGAACGAACGGCCCCGGGGAGGCACTCCCGGGGCCGTCGCCAATCCATCCACGGAGAAGCTCTTGCTTCTTCGGAGGCGGCCTCTCGACCACCGTCGAGACCGAATATGATCCGGAGCGCCGCCCGGGGTCAGGCCGGTCGGGACGGAGTGCGTTTCGCCGGTACGAAGCGTCGGGAGGAGGCGTCCGGCGGGCAAATCCCCCGGCAAGGGGAGTGCCCGGGCCCGGGCCACCATTCGTCCCCTACATCTGTACCTCGTCCCCTCTATCGTCGTTCAGCCCCCGTTCTGTCGCGATTGCCACAGAAGTAGATGCATCATGACGTGCTCAAGTGGTCTTCCGTTTGAGCTGCTATGGAGAGGTGGGGACGTGGGGTGGTGATCCCTTTCTCCTGAGGAGGCTGTATGCCTGGATCAGTTGTCCGCACAGGGCGCGGTGCCCGGCGAGGGCACTGGGTCACGGGGCTGCTCGCCGTGGCGGTGTGGGGGCTGTTGGGCCCCACGTCGGTGGCGGCACAGACCGGAGCCATCACCGGCACGGTCACGAACAGCAAGACGGGCCAGCCGCTGCCGGCGGCACAGGTGAGCGTCGAGGGAACCGGCCTCGGCGCTTTGACACAACCCAACGGTAAGTTCCTGATTCTCAAAGTCCCGGCTGGGACCTACACGGTGGACGCGGTCCTCATCGGATACGCGAACGCGTCGGTGCAGGTGACGGTCGCGGACGGTCAGTCCGCGGTGGCGGACATGAAGATGGTGCCGCAGGCGGTGTCGCTGTCGGAGATCGTAGTGACGGGGGTGGCGGCGGCGACACAGCGTGCGAAGCTGCCGTTCCACGTGGACCAGGTGCGCGCGTCGGACCTCCCGGTGCCGACGCCGACGGTGGGCGGAGCGCTGGCAGGTAAGGTGGCCGGCGTGATGGTCGTGGGCGGCACGGGCCGTCCAGGTACGGCGCCGGACATCCTGCTGCGGGGCCCGACGAGTATCGACGCCAACGGGCGGGCCCAGGGCCCGCTCTACGTGGTGGACGGTGTGATCCTGGGCTCGAGCCTGGTTGACCTGGACGCGCTGGACATCAAGAGCATCGAGATCGTGAAGGGTGCCGCGGCAGCGTCGCTGTACGGGTCGCGCGCGGCGGCCGGCGTGATCCAGATCACCACGAAGCGCGGCACGTCCATGGCCGACGGCGTGGTCCACTACACGGTGCGCAGCGAGTACGGTCAGAACCGTCTGCCGTCGACGCCGAAGTCGCTGCTGGCCAAGTACCAGCCGTACCTGGTGGACTCGAACGGGCTGTTCATCGACAACAAGGGCAATCACTGCCAGTACCTGCTGTGCCAGGGCGATTTCGTGTTTGCGGGGAACGCCGCGTGGGCGAACGGCGCGGCGGGAAACTCGTGGAACACGGTGCAGGACATTCCGTGGCCCGGTAAGACGTACGACCAGGTGGCGCGGTTCTTCGAGACGGGTCAGTACCTGCAGAACTACGTGTCGGCCGAGGGCCGCTCGGGAGCGACGAACTTCGACGTGTCGGTCTCGAACCTGCAGGACGGGGCGGTGATGCCCGGTGACGTCGCGTTCAACCGGACGAACCTGCGGGTGAACGTGGACCAGGCGGTATCGGAGAAGATACAGGTGCAGGCGAGCGGCTTCTACAGCCGTTCGGAGGCGCCCAACTCGAACGGCCCGATGTTCGAGCTGACGCGCATGCCGGCGGGCACGAACCTGCTGGCGCCGGATCCGTTCGACTCCACGCAGATCGTGCTGCAGGCGGACCCGCACAACAGCGAGGCCGCGAACCCGATCTACGAGGCGACGCACCAGACGCACACGAGAGCGCGTGGGCGGTTCCTGGGAAGCACGAACATCCGGTACTCGCCGACAACTTGGCTCGACATCGACGCCAACGGGAGCTACGACCGGCTGGACCAGGATGTCCTCAACCTGTACCCGAAGGGGTACCGGACGACGAGGCCGAGCTCCTCGCTGAACAACGGCAACATCAGCAAGTCGCGGAGTCGGACCGAGGCGTCGAACGCCAGCCTGACGGCGACGATGCGCCGGACCGTGATGAACAACGTCCACACGACGACGACGCTGCGGTACCTCTACGAGGACGACGAGAACATCGGCTACAACGCCAGCAGCTACGACTTCGCGGTGGGGGGCGTGCCGACGCTGTCGAACACGGACCAGACGAACGTGCGGGCGGGCTCGAGCCAGACGTCGATCAAGGCGGACGGGTACTTCCTGGACGAGATGGTCGACATCAACAGCAAGTACGAGCTGGACGCGCTGATCCGTAACGACGGGAGCTCGCTGTTCGGGTCCGCCGAGCGGCGGCAGTGGTACTACCGTGTGGCGGGCGCGTGGCGGCTGACGCAGGAGCCGTGGTTCCACATCAACGGCCTGAACGAGCTGAAGCTGCACTACGCGCTGGGCACGGC
>JAJDNC010000076.1 GCA_022340865.1 Gemmatimonadota bacterium
TCCGTGGGCACGGTGATCACGTTCACCGAGCCGCGCACCGAATGCACGTATCGGCCCCACTTCCCCGGGGAGCCGCGTGTGCTCCCGGCTCCCGATCCGACCCCAAGGAGGGTGCCCACCGCCAGCGTCGTGCCGTCGGGGCTCACGGCCAGAGAGGAGGGATACCACCCCGTGGGGATGAGGCCCCTCAGCACACCCCGGCCGGCCCTGCCGGAGACGTCGTAGACCGCCACCGCGTTGGCGCCGCCCAGCGCGACGTAGAGCGTGCCGCCGTCCGGGGACAGCGCCACCGCCGTGGGCGCCAAGCCGATCTTCCGCTCCACGAAGGGGGTCACCCGGATGGTCCCGAGACTCCTGGCGCGACGCGTGTCCACGACGCTCACCGCGTCTCCGTTGCCGTCGGCGACGTAGAGGCGCCCGCGAACCGTGTCCCAGGCCATCCCCGTGGGATGGCGCCCCACCACCACGGTGGCCGTCACCTCGCCCCTCACGAGGTCGATGCGCGATACGGTTCCGGGCTCCGCGATGCCCCGCTCGTCCACGCGCACCGGCTCGGCCATGGGATCGCAGCACTGTCGGGCGGCGCGGTCGCCGCTCGTGGGCTTAGGCCCTCCGAAGTCCGTGACCCATGCCTCGGAGCCGTCCGCGGAGACGACGGCGGCCACCGGGAGCACGCCCGCGTTCACGAGCTGGAGGAGCATCCCGGAGTCCGCATCCACGATGGCCACCTTGTCGTCCGCGGGCAGGGGTAGCACCGCCACCCGCCGCCCGCCGGCGTTCGCCCGAAGGGCCACGGCCGGGCCGCCGGCCATGTACGAGCCCAGGGGGCCGGACGAGAGCAGCGGCTCGAGGGGCCCGGCCGTGTCCGCGGTGCCGTCGTAGGCGTTGAGCTGTGCCACGACCCGCGCGCTGGCGGGAACGGGAGCACCGGGAGTGCGACTGTTGGCCACGCTCGCCGGGAGCCGGCCCACCGACGACACGAACAGGCGCCCTGTGAGGGGGTCCACGGCGAGGCCGTGCACGCCGGGGGTGCCGCTGAAGGACGCCACCGAGAGGACCCGACCGGCACGCCAGTCCATCCGGTACGCGTGCCCCGGCACGACGACCCAGATCTCGCTGCCTCTCGAGCCGAAGCGCACGCCGGCCACCCGTCCCCGGAAGACCGTCTGGACGCCCGCGGGCGTGACCCGCTGGTCGGTTGCGATGACCCCCGGATCGGGCACCCTGGGGGTGGGCGGCAGGGGGGGAACCTGCTGCAGCGCGGCGATGAGGAGCGCGGAGATCATCGGACGAACCTACGACTTCGCCGTCACAATGCGAGCCCCGAGCCGTCACGATTCGGCGGTGATGGGGGAAAAGCCCCACCCATCGGCCGGGCCCCGAAGCCGGTATGGGGGATATCCCCGCCGCCAGCGGATCCGCTGGAGCGGTGCGCAGGGTATAAGTGATTGTTTATCAATGACTTGTCGGATTCCGCGCGCGCGCGGTACGCCGATTGCGTCTTGCTTTGCTGGGCCGTCTCCGCATCATGAGTCGGGGAGGGGCACGGGCGGAGAGGCTGATACCGAACCCTAAGGAGAGGTCATGAGTGCACTCACCTTGTTCTCCCTCGCGGCACTGGTTGCCGCCCCGTCGGCGCCGGCGCGGGCGCCCACCACCGCAGAGGCCGTCGGCTCCACCCGAACTCTCGTCTCGGCCTACATGCACAAGGTCGAGCGTGAAAGCTCGCTGGACGTGGTGGCTCCGTCGGTCCCCATTCCGAGCTTCTCGCGGCAGACGGGTCTGGCGTGCAGCGCTTGCCACACGAGCTTCCCGCAGCTCAACGCCTTCGGCCGGCTGTTCAAGCTGAACGGCTACACGATGACGACGGGGCAGACCATCCAGGCCCAGGACAGCAGCGGCAAGAGCACCCTGCGCCTGGACCGCATCCCGCCGCTCTCGGTCATGGCCATCACGTCAATGACCTCGGTCCGCCGTGACGTCCCGGACCAGCAGAACACGTCCATGGAGTTCCCGCAGGAGCTCGGGCTGTTCTACGGTGGGGCCATCGCGCCCAAGATCGGCGCGTTCCTCCAGCTCACCTATGATCCCGCCGACGGCACCATCGGCATGGACAACGCGGACGTCCGCTTCGCCAACCACACGACGGTGGGCGGGAAGGACGTGCTCTACGGCTTCGATATCAACAACTCCCCCACGGTGCAGGACGTCTGGAACAGCACGCCCGTGTGGGGCTACCCCTTCGTCGGATCCGAGGTGGCACCCGGTCCCATGGCATCCACCCTCATCGACGAGAACCTGGGTCAGACCGTGATGGGCGTGGGCACCTACGCCCTCTGGAACAATCTCGTCTACGCCGAGGTGTCGGGGTACCGCTCGGCGTTCCAGGGTGGACCGATACCGGTGGACAACTCGGCCGAGAACGCCATCCACGGTGTGGCGCCCTATTGGAGGGTCGCCGTCCAGCACGACCTCAAGGGCGGACAGCTCATGGTGGGCACCTACGGGATGATCGCCCACCTCGTTCCCTCGGGCTTCGAGGGAACCTATGACACGTACAAGGACGCGGCCGTGGACGCCCAGTACGACAAGACCACGCCGAGCGGTGCGTCCCTGGTGGCCCACGCGACCTATATCCACGAGAGTCGCGCTCTCGACGCGTCGTACGCCGCAGGAGATGCGACCAATCTCACGAGCAACCTGAGCACCTCGCGCATCGACGCCAGCTACTACTTCCCGTCGCGTGTGGGGCTCACCGCGGGGTTCTTCTCGACCCAGGGCACCGCTGATCCGGGGCTCTATCCCGCGGCCCCGGTGGACGGAAGCGCGAACGGAAGTCCCAACAGCCAGGGCTACATTCTGCAGGCCTCGTTCATGCCTTGGCTGAACACGCGGTTGGGCGTGCAATACGTGGGCTACACGTCGTTCAACGGCTCCCGCTACAACTACGACGGGGCCGGACGGGATGCCTCGGACAACAACACGCTGTACCTGATGACCTGGCTCGTGTTCTAGCGACCGAGCCGCCTGAAGGGCCGGGGGGGAACGGTCGGCCACATCAAGTACGGGGAACTGCCACCCTGTATGCGGTCCGCCGGCCCCCCCGGCACACAGCGCCGTCCCCACGCTGAAACCGGAGCGCCGCCGTCCGGCGGCGCTCCTTCTTTTCCCCCCATGCGGACGCCCGGAAGTCTCGGCTCAGCCCAGCCCGTACCGCTCCAACCGATAGCGCAGCGTGTCGCGGGTCAGCCCGAGAAGGCGGGCCGCGGCGCTCTTGTTGCCCTGCGTCCGGTCGAGGGCCTGGCGGATGAGCTCCCGCTCGACCTCCTCCAGCTCCACCCCCGCCGCCGGCAGAACGAACCTGAAGCCTGCCGTCTCGCCGTCGCCGCCTTCTCCGCCCTCACGGATCTCGTCGGGGAGATGGCGCAGGTCGATGACACGGGTGTCCTCGAAGAGCAGGACCCGCTCCAGCACGTTGCGGAGCTGGCGCACGTTGCCGGGCCAGGCGAACCGCTCCATGGTCGCGAGCGCGTCCGCCGTCACCGTGCTCTCCGGTCGACGCAGCTCGCCGCTCAGCAGCTTGACGAAATGCGTCACCAGCGGACCGATGTCGTCGGGCCGTTCGCGCAGCGGCGGGATGTCGATGGGAACGACGTTGAGCCGGTAGAAGAGGTCCTCGCGGAAGTCGCCCCGCTCCACGGCGGTCGTCAGGTCGCGGTTCGTGGCGGCGATGACGTGGACGTCCACCTCGATGTCCCGCACGCCGCCGACCCGGCGGAAGGAGTGACTCTCCAGGAAATGCAGCAGCTTGGCCTGGACGGACGCGGGCATATCGCCGATCTCGTCCAGGAATGCCGTTCCCTGATCCGCCACCTCCAGGAGGCCCCGCTTCGCCTGGCGGGCGCCGGTGAACGCCCCCGCCTCGTGGCCGAACAGCTCGCTCTCCACCAGCTGCTCGGGAAGCGCCGTGCAGTTCACGTCCACGAAGGGCTCCGAGCGGCGAGGCCCGCGCGCGTGGATCGCCCTGGCCACGAGATCCTTTCCGGTGCCGCTCTCTCCCCGGATGAGGATGTTCGACGGCGACCCCATCTCTCCGATTCGTGAGATCCGGTCCACGATGCGGCGCATGGCCGGGGACCGGCCCACGAGCGTCACCTCCGAAAAGCGCCACTCGTGACCCGCCCTCAGTCGCTCCACCTCCGTGCGCAGTTTGTACGCCTCGAGGGCCTGCTCGATGAGAAGGAGGATCTCCGCGAGGTTGACGGGCTTCTCGAGGAAGTGGTAGGCGCCTGCGCGCACCGCGCCCACGGCGGTCTCGACCTCCCCATAGGCGGTCATCATGATCACGGGCAGGCCGGGACTCAGCTCCTGGATCTCGGCCAGGACCTCCAGACCCGAATAGTCGGGCAAGCGCAGATCCAGCAGGAGAACGTCGGGCGGGTCACGACGCGTGGCGGCGATGACGCTGGTGCCGTCGGCGAAAGCCTCGACGTCGAAGCCTTCCTCGACGAGGTGCTCCTCCAGCCAAAGACGGACGAGCATTTCGTCGTCGCATACGAACACGCGGGCTCGGCTCACGGGTGTGACTCTCCAGGTTCGGGTTCGCCATGGGGCTCCATCGTCGGACCTCTCATGGGAATGGCGATCTCCACGGTGGTGCCGACGCCTTCCATGCTCTCGATCCGCACGGTTCCGCCGTGTCTCTCCACGATCTCCCGGGTGATGGAGAGTCCGAGACCGGTGCCGCCCTGGAGCCGGGTGGTGAAGAAGGGCTTGAAGACCTGGTCGAGCTGGGCGCGGGGAATGCCGGAGCCCGTGTCGGACACGCGGATCACGACCTCGGAGCGCGTCGCCGCCGGGGACACGCGGACCTGTCCACCGGCGTCCGTGGCCTCGATGGCGTTGAGCACGACGTTCACCAGGGCTTGCTGAAGGAGGTTGGCATCGGCCTGCACGGTGGGAATGTCGGGATCGACGGAAGAGCTCAGGGACACCCCCCGCCGGTCGGCGGACGGCTCCACCAGGCGGCACGCCCGCTCGACGACGACGTTGAGGTCGGTGGGTACCAGCGTGGGGGAGGCCGGGCGGGCGAAGGAAAGGAGGTCGCGTATGGCCGTGCCGATGCGGCGCAGCTCGCGGGTGACCTCCTCGAGGATGGGATCCACCGACGGGTTCGGCCCGATGCGGCGGCGCACCAGGTCTATGCCGTGCGTGATCCCCACCAACGGGTTCTTGATCTCGTGGGCGAGTCCGCTGGCCAGCTCGCCCACGCTGGCGAGGTGCTGGGCCCGCGCGATCTCCCGCTGATGCAGCTCGTGTACCCGCGCGGAGGCCTCGGCCAGCGCTTCCGCCATGTCGTTGAACGCCTGGGCCAGCTCTCCGATCTCGTCCCGCGACGGCAGGTTCACGCGCGCGGTGAGGTCTCCGCCGCCGAGACGGCGCGTCGCGGCCACGAGCCGGTCCAGGGGGGCCACGATGCCCCGGGAGACGAACCACGCGGCGGCGATGAGGATGAGGGCCAGCGCCCCGGCGAAATACATGCTCGTCCGCCCCAGGCTGCGCAGGCCGCCCAGGGCTTCCTCCTCCGGGATCTCGGTCACCTGGGTCCAGGGCAGCCCAGGCACCTGGAGGCGAAGGCCCTCGACCTCGATGCCCAGGTGGCTCACGTACCGGGCGCGGTCGTTGGCGCTCCGCAGCGGCGTGTCGAACACCGAGGAGTAGCTCTCGTTCGGTCCCCGCTCCGAGAAGTAGATGGGACGGCCCGCGTCGTCCAGCAGGATGGTGCGGATGTGCTCGTCCTGCTCCTGCGGGAACCTGAGAAAGCCCTCCATGTCGTCGGAGCCGACGAGCCCGCCCAGGTAGCCCGACTGGTGCCCGTCCTCCCCCGTCAGGGGGACGGTTATGCACAGGGACGGCGGCAGAAGGGGGGTTCGCCCCCGGATGAGGGAGACGCTCCGGACGTGACCGTCGCACGGATACGCTCCGGCCCCCACCGAGTCGGCGCCCGTGGACGCGATGAAGTGACCGCGACCGTCGAGGAGGTACAGGTCGCGGAAGGAGCCCCCTCCCTCCTCCAGCTGGCGTTTCAGATAGGTCTCGACGGCCCGCCGGGTCGCCGCGGCTTCCATGGCTCCGCCGACTCCACCCGCGCGGCGCACCCCGGCGCGCAGGAACTCGTTCCCCGCCGCGACGGCGTCCAGGAAGACGACGTGCCGGTCCACCCGGTTCTGGACGTGGAGCACCTGAAGCAGGGACGCGACGTCCAGGGAGCGCGCCAGCAAGCCCTCGGTGATGCGACGGCTGCGGACGTACCCGATGGCGTTGGAGACCAGGAGCGGCACCAGGGTGAGGGCGAGGAACCACCCCATCAAGCGGCGGCCGAGCTTCGAGCGGCGGGAGCTCGAGGCCGACGCCGGCAAATCCCTGTGCTCTGCGACCATCGACTGCCGCATCCGTGGACTGTGACCGTGAACGTGGAGCGCCGGGAATATGGCGACGGTGCATCGCACACCCCCGCCGCGCCCGGGGCAAGAGTCGCGCCCACGCCTCGGAGGCTCCCCGAACCGCGCACGGTGCCGTGCCCGCCGCACCGGGGCCCCATCCGCGGGTGGGGGAAAATCCCCACCTACACACTACGGCCGACGCTGATATGGGGCAAATCCCCAAGCCCACCCCATCGGGCCCCCGGAAGACCACCCCTAATTTATTCTGCGACACCCGGTTACGGCCGCGGTCCGCGGGCGGTATGCAGATTGCTCTGAAACCCCGGCAGGACAGGGTGCGGTTCGACACTGGTTCCCGGCGAGTCGAAGCCATCTTCTGGAGGACGCGGTCATGAGAGTACGAGGAACGGTGGGATGGACGGCCACTCTGGCGGTCCTGGGCGCTTTCGTCGTCCCCTGCGGCGCCCTGGCCGCCGGTGCCGGGGCCCGGAGCCATCCCCCGGAGGGGGCCGCGCAGCAATCCCCCAAGGCGATCTTCCACAGCGTCTGCTCGACGTGCCACGGGCCGGAGGGGAAGGGCAACGGCCCCGCCGGCGCGGCCTTCAATCCAAAGCCGGCCAACTTCACGGACCCGGCCTTCTGGAAGACCCACACCGACTCCCAGCTGGTGAACTCCATCACCCACGGAAAGGGCATGATGCCGGCGTTCGGGGGAACGTACGATCACGCCACCGTCGAGGCGCTGGTCAAATACCTCCACGTCCTCAGCGGACTGAAGTCGGGAGGGGCGACGCCGGGCGCATAGCCACGACGTCGCCTGCCCCCGACCGGGACCCCGCGGGGTGTCGCGGAACCCCCTGCCCGGACCGCGCGACCTGCGGAGAGTGGCCACCATGACCTCACGCGCCGCCAGACTTCTCACCCTGGTTCTCGGGGTCGCGGCCTGCAGCGGGCCTCAGACGTCGCCGGCCGACTCGGGCCCGGATGGGAGCGCATCCAACGCGGCGGATCTGCCCTTCCCCGTCCGGCTCAGCGCCGAGCAGTCCAAGGGCAGGAGGGTCTTCGCCGGCGTGTGCGCATCCTGCCACGGGCTCGACGGGCGGGGCGACACCCTGGCCACGGGGGAGATCGCCAAGGACCTTCCCGACCTGAGCGAGAAGCAGTACGGAAGGCTGGATTCGGCCCAGCTGGCCGCCCGCTTCGCGGCCGCCCACCGCACGGGCGCGCCGGCACGCCTCACCGCCGGGCAGATCAGGGAGGTGCTCAGCTATCTGCCCGTGCTGGCGTACCCGCCGGACGCTCCCGGCAGCGCCCTGGACGGCAGACGGCTCTATGGACGCTACTGCATCTCGTGTCACGGCGTGCACGGCGAGGGGAACGGCCCGGCGGCCGCCCTCCTCTCCACCCGGCCGACGAACTTCGCCTACGACACCCTCGTCGCGGCGCGCGACTTCGGGGCTCTGGTGCGGGTCACCCGGGATGGGCCCGCGCACGCCCACGTGTCATCCATGCCCGCGTGGGGCCTCTTCTTCAATGCCCGGATGCTCCAGGATGTGGCGGCTTATCTGCCGACCTTCGAGCGGGACAGGGAGGCTGCTCCTTCGTCCTCCGGATCCCCGCCAGGGTGAACGCCGCGATGTGATCCGCCGCCGCCGCTATCGCCTCGTCGCTGGTATCCCTCCACCCGGGAAAGGCGACCTCGCGGAAGCGGTTGGGCAGGTAGAACAGGCACTGCGCCTGGAGGCTGACGACGCACCGGCCGACACGCTCGTCTTCGACATCGGTGCCCAGCAGCTCGGCCACGGCCTCGGAGAGGAAGCGCACCCGGGGCAGGATCACCTCCTGCGCGATCCACGGCGCGAGGGGGGTCGGATCGGTCATCTCGTGGCGCATGAGCTTCTGCGCCCACACGGCGCGCCCGCGCGGAGCCGCCAGCCTGGGAACGTACGTGCGGATGTAGTGGCGCAGCCTCTCCTCCGCCGGCGTGCCGTCGGGCACGTCGATGGTGGGGTCGTCGCGCACGCCGGCCAGGGCGTTCTCCACCACCTCCCGGTACAAGCCCAGCTTGCCCCCGAAGTGATAGTTCACCGCCGCCAGGTTGGCCCGCGCCTCGCGGCACAGCTCCCGCACCGTGACCGCGCCGAAGCCTCGCTCCGAGAAGAGCCTCGTCGCGGCGCGCAGGAGCCTCTGACGGGTGACGGCGTCATCGTGCGCATCGCGCCGCCGACGGGCGGCACGGCCCGTCGGGCCGTCCCGCCCCGAGCTCCCCCTGCCAGCGCTCATCGTCTCACAGCTCCCGCTTGAACAGCAGCGTGGCCGCGCCCATGGTCACCACGGAGAACACCGTCATGAAGACGAGATCGAAGCCGATGGCTCCGAAGCCGGCGTTCTTCAGCAGCACGGCCTTCAGGGCGTGGACCGAGTACGTGAAGGGGTCCGCCACGGCGATGGCCCGCATCCATCCCGGAAACGCCTGCTGCGGGTAGACCGCGCCACTGGGGAACCAGAGGAGCGTGTTCAGGACTCCGAACAGCGCCCGGGGCAGGAGTGGGTCCGTCACCCGCACCATGAGCAGGAACATCATGCTCACCAGCGTCACCGACGAGATCGCGATGACCAGGAGGAGCTTGAGCAGCTTCGTGGCGGCGAAGGCGTGGGGCACGCCGGCGATGGCCGAGCCCAGCGTGATGAGCATGATGCCGGCGAGCATGCCCTTGATGGCGCCGGAGAGGTTGAACCCCGCGATGAGCTCCAGCCGCGTGACCGGCGTGACCAGGTACCCCTCGTGCAGGCCCCTTCCCTTGTCGTCGATGAAGATGATGCCGCCGCCGATCATCACCATCATGAAGATCGACATCACCGTGATGCCCGGGAGCAGGTACTGGATATAAGGCACGTACGGGTAGAGCTCCACCACGTCCAGGGTCGGTTGCGACATCATCCGTGGCGGATCCCGGGAACGGACGCCATACGCACGCAGCATGCTCGCGAAGGAAGCCGACAGCGTGGCGGACACGAAGCCGTCGGTGTTGTCCTCGACCAGAGCGACGCGGGGCTCGTCCCCGACGAGGGTCCTGCGTGAGAATCCGGGCGGGATGGTGAGGACGCCGTTCACGTGCCCGTTGCGGAGCGCGCTCAGGGCTGAACCGGGATCGTTGAAGGGCACCCACTCGAACGTGCGGGCGTTGGCGGCGATGGCGTTGCCCAGCTCCTGGAGCTGGAGGGCGGGCACGCCATGATCCTGGTCCACCAGGCCCACCTTGAGGTTCTTGAGCTGGCCCCCGAACGCGTGCCCCAGCACCACGAGCTGGACCAGCGGCATGAAGAGCGACACGACGATGAGCATCGGGCTCCGGCGGAACCGACGCAGGTCGCGCTCGATGATGGCCCACATGCGCTCCACCGCCCTACCTCCCCCGCCGGAACATGGCCACGCGCTCCTGCATGCTCATCTCCTGGAGCTCGTCGCGTAGCTCGTGGCCCGTGTAGTGGACGAAGACGTCGTCCAGGGTGGTGCTCTGCACCGACAGGGACTCGACGCTCACCCCCTGGGCGGCGGCGGCGGCCATGAGGGCCGTGGTCGTCGCAGGTCCGCTCTCCGACGTGATCCGATACACGCCCCGCTCGCCGGTCACGGCATCGACGCCGGGTAGCGTCTCCAGCTGCCCCGGCCAGTCCGAAGGTGCCTCGCCGAAGCTCACCTCCAGGGTGTTCTCACCGGGGATGGCGGCCTTCAGCCGGAGCGGAGAGTCCAGCGCCATGAGCTTGCCGTGGTCCACGATGGCCACGCGCTCGCACAGCTTGTCGGCCTCGTCCATGTAGTGGGTGGTGAGCAGCACCGTGAGGTCACGCCCCTCCTTCAGGCGCTTGAGCATCTCCCACACCGCGGTCCGCGATACGGGGTCGAGCCCGGTGGTCGGCTCGTCCAGGAACAGGATCCTCGGCTCGTGCACCAGGCCCCGGGCGATCTCCACCCTCCGGCGCATTCCGCCCGAGAGGTTCTTCACCGGGGCGTGGGCCCACTTGGAGAGCTCCACGGCCTCCAGCAGCTCCGCGATGAGAGGGCGCCTGCGATGGCGGGGCACGCCGTAGAGCTTCGTGAAGATGAGCAGGTTCTCGGTGGCGCTGAGCTCCAGGTCGGTGGTCATGGCCTGGGGGATGACCCCGATGGCGCGGCGCACGTCGTCGGCGCGCGCCACCACGTCGAAGCCGCCCACCACCGCGCTTCCGGCCGTGGGTTGGAGCAGCGTGGTGAGCATGCGGATGAGCGTCGACTTACCCGCCCCGTTCGGCCCCAGCAGCCCGAAGATCTCTCCCTCGCGCACGTCGAACGTGATGGCATCCACGGCGGTGAAGTCGCCGAAGCGCTTCGTCAGCTCCCGGACCTCGATGGCACTCACGATCCCACCAGCTGCGGTGGCAACAGCACGTACGCCGTCTCCCCCAGGGCCAGCCGCCGGTCGCTGTTGTCCACGTGCAGGCGGATCTGGAACGTCTTGATGTCGCGCTTGGTCCGGCTCACGTCCCGCTGGGTGGCGTAGTCGGCGTCCACGCCGCGGTAGAAGACCGTGCCCTTCCGCTCCGCGCCCGAGGGAAGCCGCACGGTGAGGGTATCGCCCAGGCGGATGCGGTCGATGTAGGACTCCTCCACGTCCGCCCGCACCCACAGATCGTCCGGATCGACGAGCGTGATGATGGGCTCGCCGGCGGTCACCACCTCGCCGACGCGGACGGCCCGTACGTCCACGATCCCCTTGATGGGCGCGCGCACGTCGGTGTACGCCAGGCGCACCCTCGCCTTGGCGACCTGGGCGGCGGCGGCATCCCGTTGCTGGATCGAGGCCGCAAGCGCGCTGCGCGCGGCCGCCACCCGTTTCTGTGCCGCGTCGGCCTGGGCCTGAGCGACTTCCACCGCCGTGTGCGCCTGGTCCAGATCCTCGGGCGTCAGGCCGCCGGATCGAGCCACGGAGCTCGAGCGCTCGTAGGTCTGTCGGGCCTTGGCCAGGCTGGCCTCGGCCTCGCTGACCCCGGCCTCGGCGGCGGCCACCTCCGCCTGGTTGGCCGTGACCTGTGCACCCAGGGCGTCGGCGCTGTGCGCGTAGAACGCCCGGTCGGCCTCCAGCTCCGCCGGAGCGATGACGGCGATGAGCTGCCCCTCGGCGACCGAGTCGCCGGCATCCACGGTGAGGGTGTCGATGCGCCCGCCCACCTGCGGGCTGACCATGACGTCCTCGGTGGTGACGATCCCCGTGAGGACCACCTCGTCGGGACCGGTTCCCCGGACGTAGTACACGCCCGCCCCGACGGCGACGGCCGCGAGAAGGAGGAACACGACGCGTCTGAAGTTCACCTGGAGCGCTCTCCTGGCCGGCGGGACCGGCGATCGAGGGTTGAGCGGCCGGCGCGGGCAGGCCAGAAGAAGTAGAACGGATGTTTAAAACAATCGTTTGACCTGTCAAGGCGGGTCTTGAGCGAGTCCGACATTGTCCCGGTCCCTCCTCCCCCCCATCTTCCTCGACCTTCGGCGCCCGCGCCGCAGGCCGGTGAAGCGCCCGGGCGGGGGTTCCTGCCCCTCCGGATGGTCGCGTCCCGGGGACGAGGTGGATTCATGGCGCGTTCTCCGTGCGAGGACGCACGAACGGGTGGACAAGGGAGCCTCCCATGCGCGCACGCACGATCGGTGTGGCCCTTCTCCTGGGCCTGCTGCCCCGGACGGCGGCCTCCCAGGCCTCATCGTCGGAGGTGGACCCCGGACGTCCCGTGGTCACGGCGGTGCGTGCTACGGGCCCCATCCACATCGACGGCCGCCTGGACGAGCCCTCCTGGGCCGCCGCACCACCGGTGACCACCTTCACCCAGGTCGACCCCGACGAGGGGCAGCCGGTGAGCGAGCGCACCGAGGCGCGCGTCCTCTTCGATCACGAGGCCATCTACGTCGGCATGCGCCTCTACGACCGCCAGCGCCCCACCGGCCGCCTGGGGCGCCGGGACATGGATCTGCTGGACTCGGACTGGGTGGGGGTGGTCTTCGACTCCTACCACGACCACCGCACGGCCTTCTCCTTCGACGTGAACCCGGTGGGGGTGCAGCGCGACGAGACCAAGTCCATGGGCCCCGACGGACAGGAGCAGGACGACAACTCCTGGGACGCCGTGTGGGAGGTGAAGACCACGGTGGACAGCCTGGGATGGACCGCCGAGTATCGGATCCCGTTCAGCCAGCTCCGCTTCTCGGACACCAAGGCACCCGTCTGGGGCATCCAGCTCGAGCGCATCATCGGCCGGCGTCGAGAGTACGCGGTGCTCTCGTTCACCCCCAAGAGCGAGCCCGGCGGCATCCCGACCTACGGCAACCTCGTGGGCCTGCGGGACATCGCGCCGGGCAAGCGCCTCGAGGTGCTCCCATATGCGCTGGCTCGGATGGAGCGCGTCGACCCCGGCCCCGACCCCTTCACCTCGGGGGCGCGGCAGTCGGCCTCGGGAGGCGTGGATCTGCTGTACCGCGCCTCGTCCGACTTCACGGTGAACGCCTCCTTCAACCCCGACTTCGGACAGGTGGAGGCGGACCCGGCGGTGGTGAACCTCACCGTCTACGAGACGCGCTACGAGGAGAAGCGTCCGTTCTTCGTGGAGGGAAGCGAGATCTTCGACTTCGGGCGGAACACCAGCGGCGGCCAGCTCTTCTACAGCCGCCGCATCGGCCGAAGCCCCCAGCTCCAGCCCCCCACGGCCGCGGCCGACGCGCCGGACAAGACCACCATCCTGGGTGCCGCCAAGCTCAGCGGGAAGACGCGCTCGGGGTGGTCGCTGGGCGTCATCGAGGCGGTGACCGACCGGGAGAGGGCGCGATACCTCACCTCGACAGGCACCGAGGATCTCTTCACCGTGGAGCCCCTCACCAACTATCTGGTGGCGCGGGCCCGCAAGGACACGCACCAGGGCCGGACCTCGGTGGGCGGCATGATCACCGCGGTGGATCGGAGGCTGGACACCGACCCGCTGCGCTCGGCGCTACGCTCGGCGGCGTACGCCGGCGGCGGCGATTTCCGCCTGGAGTCCGAGACCCGGGCCTGGGTGCTCCGCGGCTCGGCGGTCTACAGCTACGTGGCGGGCTCGCCCGCGGCCATGGTGGCCACCCAGACCGCCGGCAACCACTTCTTCCAGCGTCCCGACGCCACGCACCTGGAGGTGAACCCCGACGCCACGTCCCTCACGGGATACTCCGTGGGCGCGGCCGTGGAGCGGCAGGGCGGCCGGCACTGGAGAGGAAGCCTGGCGGTGGCCGCCACGTCTCCGGCCTTCGAGGTGAACGACCTGGGCTACCAGAACCGCACCGACCGCCGGGACATCGAGACCGACGTCACCTACCTGGAGAACCAGCCCGGCCCGTTCCTGCGCAACTACTCCCTCACCGGGTCGGTGCGCTACGAGCACAACTACGCGTGGCAGCGCATCCTCTCCGTGTGGAGCATGACCGGCCAGTTCCGGACGCTGAACTTCTGGAGCGGCTATGTCTATGTGGCGCACTGGCTGCGGGCCATGGACGATCGCTCGACGCGGGGCGGACCGCTCATGCAGCGGCCGGCGAACTGGAACGGCACCGTCCACGTGAGCACCGACCCGCGGAAGACGGTCACTCTGGCCGCCCTGGTCTCCGGCATGAAGGACGAGTACGGCGGTTGGAGCACCGCGGTGAGTACCTCCTTGGGAGTGAAGACGGACCGGTGGAGCCTGTCGGCGGGCCCCACGTACCAGCGCGACTTCACCCAGGCCCAGTATGTGGGCACGGTGCCCGACGCAGCGGCCACGGCCACCTACGGCGCGTGGTACCTCTTCGCGCCGCTCCGTCAGACCACGCTCTCCATGGAGACGCGCCTGAACTTCACGTTCACGCCCAGGCTGTCGTTCCAGCTCTACGCCCAGCCCTTCATCTCCTCCGGCGACTACCTGACCGTGGGCTCGCTGGACGTGCCGCAGGGCTACACGTTCACGCCCTACGACGGCCAGGTGCCGAACCTGGACTTCAACTACCGCTCCCTGCGGGGAACCGCGGTGCTGCGCTGGGAGTGGCGCCCGGGCTCCACCCTGTACCTGGCCTGGCAGCAGTCCCGGGCCGACTACGCCGGCGGGGTGGGCGACTTCCAGTTCTCCCGGGACCAGGCCGCCCTCTTCGGCACCCGCCCGGACAACATCTTCGTCTTGAAGATGAACTACTGGTTCAC